>JACQYK010000228.1 GCA_016208255.1 Deltaproteobacteria bacterium | reverse complement strand
GATTCTTCCTCCTTTTAGTTCGAAAATAGGGTTCACCACCCAACGACCCTGTTTTCATGTCTCGGCCTCCTTGGAGGCCTCCTGTTTAGGTCGGCGGACGGCCGACCGACTCGTGGTGTCACGCCCCTAAAAGCGAGGCGTGACGTTCCATTTGAATTGATTGCTCTCTGAGATTTTTTTCCAGATTACCTCTTTAGGCCAGGAATTTAAATAATATGAACCCTGTATTTTCCTAAAAAATATCGTTTAATCTCATGGTATGGATTCTAATTAGTTTCCATCCGGAAATCTCGGATTTCCGGATGGAACGTCAGGCATGCATTTTTTTCTCATCTCGGTTATAATCAGTGGCAAGTCCATAACAACTATTTTTGTCCGATCGATCAGCCTCTGTGATAATATTATAAAATTCAAGACGAATGGAGGTTTCCATGCCATCACCACTCCTTTACGGCTATGCGGGCCAACTGCTTCGGGTGGATCTAACCCATGAAAAAATCATCGAAGAACCCCTGGATATCGAACTTGCCCAAACATTCCTGGGCGGCGCCGGTTTCGGGATTGCCTATCTTTACCGGGAGGTGCCCCCGGAAATTCAATGGTTCGCTCCTGAGAACCGGCTCATTTTCGCCACAGGTCCCCTGGGCGGCACCCGCATTCCGGGAGGAGGCACCTTTTCGGTAACCACCAAAGGTGTCCTGGCCGGGGGAGCGGCCTTCAGCCAGGCCAACGGATTTTGGGGCGCTTTTCTCAAGCGTTCCGGTTTTGATGCCCTCATCATCCAGGGCGCGGCCGGCCGTCTTCTTTACCTTTATATTCATGATGGTTTGGCTGAGTTGCGGGAGGCCGGTCATTTGGCCGGATTGGATACCTGGGAGGTCGAAGATCAGATCAAGAAAGAACTGGGCTATCGAAAACGGGGGATGAGTGTCGCCGCTATCGGACCGGCCGGGGAAAACCTGGTCAAATTCGCGGCCATCGTAGCCGATAAGGGACATGTGGCCGGACACAATGGCATCGGCGCCGTGATGGGCTCCAAAAACCTCAAAGCCATTGCCGTGGCCCGGGGAACCATGACCGTTCCCCTGTACAATCCCGAAAAGGTGGCGGCCCTTTCCAAAATGATACGCGATACGGTTAAAGAGAATCCCTTTACCCGCAACCTTTACCAATACGGCACCCTGGGCACCTATCGACTGGTGGAAAAGGTCGGCGCCCTGCCCATTAAGAACTATACGACCAACATCTATCCCGATAAAGAAAAGCTGGAACAGTTTACGCCGGAATACATCCGGGGCCGTTTTCAGCCCAAACCCAATCCCTGCTGGATGTGTCAGATGCACCACTGTCATGATTCGACCATCACCGAAGGACCCTACCAGGGATTATCGGTTGAAGAACCGGAATTTGAATGCCTTTCGGCCATGGGTGGTCACCAAGGCCGATTTAGACGGCCTCGAACTGGGCTGGGGTAATGTGGAAGGTGTGAAATCCATACTCCAGGCCATTGCCCGGCGCAAGGGTTTTGGCGATATCCTGGCCGAGGGGGCCATGCGGGCCGCTCAACGGATCGGGGGAGAAGCGCCCAATTTCGCGATTCATACCAAAAAAGGGAACACGCCCCGGGGTTATGACCATCGGGCCTATTGGACCGAAATGTTTGACAAGCTGACCTCCAACACCGGGACCCTGGAATCCCGGCCGCCGACGGTCATGTCCGTGGGACAGGCCCTGGAGCCGGAGGCCGTGGTATCCAATACCCTTTCGGGGAAGGGGCGCATGTCATTCGTCGATACCCTGGGCGTCTGTTTCTTCTCCACCATAACCTCGGTCAAGGTTCTGGCCGAAGCCCTCAGTGCAGCCACCGGCTGGAATTATAATGAAGAGCAGGCGGAACTGGTCGGACGGCGCATTGTGAATCTGGCCCGGGTTTATAATTTCAGGGAAGGACATACCCGGGCCCTGGAGGCCCCTTCCCCGCGTTACGGCTCGACCCCGGTCGACGGACCTTTCGCCGGGAAGACCATCATGCCCAGGCTGGATGAAATGCTGGATGATTACTACCAACGCATGGGCTGGGATAAGGAAACCGGTAAGCCGCTTCCTGAAACTTTGAAGGCCCTGGGTTTGTCTTTTGCCATAAAGGATATCTGGTAGGGGAACGATCCATGATTATCCCCTATGAAAAATTAAGCCGGGAAGCCTTGCGGGGACTGATCGAAGAATTTGTCACCCGGGAGGGCACGGATTCCGGTTATACCGAAAAATCCCTTGACGAGAACGTGGAGATGGTCAAAAAACAACTGGAAAAAAAAGAGGCCTTTATCGTTTATGATGAGGAGACCGAGACCGCAAACATCGTCTCCAAAAGACATCTTGAACAAAAACCCGATTTGATCCGCAAGAATCCCGGCTTATCCTAAGGAGAGGATAAGCCCAAAAAGAGCATTGACAGGACTGAGGTGTTCGGCAAATGGTTGGGCCGCTCAGCGTTGAAGAAGCGTGCCGAGAAAAACGGCATATAAGACCAGCAGCAAGACCCCCCGCCTTCGCCCAATGAAACCTTTGCGCGTTGGGTAAGTGAACAGCAAAGCCAGGAGACCAAAGGTCAATGTAGTAGCTACCTCCCGCCAACCAACCGTAATGGGGCAGATAATGGCCGCGATAGCAACGATAAAAATACCATTAAAGATATTGCTGCCCAAAATTGTTCCCAGACCAACCTCGTCGTGTCCGCGAAGCTTGGCTATGACGATAGTCGCCAGTTCGGGGACCGACGTGCCCACGGCAACAATAGTTGCCCCGATAATGAATTCATCTATGCCAAAGGAAATGGCGATGCCTCTGGCTCCCGTCACAATGAGGTTTCCGGCGGCGACCAGGGAGGCAAGACCGGCGACACACGAAAGAGCGACCAACCAGCCTCGACGCTCCCCCAGGATCTTCTCTGCGGCACTTCGCTGTTTTCGTGCCTCGATAACCACGGCCACAAACCAGGCAAGAAACATGATCAACATTAATATGCCGTCGAATCTGGAAAGCACGCCATCTAAAAATAGACGTGTCACGAGGACTTTGTATTCCAGAAATGACCAAGGCGAGGGCGAGAATCAGGGCAACGTTTATAATATTGCTGCCCAAAGCGTCGCCGAGGGCGATTTGAGGTTTTCCGGCTAAAGCGGCGTTGAGGGAGACTGCCAATTCCGGGCTGGAGGTGGCGAAGGCGGCAACGGTTGCGCCGATAATTCCCGGAGAAACCCGCGCCCAATGGGCGAGGCCGACCGCTCCGCGAACAAAAAGCTCTCCACCAATCCCGGCACAGACAACACCTAAAATCAAAGAAAAGTAATCGTTCATGGCTATCCTGATCGAATTCGTAACCTATGGCAGGGAATCAGTGAAAATCGATTTGGCCCCGGCCTGCTTGACAACCAGCCCGATCAAAACAATACCAGTCAGACTTAAAATTAAAACAACCCAAGGTTTGGCAAGGAAGCGAAGGAGAAAAGCGGACAAAAAGACGAGTGAAACTCCCAGCACTAATACCAGACTGGTCAGGATGATTCTTCTCCCTATTCCGTTCATAGGAACCTCCTAAAATAAAACCGCCATCAAAACGGTTGTTTCGACGGCGGCCCGACCTTCGTGAGGTTCCTCCCGGGATATTTCCCGAGACCCTGAATCGTTTCAAAATTTTTCAAGGTATATTAATCAAAAATTAATATAAGTCAAGATTTTCCTAACCTGCCCCTCTTCCTGCCCGTGTCCGGGGATTAATATCCATCTTTTTTCAAATCCTGGTCGATCCAGATGCGGGCTTGGTTTTTTCCAGTAAAAACCCGACCCCAAAGGGGCCTGCATTGGTATAAGCCCAGAGGGACTGATTTACCAGGTTCAAGCTTTATCAAGTGAAATACAACTTAGAATTTGGAAAAAGTTATATCGAAAAGTTCAATCATTATTCCGATTATTGAAATCGTAATCAGTCGCCGAAACCTCTTTTTCGTCATTCCCGTGAAAACGGGAATCCAGGATTTTAACTTGCTGAGCATAGCCTAGATTCCCGCCTACGCGGGAATGACGGTTTTTCACGATTTCATCATAATTGATCTCATCAGTTTTTTTTTAAATTAACGATTATACGTTTCGTTTTAACCAAAACACCGTTCAGAAGGCAAAGCCTACTGAACTCTGACCTGGTCCAAGGGACCAGGGTTTCTATACCCAACTAAAATTTGACCCCTTTTGATGAACGCTAAAAGTGGATAATTGACCACTCCATTGGGAAGGGTGTAGTTTCCGAATGGATACCGAAATAAGGACATCCTCTTTTTCCTTTTGACGAAGCCCTCCGGAGACGTTACTATAAGGCCCTGGTATCAAACCATTCTTTGCCCGGAGGAAATATGTCAAACGATTTTAAAAAAGAGATATCCGCCATGGAAGAAGAAATCATTTCCCTTCGCCGGGATTTTCATCAGCACCCCGAGCTGGGGTTAAAAGAGATTCGGACCTCGCGAAGGATTGCCGACTATTTGGAGAAGACAGGCTTGGCGGTTACCACCGGAGTGGGCCAAACCGGTGTGACCGGTTTGCTTCAAGGGGCTAAGCCCGGCAAAACATTAATGATGCGGGCCGATATGGACGCCCTTCCCATCCAGGAAAAAAACCAGGTCTCCTACCGGTCCGAAAATGACGGCGTCATGCATGCCTGCGGCCATGATGGTCATATGGCTATCCTCCTGGCGGCGGCAAAGATATTGAACGCGCACCGGGGTGAAATTTCCGGAAATATCAAATTTGTCTTTCAGCCCGGGGAAGAGGGTTATGACGGTGCCCGATTAATGATCGAGGAGGGGGTTTTAGAAAATCCCCGGGTTGAGGCAGCGATCGGTCTTCACCTCAGCACGGCTATGCCGGTCGGGAAGATCGGAATCAGGAATGGGGCCTTTTTAGCCGGTTCGGATGCCTTTTCCATCAGGGTCTACGGTCAAATGGGTCATGGGGCTCACCCGGAAAGCGGGGTGGACGCCATTTTCATCAGCGCCAACGTCATCACTTCTTTGCAGAGTCTGGTCAGCCGGGAGGTTTCAGCCTTAAATCCGGTGGTGATCCATATCGGTATGATAAAAGGCGGAACGGCGGGAAACATCATCGCCGATCGAGTGACCCTCCGGACCGTTGTGCGAACCCTGGACCCGGAGCTCAGGGGAACGATTCAACAAAGAATGGATCGAATTCTCAAAGGAATCACCTCCGCTTACCGGGGATCTCATGAAATAAGATACCTCGGCGGAGTCGGCCCGGTGGTCAACGATCCGGCCATGTGCCAGGTAGTCAGGTCGGCCGCGATTCGGTCCGTCGGCCAAGAAAATATCCACATCCCGGAACCTTCCATGGGAAGCGATGACATGGCCCGGTTTCTGGAAGCGGTCCCGGGCTGTTATTTCAGCCTTGGGGTAGGAAATAAGGAAAAAGGTTATGTCTATCCCATCCATCATCCCCAGTTTGATATGGATGAATCCGGATTGGTCATCGGTGTCGATACCCTGGTCCGTTCCGCCCTGGGATATCTCAAATCGGACGGCTCATAAGATTCCTGTTTTAAACCGTTAGGCCCCGCTTTTGGGTGGCGTGACACCAGGATCCGTTCGACTCCGTTGACCTAAATAAGAGGCTCATCCCCCCCAAAAACGGGATCAGGATGGAAAGAATCGACCATGTTGGAGAAGTGTAACAGCGACAACATAAAATGCTTTGCCGCCCGCAGCTGGCAGCTCGCCTGGCCGATGACCCTGATCATGGTTTTCGAAGCCCTGATCGGCCTGACCGATGTCTTTGTGGCCGGTCGCCTGGGAAAAGACATTCAGGCCGCCTACGGCTTCGTCATCCAATTTTATTTTATAATCATCGTGGTGGCCAATGCCTTGACGGTTGGAACGGTAGCCGTAGTCTCCCAGCTGTTCACCTCCGGGGATCAAGATCAACTGAGTGCCGCCCTCTTCTCCTCCTTAGCGACTACGGCCGGAGCCGGGCTCCTAATCGCCTTCTCCGGCTTCATTTTCGCTCCTTTTTTGATCGATCTCCTCAACATCCCGGTCCAGGTCAAGCCCTTCACTGTCCCCTTGATTCAGATTTATTCAGGGGGTCTTTTATTTCAATATATGGTCATCAACACCAACGGGATCCTGAGATCCTGCAACCGGATCCGGACCTCCTTAAAAACCATGGCCGTCGTTTGCGTCCTCAACATCGGTCTCATCTTCTTGTATGTTTTCTTCACCCCCCTGGGCTTTAAGGGAATTGCCCTGGCCACGGCCACCGCCTCCCTCCTGGGTTGTTTCATCAATCTGTCTCACGTTAAAAAAATAATGACTAAGACCTTTTCCTTTTCATCGACCCTGATCAAAAAGATGGCCCTGATCGGCTGGCCCATGGCCGCGGTCCAACTCCTGTGGCAGGCCGGAAGCCTGGTCCTTTTCCTGATCATCAGTGAATTGCCGGAAAACAGGGTCGAGATCCTGGCGGCTTTGACCGCCGGTCTCCGCCTGGAATCGGTCATCTATCTGCCGGCCTTTGCCTTCAATATGGCCAATGCCGTGATCGTAGGGAACCTGCTGGGTGAAAAGGAGCGGGATGAGGCTTATCGGAGCGGAAGGATGACCGCCTGGATCGGAGTGGGGGTGGTCGCCTTCATGGCTTTATTGGTTGTCGTCAATGCCCGGTGGATCGCTTCTTTTCTTTCCAATAATCCGGTGGTCGTTCGTGAAACCGTGCTCTATATCTATATTTCCATGATCAGCGAACCCTTTATGGCCCTGGGCATCATCCTCGGCGGCGGGCTTAGCGGGGCCGGTGATACCCGAAGCGTCATGATCCGGGTGGCCGGGAGCGTCTGGTTTATCCGCTTGCCCCTGGCCTACTTCCTGGTCGTCATCCTCGGTTTCGGGGCCACTTCGGTTTGGTGGTCTATGAATATCTCCCAATTTGTCCAATGCTGGCTCCTCTACCGGCGGTACGCCGAAAAAACCTGGCTCCCGGCCGAAAACCCGGTCCCTCTGAAATCCGGAATTTAATACGGAAATAGAGTTCGGCGTCAAACGAACTCTGTTTTCATGATTCGTGGTGCCACGCCCCCAAAGGCGGGGCATGGCGGTTTAATTCCGGGGAAAACCAGGAGTCGGGAAATCCTTGACAAATACCAATCAAAAGGACTACTTTTTCATAAGACCCGGGTCCACCCAGTCCAGTCACCCGATAGAAAGCCGATAACATGCCAGAAGAAAAATCAGCCTCTTCAAAACCGGCCAATCGCTTTTGTGATCTGATCGGGCTTCACTTCACCGAAATGGAAAAAGGCTTCTGCCGCACCGAGCTTACGATCACCGACTTCCATTTGAATCCCTACGGCACCTTACACGGCGGGGTAGTTTACTCCCTGGCCGATACCGGGATGGGTGGCGCCCTTTCCACCTTATTGGAAGATGACGAGCAATGCGCCACCATCGAAATCAAGATCAATTATTTAAAATCCATGAGGTCAGGCAGGCTGGGTTGCGAAACCAGGGTTATTCACAAGGGGAAAAATATTGCTTTTCTGGAATCGGTGGTAAAAAACCCCGAAGATAAACTGGTGGCTACCGCCACCGGGACTTTCAATATTTTCAAAATGGTTCCTGCCGATCTTGTGAAATGAGATAAATGAGATAAATTAAGGATAAGCTTAACCCCTG
>JACQYK010000169.1 GCA_016208255.1 Deltaproteobacteria bacterium | reverse complement strand
ATGACGGTTTCACAGGGTCAGTCCCTGCCGGGACATGACGGTTTCACAGGGTCAGTCCCTGCCGGGACATGACGGTTTCACAACGGAAAGGAGTTTATTCAATGGGAAAGATAGAAGCCTGGAAAAAATTAAGAGAGGTTTGCATTATCGGCGTCGGTCTCCACAAATTCGGACGCTGGCCGGATAAGAGTGTGGAGGATATGGCCAAAGTGGCCATAAAATCCGCCCTGACTGACGCCGGTGCGGAATTCAATCAGATAGAAGCCGGCTTCAGCGGCCGGGTCCAAAATATCACCGGAACCGGTCAGTCCGTTTTTGGGCAATTCGGCCGGAAAGGGATCCTGATCGATAATGTGGAAAAGGCCTGCGCCAGCTCCTCCACGGCCGTGAGAATTGCTTCCTGGGCCATTGCCGCCGGGTTTTATGATGTGGTTCTTTGTACCGGTGTGGAAAAAATGCAGAGGGGGTTGGTGACGGGCCCGGTTAATCCCAAACTGTCCAATTACGTTCAAATTATGGGTATGTATTTGATGCCGGCGGAATACGCCTTGAGAGCCCGCCGCCACATGACCGACTATGGATCGACCGCCGAGATGTTCGCCCAGGTCTCGGTCAAAAATCATAAGAATGCCACCATGAATCCTTTCGCCCAATATCAGGAGGAAATTTCATTGGAAGAGGTTATGAATGGTCGGATGATCGCCGATCCCATCACCCTGTACATGTGCTCACCCACCACCGACGGCGCTTCGGCCGCGGTTCTTTGCGCCGGGGAGGTGGCCCATAAATTCAGAGGCCAGCCGGTCACCATTGCCGGTTGGGCCAGCGGGACCCCGGAATATAGTTCCAGATCAGTCGGCGGCGATGTGGCCGAGGGTTTTGTAGCCAGATTGGCCCGGGAAGCCTACGAAATGGCCGAGATAGGTCCCAAAGATGTCAATGTGGTTCAATGCCACGACGCCTTCAGTCCCGGAGAAGTATTCGCCATCGAAGAATTGGGCCTCTGCCCCATGGGGGAAGGTGCCCGATATGTCTGGGAAGGTAAAGCGAATATTGACGGGCAGGTGGGCGTGAACACCGATGGAGGGCTGGAAAGCCGTGGACATCCCATGGGCGCGACCGGGATTGCCCAGTTATACGAGATTGTCCAGCAACTGAGGGGGACGGCCGGACCGAGGCAGGTGCCCAATAACCCCCGGATCGGAGTAGCTCATAATGTGGGTGTCGGCGGAGCCAATATTTTAGTTTTGAAAAAGTAATTTAAGGACTAACCAAAGCTATTTGAAATTGGGGAGGTCATAGGGGGTCTTGTTTTTTGGGGTTGTCCACCCCAAGCCATGTGCTTCTTTGCCGGGCCCAATATTTTAACTATTGCAGAGGCAGGCCTTCACCATAGCCCGAAATAGGCTTGGGTGAATGCCCTACTCCTAATAAACTTAGCTTTTGGGCCGGGATAGGGCGATGAGTTACCCTTTGGACAATCCCCAAAAAACAAGACCCCCTATGACCTCTGTATAAAATGTTAGAGATAAATTCTCAGAGTTATGGATTAAGAATCTAAATATGGAAAATAAGATCCATCATATAGGGTTGGCGGTCAAGAATATAGAGGAAGTTGCCGGATTTTTCGAAGAGGTTATCGGCGCGGAGCTGACCGATTACAAATTGGAAACCCCGGAGTTTTTTTCACGCATGTTAACCATTGGCCAGGGACTTTTTGAACTTTTGGAACCCAGAGGTCAGAACGGTCTGATTGAACGGTTCCTGACAAAGAACGGGGAAGGCCTGCATCATGTTTCTTTGGAGGTGGAGGATCTGGGAAAGGTACTGGCCACCTGCCGGGAAAGAGGTTATACCCTTCTGGGCAACCGTTTCATCCATCCCAAAAGAGCCCATGGGGTTCTGATTGAATTGCTTGAAAAAAGATGAAGGAGGTGCTCTGATCTTCAGCTTCTTTTCAAACTCCGTAGGACTGGAAAAGGAGGGCGAGGTGGGTATTTTCAGCCATAAAGGAAAAGATTACGAGATCGATTCGGGTGGTTTTTTGGAGAAGTTTGAAGATTGGGATGAGAATTTTGCCGAAGGGATGGCTCTTCAACTGAAAATTCCCCAGGGATTAACCGTAGAGCACTGGGATGTCATCCATTGGATTCGCCGGTATTTTTCAGAAAAAGGAATCTGGCCTAATGTTTATGAAACCTGTTTTGGCTGCGGATTACGTATCGGAGAAATGAGAAAACTCTTCCCCACCGGATATTGGAGGGGGGCCTGCAAATTAGCCGGTTTGATCTCCCGGGGGGCCCATCTGGGCCCGGCCTTTGACCTGGTTTTTCAACCGGAGAACATGCCTTTTATGGATGTGTATAGTAAGACCTACGAGGTCGATGTGCGTGGCTTTCTGGTCAATCCCGAGGATTGGGATGAATATTACGCCATTTATGGGGCCTATGGACAAAAAATTCCCGGGGGTAAACTTACCGACCGGCACTGGAAAATCATAAAATTCCTTCGGGACAGCTACCGGAAGAATAAAGAAGTTCCCACCGTTTATGAAACCTGTGAGGCTAATCAGATCGATCTTGAGGAACTGGAGAAATTATTCCCCGACGGCTATCATAGGGGCGCGGTGAAACTGGCGGGCCTCCGGATCGGTGGTCCTTATTCCAAAAGGCCCAACCTGTTTTCAAGGCCACCTGATTGATAATTATTTGTTATCCATAATCTTACAAAAAAACGGCACCACTTAAGGCCAGCGCCTCATTGGTCCCGTCCTCGATCATGGAGGCCCGGGCGTCCCTGAATATCTTCTCAATGCAATATTCTTTACTCAGGCCGTTTCCTCCGAAAATTTGCATGGCCTCACTGGCCACCTTAAAGGCGGCCTCGGTGGAAAGACCCTTGGCGATCACGGCGTGAGGCAGGGAACCGGGGGGATTGGCCGCGTTGAAGGCGGAAGTTCGTCGAGCCAGGGACCGGGCACTCTCGACCAGGGTAAACATGTTCATGAGCTTGAGCTTGATGTTTTGATGCTCAAATATCGGGACACCCCCTTGAACCCTATCTCTTGAGTATTTCAAGGCCTCATCAAAGGCGGCCTTAGCCAGTCCGGCAAAGAGAACGCTCATGCCCGTATTAGCACCGGTAAAAATCCCTTTTATTAAAGGTTGGGAAATACTGTAATCGGAGAAGACCATAAATTTTTTGGGTATTTTAACTTCTTCAAAGAAGATCTCCCCTTGGTTGAGAGGCCTTTGGCCCATTTTATTTAATGGTTTCCCCTTGGAGATCCCGGGCAGATCCAGGGGAACGACGCAGATGCCCGTGCCATGCATCCCCTTGGATGGTTCCAGATTGACATGAACCGTGGCATGGGTGGCAATCGTCCCGTCACTGACCCAGGCCGATTTCTGGCCGGTCAAAATATATTCGTCTCCTTTTAAAACCGCCTTGAGTGAGGGAGCCGTTCTGGGATCAGTAAAGGTCGGGTCGGAAGCCAGGATCCAGTCGGAACCATGGTCGGGTTCGGTAATAGCCCAGCAGCCGATCAGGTGANNNGGTGACAGTCCATGTCCTCACAATAGGCACGGACCCACCCCTGGAGCTCCGGGTCGTTTGACATGGCCGCATAGCGGAAGGTGTGGCCGGCCACCCCGAGACTGATGGCCAATCCCCCGTCGGCGTAACCCATCTCCTCGGCTAAGAGCAATCCGTCCAAGGGATCGAAATCTTCCAGCATCCCGCCCAGGGCCTTGGGAATGGCTCTTTTGTGAAAACCCAGTTCCCGGAATTTTTTAAAAACATCCCAAAGAACCGAGCCTTCGCCAATGACCTCGGCCGGATCGGCGAGCTTATCCAATTCAATACCCGCAGGCCGCATAATCTCCATTCCAAACCTTCTGGCCGTATCCTGCATCATCTTTTGTTCATCGGTGAGATTGATATCCAGGTCTGAATAGTTCATGATGTATCTCCTTTTTAAATATTGAAATTCATGAGCGGGAGGGCACCTCACCTCGGCCCCGGCTCGGCCAGGGCTCTTTGCTCGCGGTCGCAGCTGGACGAAATGCCTTTCCTGGCCGGGAAGATTCCCTGAACCAAGGTGCAGGAAATCTTCCATTTCGCCTGGGACGTTATGATGAGGCTCTATTTGCCTTTATCAGGCCAGACATAAGCCGGGTACAGGAAATAGCCCGTTCGGCCAAGGTAGAGTTCGCCGCTGTAATTCTTCATCCAGGGCTGCCACATGGTACGAACATTCGGACCGGGGATAAGATGCTCGTAGGCCTGGTCGAGAACGCGGATGTTGATGGCTTTCCAGTCTTTGACCCATTTTTTCCAGTCTACGTAGTTCATGGTCGCTTCATCTATGAGTTTGCTGAGCGTCGGATCGGTGATTCGAGTGAAATTCCAGTGGGCCCCCGGTTGAAATACCCAGGACCAGTTCCCCCAGGAAAAACCCCAGCGGCCCACCCAGGAAGGGAATTTAAAGCCATAGAGCTGGCTGGTAAAATTGGCCACTTCAAGCACGTTGATCGAAGCATCCACGCCTATCTGGGCCCAGAAGGCTTTGACCAGAGAGGCGTAAGGTTCATCGCGGGCCAGAATACTCATGCTCGTCTTGAATCCATCGGGATAACCGGCTTCTTTCAGGAGCTGCTTGGCCTTTTCCGGATTATATTGAAAGAGTTCTTTGGTCGAAGCCGGGAGCTCGGCCATGGTTGGAACCATAGGGAATCCCGGGGGCTGCATTCCGGTTATGACAAGGGAGGAGTGGCCCTTGTGATAACCTTTGACAATAGCGTTTTCATCGATGGCCATATATAGCGCCCGACGAACCCTGAGATCATCGAAGGGCTTGACGCTGGAATTAAAGCCGACATAGGGTACGTTGATAATATATTCACCCGTTGTCTTGATGTTGGGGTTGGTTTGCATGATGTCCTCGGCGTCGCGCCAATCAACCTCGCTTAAGAGATCAACCTTGCCCGTCCTTAGCGCCGCCAGCCGGGTGGAGCGGTCCCCGATGATCAGAATCTGAAAGCCGTCGATATAAGGGAGCTTCCGGCCCTGGGGATCCTTCTCCCAGTAGTTGGGATTGCTCTTATAGGTCAGGCTGCTGCCTTCCACATAATCCGTCAGCAGGAACGGCCCGTTACCGACCACATTTTTCCAGTCGTTCTGGTTCCCGAATTTTTCGATGACTTCTTTGGCAGTATGACGATACCAGTCGCGCGTGGTGAACATGCTGCGCATGTCGGCCTTGGCATACTCCACTTTGAAGGTATACCTGTCCACGGCGGTATAAGTGATCTTGCCGCCAGCCTGCGCCTTCTCAATCTCGGGTATGCCGGAAGAAGGCGTCTTGGTCAGCCGCTCGTAACTCCACTTCATGTCTTCGGCGGTGACCTCGCGGCCGTTCACCGGCGGTTTATTATGCCATTTGATACCTTTTTTCAGCTTGAAGATAATGGTCCTGGGGTTGGGTATGGTCCAGCTTTCGGCCAAGCCCTTGGTCATGAATTCAGGCGCTTCCTGCTCGGCATAGCGCCAGGTAACCTTTTTCTGCCCGGCAGGTCCGGCGAAGAAATCACCGCTCATGAGCGGGATAGTCACCGGACCGAGATGCCAGTAGGACAAAGAATAGACCGGATCAAATCCCCCGGTCGGCGCCAGCTCAGAGACGAGGGTGAGCGTCCCGCCCCGCTTCGGTTCCTCCCCTTTCTTCGTTTGCCCCACGCCCATGGTCGCTGTCCAGCAGAACACCAGGGTCAGAATCGCCAGGCCTCCTATAACCTCTGCTACAATCCTCCAATTCTTTTTTCCTTTGCTTCCCATTTTTTTCCTCCTTGTGCAAGATTGTTAACCTTGATCGTCTTAACGCCTCTGCTGTCCCACCTCCATTTCTCCAATATTAAACGTCATGTCCTGTTTGGCTTATTGCCGCCTTGCCCTTCTTCTTTCTTGTATTTTTGCTCCAGCTTCCGGAGTAATTTTCCCATGTTCAAATTATAACGCCCCAAGCCCCCCCTGAGTCTTGGGTCCAGGATATCTCTCAGTCCGTCTCCCAGCATATTTATGCCCCAGGCGACAATAGCCAGAGCCAGTCCGGGCCAGAGGGCCATCCATGACGCGCTGCGCATGAATTGCCGTCCTCCCCAGCTGAGCATCCCTCCCCAACTGGGAATCGGCGGAGGAATACCGTAGCCCAGGAAGCTCATACTGGCTTCGGCAATGATGGCTGCACCCATGTCTATGGTGAAAAGGATAATCATCGGGGCCATTATATTGGGAATGATGTGCTTCCGTAGAATCCTGCCTGTGGGAACACCGATGGCCCGGGCTGCCTCAACATAAACATTCTCTTTAACGCCGATGACGGCACTTCTAATTATTCTGGAGCGGGCCACGCCGAAAAGCACGCCTAAGACCAGAATGACCTGAATCAGACCCGGACCGATGACGGCCATCACCGCCAGGATGATGAACAAGGGAGGGAAGCACAGCCAGGCGTCAACCAGACGCTGCATGATCAGGTCGAATTTGCCGCCAATGAACCCGCAGAGCAATCCGATGATGACCGAAATAGTCAGGCCTATGGCGCTGCAGCCCAGGCCGACGTACATGGATATACGGGCTCCATAGATGATCCGGCTGAATAGGTCCCGGCCCAGGTCATCCGTGCCGAAAAAATATTTGGATGACGGCGGGACCAGGGAGTCCATCAGGTGAAGCTCGGTGTAGCTGAAGGGAGCCAGAAAATTGGCAAAGACTCCGACTAGAAGGAGCAGGATCACAATAGCGCCGCCCACAGTGCCCAGAGGTTTCTCCCTGACCAGCCTGAGTAAGACATCCAGAAGGAATGGGAGGCTGGTGGCCTCCTCCGGGGCGGCCACCGATATCTGTGTTACTTCATCGATTTGCATAGTTTCCCGAGTCATTTTAATGGCTTCCTTATCTATTGATAGTGGACGCGTGGATCAAGGTAGGCATAGGCCAAGTCAACCAGCAGGTTTATGAGCAGAACAAAGGCGGCTATAAAGACGTTTATACCGGAGATGGCCGGATAATCTCTCTGACCCAGAGCCTGGATCAGCAGCTGGCCGATTCCGGGCAGATTGAATATCGTCTCCAAAATAACCGACCCGGCGATTAAAACCGGCAACTCGATGCCGACCACGGTGACGACCGGAATGAGGGCGTTCTTCAAGGCATGTCTTATAACCACCGTCCTTTCCCTGAGCCCTTTTGACCAGGCGGTCCTGATGTAATCCTGCCTTAGAACCTCCAGCATCATGGTTCGGGTCATTCTCATCGACGTTCCGGACATAACCATCCCCATGATGATCGCCGGAATGATGAACTGGCCTAAATTTCTTAAAGGGTCCTTAAAAAAGGGGACGTAGGTCACCTCCGGCGACCAGCCCCACCAGACCGAGGGATAGACGACCACCAGGGTCGCCGTCCAAAAACTGGGGATCGAGATAAAAAGGATGGCAATGGTGCGGCCTAAATAATCGCTGCCGCTATCCTGCCGGATGGCTGAAAGTATCCCTAAAGGCAGAGCGATGAGCAGGGCGGTTATCAGGGCCAATAGGCCAAGTTCCAGGGAGATGGGCAGGCGGTGAAGCATGTCGTCCAGAATGGGGGTTCGAGTCCAGATATGTTCACCGAAATCGCCCTGAAAAATACCCGCCATCCATTTTAGATATTGAACATGAACCGGAAAATTTAATCCCAAGGCCCGTTCCAGGTTTTCGCGGGTCACTGTGCCACCCCCAGCGGAACCGGATTGAGCGACCATCAGGTCTATCACGTTGCCCGGAACAGCCCGCAGCAGAATGAAGATGGTCAGGGTGATCAGGAAGAAGGTCGGTATCATCAACAGCAGTCTTCTTATGATGTAGGCTCTCATATCGTATTATGAAAATAAATTATCTGACAGGATTAACAGGATTTACATGTATCTTGCTCAGGCTCCGGACGACCCTGAGCAACCCCTATCCGCTTTCAGCCGAAAGGGGAGCTTTGTCCGCAGGACGATAGGTTTGTGCCTTTCTTCCCCTTGCTTGTCTGCTTGCAGGCAGACAAGTCGAAAGGCACAAAAATCCAGGTAATCCAGTAAATCCTGTCGGATAAAAAAATTGGATTTTCAAAAAACTAAATTGATACAAAAAATCTGATTAATTTTCCCTAACTCAACACGATAACGATTATGGTCGTTGCTGGTTGCTCGATGCTCGTTGCTCGAGAAAAAGAGGAACCAGGAACAAGTAACGAGCAACCGAGAAATTTCAGACTATTCCTCCTGATTTCCTTGATTCGTTCATCAAACCTGATGACAGGCGACCCAGTGCTCATGGCCAATATCGACTAACTCCGGTTCAGCCTCGGCACAGGCGGGTACCGCCACGCGGCATCTCGGGTGGAAATGACAGCCCGGCGGCGGATTGACCGGACTCGGTACGTCGCCGCTCAGCAAAATCCGTTTCCGCTGGCGATCCACAGCCGGGTTGGGAATCGGGACCGCGGAGAGCAAAGCCTGGGTGTAAGGGTGAAAGGGATTATCGTAAAGCTCATCACTGCCGGTGATTTCCACGATTTTGCCCAGATACATCACCGCCACCCGGTCGCTGATATGACGCACCACGGACAGGTCATGGGCGATAAACAGATAGGTCAAATGTAATTCTTCTCTCAATCTCATCAGCATCGTGATAATCTGTGCTTGTATCGAGACATCCAGGGCGGAAACCGGCTCGTCGCAGACAATAAAACTGGGACGAACCGCCAGGGCCCGGGCTATTCCGATGCGCTGGCGTTGACCGCCGCTGAATTCATGGGGATAGCGTCGAGCCATGAAGGGTTCGAGTTCCACCATTCTCAGGCACTCGGCTACCTGATTTTTGTAATCTTTCTTGTCGACCAGATTGTGAACCAAGATAGGCTCGCCGATGATTTCACCCACCGTCATCCGGGGATTAAGCGAGGCATAAGGGTCCTGGAAAATCAATTGCATATTGCGGCGCGTTCTTCTCAAGGCCTCGCCCTTAAGCCGGGTGAGATCTTCGCCCTGGAAATACACCTTTCCGCCGCTGATACGGTTCAATTGGAGAATACAGCGGCCGGTGGTGGTCTTGCCGCAGCCGCTTTCTCCCACCAGCCCCAGCGTTTCGCCCGGCTGGATACAAAAGCTTACCCCGTCAACGGCTCTGACGGAGCCTACCCTTTTTTTCATCACACCAGCCGTCACCGGAAACCACATCCTCAGATTTTCAACTTCAACCAAATATCGATCATTCATCTCCGCCATAAAAAACCCTCTAGGTAGCCGTTTGCTTTATCCGATCAATCTCGCTGCTTCTAAAGCAGGCAGAAAAATGTTTATCCTCCACCTCGTTGAGCAGAGGCCGCTCTTTCCGGCATTGTTCGCCCACCAGATAACAGCGAGGGTGGAAAGGACACCCCCCGGGAAGCCGGGCCAGATTGGGGGGCAGGCCCTTGATCACGCTTAAGTCTCGGGTGCGAGGGAGATCCAGGCGGGGTACTGATCTTAAAAGTCCTAAAGTATAGGGGTGCGCGGGATGGGCGAAGATAAGATCGGTGGGACCCACTTCGACCAGCCGTCCGGCGTACATGACATTCACCCGGTCCACATAGCGGGCCACCAATCCTAAATTGTGGGTAATAATGATCACGGCCGTGCCGAATTTTACTCTAAGATTGTCTATTATTTCCAGAAGTTGAGCTTGAACGGTGACATCAACCGAAGTCGTCGGCTCATCGGCGATAAGCAGGGACGGGTTGCAACTCAGGGCCATAACGATCATGATCCGCTGCAGCATACCGCCGCTAAACTGATAAGGATAGGCATTCACCCTGCCAACCGCATCTGGGATGCCCACCATGTCCAGGAGTTTCACGGCTTCTTGGGTTGCCGTCTCTGGATTCATTCCCCGATGAAGCTCCAATGATTCGGTCAACTGTCGGCGAATGCTCAATACGGGATTCAGCGACGTCGTCGGCTCCTGAAAGATCATGGCGATTTTATTGCCCCGGATGTCACGCATCTCTTCTTCGCTGATTCGAAGCAAATCAAAGCCGTTAAAGAGAATCTCGCCACCAACAATGATTCCCGGCGGATAGGGGATAAGGCGCATGATCGAAAGGGCGGTCACGCTTTTACCACAGGCGCTCTCCCCGACCAGTCCTACGCTTTCCCCTTTATTCACATGGAAATAGAGATCATCGACCGCCTTCAGCTCTCCATCCCGTGTGTAGAAATAGGTTTTTAAACCCTTGACTTCGAGTATTTTTTCAGTGATGTCCACCACCTCCTCAAAACCAGGCAGCACCGTCTTCTATAGATAAGAGGTGAGGCGGAAAAAAGGCCCAGCCTGTTTGTCTCGGCCGCCAGAGCGTCTTATTCCGTCTTATTGCGCAAAGTCTTTAAAGGAAAAAGCGGTTCCCGGACTTTTCAGCCCTGCGGCAATCTCTGATGGAGCAGACGGCTATCAGTTTATCGCCGTCTGCCAAAGCACTATTTAAAAGGGTGTTTCTAAAAGTTTTCCCGGACACCGATGGTTGATGTCTTGAAGCTTAATGAATTAAGGCGTCCTTCCTCCGCCGTCGGGGTGTAAATAACCATAAAACATTTAGCTTCTTTGCGTCCTACGGATTCACCGAAATGGGGGAAGCTGGAATCGAAATAGATACAATCACCCTCTTCGATGAGGTATTCCCGGTTTCCGTGAAGAAACTTCATCGTTCCCTCGAGAACAAAGAGGATCTCCTCGCCTTCGTGTTGGGCGATCATTTTCTTCTTCGGTTTAAGCGGGAGGGTCAGGATGAAGGGTTCCATCTTTTTATTGGGGAAGGTCTGGGCAACGGCCTCATAAGAATATTCGAAAGCGGTGCCTCTCCTGGCGATTAAAGGCCTTTCCCCTTTTTTTACAATGCCGATGGAGGTTTGCTGTTCCTCTTCCCCCACCAGGAAGGAGATGGTAATCCCCAGGACACGGGCGATGATTCCCAATGTGGAAATAGGAGGGGATTTTTCGGATTTCTCTATTCTTGAAAGGTAACCTTTGGTAAAGCCGGTTTGTTTGGCCAGCTGTTCGAGAGTAAATTTCTTGTTGATTCGAGAAGCCTTGATTCTCCTGCAGATTTCTGACTCATTGTAGAGGGATTTATGTTTCATTCTTGTAAACTCGATTAATCAATAGGATTTAATTAACCTTAAAAATGAAAGATAAAAAAGGTAATGTATACAATTAGGAAACTTTATCCATATTTGTAAACTTTTGTCAAGAATTATTATAATAAGAAAATTTCCAACGTCCGAAAAACTTAAAACTTTTTGTTCGGCATTAATTTGTTTCTAGTCTTCTTATATTATTGTCAAGCAAAATATCGCCACCTATCGGCCTCTTTTCCTTTTTGAGCCGGTTCTTAGAGAAATATTTCTTCCACATAACACTGGCTGATCTCTTCTTCGGTCATACCGAGGATCTTCTGACAGACATACTCGGTATGTTCTCCCATCAGGGGCGCCGGGCGGTTAATCCGCCCCGGTGTTTCGGATAATCGGAAAGGCGGTCCGTCGTTGGCGATACGCCCTGCTTCGGCATGATCAAGATAAACATGGTATCCCCGATCCTTTAAATGAGGATCACGAGTCAAGATATCCTCGGCATCCTGAACGACTCCGGCGGGGACCCCTGCTTTTTGCATCTGCTGCATGATCTCTTCCGGGCTTTTTCCCTTGGTCCACTCCCCGATGAGGCGGTCCAGTTCATCCTCATTTTTCTTTCGGGCAGCCAGTGTCTCAAATTTCGGATCCCGGGTCCAGGGGGGATCCCCCAACACCCGGCAGAACGCCCTCCACTGTTCATCCGTGAAAACCGCCAGAACACACCAACGGTCATTCTTTTTCCCTTTTTGCGGCCCCTGGGGGGTAATATAAACGCAGTCTCTATCCTCACCTTTACATCCATAGGCCCCATGGGGGGCCCCTTGGGGATGACGGTTACCGTTGCGGACATGAGCCCGACCATTGACGGTGTAATCCAGGATGGCGGTCTCGAGAATCGAGACCGCGGACTCCAACTGAGACATGACCACCTGCTGTCCCCTGCCGGTCTTTTCCCGGTGGCGGAGGGCGGCAACGATGGCGATAAAGAGATGTCCGGAATTAATAACATAATCGGTGTAATTGGTGCCGGTCCCTATGGGAGGGCGATCGGGGAAACCGGTGAGATGGGCCAGTCCGCCTAAAGGGGTAATCAAAGCGCCGTAGCCTGCATAATACTTATGAGGACCGGTCAATCCCTGCATGGGCTGATCCACCCAGATAAGCTCGGGCTTGATCGAAGCAAAACGGTCATAAGTCAGGTTGTATTTCTCCATGACCCTGGGGGAGAAATTTTCCACGACAACATCACTGGCCAGTATTAATCGGGCGGCTATCTCCAAAGCCTTTGCCTTTTCCAGGTTTAGGACCATCCCGAGCTTGCTGGTGTTAAAATTATTGAAAAACCCTCCGCAGTTCAGATTTCCCGACTTGTCGTCAGCCACCGGCTGCACGAATCGGAGACGATCAAAGTGGGCCATGGACTCGATTTTGATGACTTCGGCCCCGTGATCAGCCAGCATTTTGGTGGCAACAGGACCCGCTGCAAACCAGGTAAAGTCACAAACCCTGATACCCTCAAAGGGTAATTGGTTTTTCAACATGGTTATGTCTCCTTTCAGGACCTCTTCTTGCCACCTTTAGATAATTCCTTTTTGTTTTAGATCCAGGATCTCGGTTTTTGAAAACCCCAGTTCCTTCCCATAGACCTCTTCATTGTCTTCCCCGATGAGGGGGGCTCTTCTCCTGATCCTCCAGGGAGTTTCGGAGAGATGATAGGGGGCACCGGGATAAGTTAAAATATCCCCCAATTCTGCGTGCTCAACCTCGACAAAATATCCCAAGGCCTTGAGTTGCGGATTTTCAAGAAGATCCTCAATAGTGCTGACCATGGATAATTGCAGCCTCCTTTGTTGGGCACCATTATAAAGCTCCTCCTTGGTGTGGCTTTTAAGGAAGGCTCTTAGATGCTCATCGAATGGGGGATACTGCTCCTTCAGAAATCGTCCGTAGGCCTCAGGGTCCATCGACAACCCGAAAATAGCAAAATAATCATTCAGCTTCTCCAGGACATCCGGGTGCTTCTCTTTGAGATCACCGGCCATCCCCTCGCTTCCCATCCATTCCAGGAGTTCCAGCCACTGCCCCGTAAACATGAATATATTGACGTATCCGTCTTTACAGGCAAAGGTGCCCATCCCCGGATGGGCGGGTACCAGGCCGCTATACCCGGTCCGCTGTCGAATTTCTCCCCTCAAGTCAAAGGTTTGCATGGCGGATTCCTGGGCAATGGCCACCGCTTCCTGCATGGAAACATCCACCTGCTGCCCATTCTCTCCCCGGTCCCTGACATAGAGAGCGGTCTGGATCCCGCACATGGCCTGGACCGAGGCCATATGATAGGCCTGGGAGCCATAGAGCCTGTTGGGGGGGTCATCCGGAAAACCCGCCAGATACATGATTCCGCCCATGGCTTGAGCCACCAGGTCCGTGGCCTGATAGCCCCGATAGGGTCCGGTCTGTCCGAAAGGGGTTATGGAGGCCAGGATCAGTCCGGGGTTTATCTCTTTCAGGGCCCTGTAACCCAGTCCTTCATCCTCAAGATATCCTGGAGGGTAAGTCTCCACCAGCACATCGGCGGTCTTGACCAGTTTTTTCAGAATCTCCTTTCCCTCCGGGGTCATTAGGTTGAGAGTTATACTTCGCTTGTTGGTGTTGAATTGAAACCAGTAGAGGCTTTTTTGCGGATCCCGTTGATCATGATAGAAAGGACCTATGAATCGTGTCGGATCTCCGCCGGGCTTTTCGATCTTGATGACCTCGGCCCCAAGGTCGGCGAGAAGTTTAGTACAATAGAGGCCTTTCTCGTCAGCGAGATCCAGAACCCTGATGTCTCCTAATACCCCTCCTGCATCCTCCATTGATAGCTCCCCCCTTTCTTCAAAAACAAACAGTTTCAAACCCAATATTTCCGGATGGACACTAATTAGTTTCGGGCTCATCATTCATTATGGACAAAAAGGAGTTTTTCTATTTAGTTCGAAAAATGGATTCGAGGCCACTCTCGACCAACCCTATTTTCATAGTTCGTGGTGTCACGCCACTAAAAAGCGTGGCATGACGGTTTAATTCTGAAATGAATTCGCTGAAAAAAGTATTTGTAATTTACGGGTTAAAGGCAGGCTTTACCCCTTCTTGTTTTAGAAAAAAACAAGGGGATATGGATTAGTGTTTTTGACTATTGTAACCCGCACCGGGGATTTCGTCAAAACAATAAAAAGGGCCGTCTTTCCGGCACCCGGAAATTTCTAATGAAGGAAAAAAAGTAAGGGCAAAGGTTAATCAAGACGGCTTTGCAAATAGTCAGATGGACCGTCACCCCCGCGAAGGCGGGGGTCCAGACATCGTCCCGGCGAAATCCGGGAACCAGTTTCATCGTGCCGGATTCCCGTTTTCACCCCGGGGTGGAGTCGACTCCGGGAGGTAATCGGAATAACGAAAATAGGCTTTCGGTGCCTTTTTGCGAGTTCATCATCCATAAAATCAATTTCCCCTTTCTTGACTTTTGGCCAATAAATGGTAGAACGCCATTAATGATATTTTCCTTTTGAAAGGAGATACCCATGCCAGAAGAAGTTTACAAAAAAGTTGCCGATGCCCTTGCCGCGAGGGGCGGCGCTGTCCCGGTCCTTAAGAGCAAAGAATTTGACGCTCTGCTCCGGGAACTTTTCGAAGCCGAAGAAGCGGAACTGGCCGCCCAAATGCCGCCGAAACCATTACCCGCAGAGGAATTTGCCCGCAGCCTTGGAGAAGATCCGGTTCGGGTTAAATCCATCCTCGAAGCTTTAGCGGATAAAGGCATTGTCTTTACCAGGGACCAAGGTGGGGTTAGGGTATACAGCCTGATGCCGCTGCTTCCGGGTATTTTTGAGCTGCAGTTTACAACCGGGGTGGTCAACGACCGGACCAGACGGCTGGCCAGGCTGTTTGATGATTACTTTCGCTTGTTCAATGATCAGGTGATGAAACCCTTAGAAAAATACAGGGGGAAAATTGCCGTTTTCCCATTTTCCCGCGTCATTCCTGTGGAAAGGGAACTGCCCGGTCCTGAAACAACGGTCCACCCTTATAGCCGGGTGTCGGAATTTATCCAAAAGGCAGACCCGATTGCAGTCAGCACCTGTTATTGCCGCCATCATGGAGAACTCATCGGCGATCCCTGCGGCCGTCCCAAAGAAGTCTGCATGAGCTTCGGCCCCCAGGCCAAATTCATCATTGAAAGGGGCTTTGGCCGGGAACTCAACAAGGAGCAGGCCCTAAAGGTTCTGGATATCGCCGAGGAAGCCGCCCTGGTGCACTGTTCCAGCAATACGGGGGATTACATTACCTTTATGTGTAATTGCTGTGACTGCCACTGCGGTATTATTAAGAGCATCAAAAGCGGGATCATGCCGATGGGCGCCAGCTCCGACTATATCGCGAAACTGGACGAAGAAAAATGCCTGGGGTGCGGTACCTGTGAGGAACGATGCCAGGTGGAAGCTATTACCCTCGGGCCTGAGGGCCTTGCGGTTTTGGATCAAGACCGCTGTATCGGCTGCGGTCTTTGTCTGACCGCCTGCCCGGATGAAGCCTTGACCCTGGTCCTCAGGGAAAAAACCTCGGCCCCGCCCGCGGGGACCCGGGAGCTCAATCAGGCTATGCGGTCATCTGTTTCAAAATAAACCGTCAGGCCAGGCCTGTGGCCTGACACCGCCATACGGTCACCTTTGGTGACCTAATCAGGAGGCTTCTGAACAGAAGCCGGGACATGAAAATAGAACTCGTTGGGTGACGAACCCTATTTTCGAACTAAACCGTCATGCCCCTGCGGGGCGCCACGAAGGATGAAAATATTAAATTCCCCCTCACCCC
>JACQYK010000168.1 GCA_016208255.1 Deltaproteobacteria bacterium | reverse complement strand
AAAGTATCCCCCAAGGATAAGTCAGAGAAAAAACCAACCCGGGAGCCTCGGGCGTAAGAATTGGCTGTTTATCCGGCATTCCCTCTATTTCACCACATATCCCCTGGCTTCGAGACAAGCCCCCAAAGCCCGCTGATAAGCGTCAGGTCCTTGGTTTTTTTGGGCTTCGGTCATATTCGCCGGCGGTTTGTCCGGGTTATATTTAGTCTGGTTTAAGGCCCAGGTTTGGCATTCACGACGGTCTGTCTCCTGAATCCGGGCACTTTGGTTTTGACGGGGGTATATGAACAACTGCTTTCCCGGAGGAGTTTGGCTGATTTCGCCCTTTGGCCGTTCGGCCACCACATAACCCACCGGGCTTTGGGTGTAATAAACCTCGTTGGCATAATAATAAGGAACGCCGTTTACCCAGAAGGTCGTATGAAAGGGAGGTAAGAGAGGTACCGTGATGCCGACCGGAGGGGGAACCACTAAGAATTGTCGACCTATCGGGCGATACCAGACCCCATTTAAAAAATGGTATCTTTCCTTTCCCCAAAATACCACTCGGTGGCCATGAGGGAGTATCTCCATAAACTGGCCAGGCGCCGGATAGGGGCGGTTGTGGTTATGACGCGAATCCAGGAATTGGCGAAGGCGGAAATCACCCTTTTGCGCACCGGCCCCTGGTGATATTACGGCCAGGATGATTCCTGATAAGACTATCGAAAGCAGGGTTCCCCCTTTTTTGAAAAGCGATGGCCTGGTTGTTCCCCTGGTCAAGTTGAAAATCTCCCTTTTTCAAAACAATTTATATTGACAACCATATAAAAATTATGATGATATTTCAACAAGATTTGCTTCTATTTTTTTATTCATCACCCAGTTAATTATTTTCCAGGTATGAGGGGAAAATGCCCATTAGCTTTATGACCAGGGACCAATCATTCATTCTCCGCCCCTGCCAACCCTCTGATGCGGAACCGGTTTATGAAGCCGTGCGAGAGTCGATGAGGGAATTGTCCCCGTGGATGCCTTGGTGCCACCGGGACTACGGTATTGAAGACAGCAGAATTTGGTTTGGGGCTCGTCCCGGTTTGTGGCAGAAAGGGCTGGAGTATGATTTCCTGATCGCGGATCGCGCCGAGGGCCGCCCGCTGGGCATTTGCAGTCTGAATAACCTCGACCGGGACAATCGCCTGGCCAATCTGGGGTATTGGATCAGAACCAGTCAGGTCAGACGGGGAGTGGCCACCGCCTGTGCTCCTTTAGTGGCCCGATTCGGTTTTGAGGAGTTGAATCTGAACAGGATCGAGATCTTGGCGGCGGCCGGGAATATCCCCAGCCAGGGTCTGGCAAAAAAAATTGGCGCCATCCGCGAAGGCCGATTGCGAAAACGGCTGGTGGTCAAGGACCATGTTCATGATGCGATCCTGTTTTCCTTACTTCCCGAGGATTGGCCGTTAGGAAACGGAAAATTAATTGATTGAGAACCACTCTTGTCCAAAATAGATTTTTACCACAGAGTCACCGAAAGCACCAAAGAAAAGTATTTTTTTGGGGGGGGAAATACCCACCAAACAAAAGATTCTGCCGGTGCACGAAGGCGGATCTTTGTTTAAGGTCGCTGAAGGCCGACCGATCGGTCTATTAATAAATTTTAAACATCATTAGAAAGCCGGAAAGAGCAGGGCAACATGGCTCCCCTGCTCGGTTTTTTTTCCACTTGACAAGAGAGGGGGTGAATGTTAATAAAAAGTCAAATTCATTCTATTGTAAGGTTTTTTTGACAAAATCCAAGAAGGCCAACCCCCCCCCATGCGCTATGGCTATGAGCCAAAATTGCATCAGGTGTAAGGAATACCCGTATTCCCTTTCCACGGGAACGAATTCAAGAGTTTCCGAAAGAGGCTCACCAATCTGAAAATTTATTACTCGGCTTTTAAACCAAGACCAGATTTGCCGGGATCATTTTTTATTAAATAGTAAAAGGAAAGAAGGATTATTGTAATCCATGACCGTTGAAGACTTGACGGACAAAAAGAAGAAAATCCTTGAAAAGATCAAGGAAAAAGAGAGGCTGCTGAAAAAAGGCGGCTTCTACCTGGATTCATCTCTGGACGTGGTCTTTCTGATGGACACCACGGGCAGCATGGATCCTTACATCGAAGAGGTCAAGCATAATATCTTAAAGATCATAGAACAGATCCTGGAGTATTCGCCAAAGATCAGGATGGGTTGTGTCGCCTACAAGGATCATGGGGATGAAGGCGAGGATGAATATTATTTGACCAAGCTCCTGCCGCTGACCTTCGACCGAAAAGATATTGTCGGATTTGTGCGTTCACCCGAATTATACCTCGGGGAAGGGGGCGGCGGTCCGGAGGCGGTGGAATGCGCTTTGCATGAAGCCCTGGCCTATCAGTGGTGCTGCTGCTGCAACTCCGTGACGGGGCCATGGCCAAACCAGAATGAAACCCTGAATCTTTCAGACTCCGGGACGAACTCAGGAAGATGAAAAGCTTCAAGGGAATACCAAGTGGAGGGGTAGAAATGACGACCGGGGAAAAAAATAGCGATAGATATTCCCAAGGCGAGGGGAACAGGGAATACGATTTTGATAAAAATAAAAAAGGCAATTTTTTATATAACCTTGGCAATCTGGCGGGTAAAACCGCCGTGGGTCTCGGGGTAGGGATTACGGCCGGGGTAGGGGTTATGGCGGCTATAGCGGTGGCTGAAATCACGATCCCGGCGGCTATCATATTCAATGCCCTTGGTCTGACCGGGGGTGCCCTTGGATTTTTGCATGGGACAAGATCTTTAAAAAAATAATCCTTATGCAATTTAAACCAAAATATTTGGTGATAGCGATGGCCTTGTTTCTGGTGGTTGTTTTCCTGGACCAGAACCGGAGGCCCGTACCTCTTAAATTTGTCATAGGCACGCCGTTTCTGGTGGATCTTAGCCTCATCATCCTGATCAGCATGGGTCTGGGTATAACGCTAACGGTCGTCTTTCTGCGCTTTATGAACAGGAGAAAAAAACTCAGAGGTCAAAAACCCTTGATCGAGAGCCAGCGCTAAACGTTCTTACTTGGAGGGAGATCGGTATGAGCGAAGATATCCGGTATAAGATGCAGCATATGGGGGATATTTTTGTCGACGCCCTGTCCGCTGTGGTTGATTCCGCCCAAAGGAAGGCCAAAGGAGTTGTTCTGGCTTACGATATCCGGGACCTCAATAATAAGAGGGGCCAGTGTTTCAGCGACATCGGCCGGAGAATTGTTGAAGTAAAAAAAGCGGGTCTGGCGGACTTGAAGCGGGATGATATCCTGGTGGATTTTTTTTCCAAGGCCCAGAAACTCGCCGGGCTGATCGAGTCCTATGAGAAGAAAAAGAAAGAGGCGGCTTAGCGGGTTGATCGAGGATGGTTTTGATGTCTTGACCCTTAACCCGCAACGGGTAAATCTTTTTAGAACCAAAAAATCATCCGGTGACCCGGAGGCAGAAAGGATGAAGTCAATGTCAAAGTTGCTGGTGGGTGTGTTCGTGGTGACCTTTATCGGGGCTCTCGTCTATGAAATACTCAACAGAACAAAACCGGAACTGACGGAAAAAATTGAAACCAAGGTTTCCCAGAGGTTGGACAGCCTTCTCTCGCCGGCCTAAAGGGAAAGCAGCCCGATTGTGAAGCATCTGGAGAGTTTCGCTAAACCGGCGGTGATCGCTGTCCTGATTTGCGCGTTCTTGTACGTCTATTACCGGGGCAGCAATATCTTTTCCCTGATGAATCCTCCGCCTAGGGCCTCCCTCCCGGGGCAGGAAAGGGAAGCTGTGGAAGGGACGGAAAGGGCGGGAGGGGCGCCAAACATCCCCTCGGCGGTTCCCTTAGCCTTTGCCGGACCCACCGTTCAGGACCAGAACCCGGCCCTACCGGGAAACCCGCTCCCCGGCCCCCCGACGAACCGGGAGGTGGTTTCCCCGGCAGGGCCTGATCAGAATACCCCCCTGCCGCAGCCTAGGGCCGCAGCCGATAAGGCTTTAATAGAAGGACACTGGATCGGGGGGGAGGTTATCCCTTTAACACCGGCCGTGGCCAAGGCGAATTCCATTCCGCCGGACGTAGTGGGGGTCTTGTTCGATGAAGTGACGCTGCTCTCGGCGGAAGCGGGGCTCTTGGCGGGGGATGTGGTCACGGCGATAAACGGCAAAAAGGTCACGGACCTTAAGTCCTTCCATCTGGCGACCAAGGAGGTGGCCCAATCGAATCGGGCCCTGGTATCCGTTTACCGTGGCGGCAAAAATAAAGACCTCCTGATTTCCAGTACCGAGATGTTGGGGATTGCTCAGATGGAGGGCGCCCCGATGATCCTGGCTACCGATAGAAGTCCCCATGCCTACTACGGGCCCTGTGACCAGTGCCATGTTATCGCCACGAATACCGCCAGGACCATAACCAATCTGAATTCCAAAAACGCCCTGACTCCCAATGAGCTGCTGAAAGACGCAGGGGACAACTTGACCAAGGTCGCTCCGAATATCCGCAGGGGCACGCCGCCGCCTCACAGGAACCGAGGAACTTGCACCTTATGCCACGTAGTGCTTTAACCTGCCTGGATACCCCCGATTGCGTCGGGTGCGGAGACCAGACACTGCTGCTGGTCACCTTTTTTAATCTGCTGCTGGCGGGTTTCCTGGCCGTCGTCGGCCTGGTGAGCGGCAGTGAGGCCATATTAGTCAGTTCCTTATACTCTATTAAAGATTTCATAACCTCGCTGGTTGCGGTGATCGGCCTCAAGGTTTCGGAGAAACCGGCCGACTGGAGACACCCTTACGGGTACGGCAAGATTGAATTCGTGGCCATGCTGCTGATTGGCGTGGTTCTGATCATTGCCTCGCTGTTTCTCTTTTTCAATTCCATCAAAGATGTCTGGGAGGGATTTCAGGGACGGATTCCGGTACCCAACCTGATCGCCGTTTTGGGGGGGGCCATCTCGGTTATTGCCAACTTTAGGCTTTACCGGTATTGGCAATGCGTCGGGACCAGGAGAAACAGCCCGGCCATTCTGTCCAATGCCAACCACCATCATTCGGACACCTTTTCCGCCCTTTTTGTCGTGCTGGCCGTCATCGGGTCCAATCTCGGCTTTTTATTTCTGGATCCGCTGGTAGCGGTGATCGAAACGATAGACCTGATGTACTTAAGTGGCAAGATGCTGAAGGAAGCCCTCCAGGGGACGCTCGATAGCGCGGTGAATCCCGAGGTCCGGAAGCGGATAGAATCCGTCATCCGGCTGGTCCCCGGGGTACGCCGGGTGAGTAAAATTAACGCCCGGCGCTTGGGGCATGATCTTTGGATCGATTTAACCCTGATGGTGGATTTTGACTTGTCGGCCGCTGAAGGTTACCAGATAGGCCTCCAGGTACGGGACAGCCTGATGAAAGCGATAGACCATATCGCGCAGGTTAACTTCTCTATCGAACCCTATAGGCTGTGATCAGAGCCAGGAGGATCTTCTGGGCGAAGGCGAAGTCTCTCTTTTTTTCCCCCGGTTCCGAGATCCTTCCCTTCGCCCGGTATGACAGGCGAAGGCAACCCGGGAGGGCCGGAGGTCTTTATCGGAGGAGCGCGGAGAGTTTTAACCATCGTCGAGGGGCGCGAGGATGAAAAATATAAAATTTTCGCGGATCGCCGCCACAGTGGCCTTGTTTCTCTTGCAGCCGGCCTTCATTCTCTACTGGGCGGCCAAAGGCCTGGTCGTTGGTTCCTTTATCTTTTTGGACCCGGCCCTTCGTCAGAAGCCGGTTTTTTCACAATTATTGAAGGGCCTGGCCCTGATAGGTCTGATAGCGGTCTTTTTTTTCGGCTGGCGGGTGTACAACAAGCTGATCGATGAGGAGCATTTTGTCCATGTGGCCCATGGGCGGCTGCTGGTGGAAATGCAGCGGAGGGAGGACGTGGTGGCGAGATGCCAAAGCGCGGTTTCCCTCTACACGGCCATGGAGGAGAAACTCCAGAAACGTCTGATTGCCCTGCACCGGTTGACCAAAACCCATGGGCGGCAGGCGCCCCTGGTTAAGCAGGAAGGTCTGGAGATCTTGAAACTTATCCAGGCGCTTGATCTCTTAATAGAAAAGTACCCGAACTTAAAAGCCAAGGGCCCCTTTGTGGTATTGATGGAGACGATACAGGAAAGCGGGTTCAGGGTGATTACCGAAAGGTTAAACTTTAATCATCGTACCTATGTCTTACTCAATGAAGTACTCTGAATGTGAACGGTGCGGAAAATGGTCTCCCCGGATGAGCCTGGTCGGCAATATCCTGGCGGTCCTGTTCAAAGTTTCCGTGGGAATGCTTACCGGCAGCAAAGGCCTGGTGGCTGACGGCGTGCATTCCATCGCCGATTCAGTCGCCTCGAGCATAATCCTGGTGTCGCTGTATGTGGCGAAAAAGCCCCAGGATCGGAAGCACCCCTATGGCCTGGGCAAGGTGGAATATTTAAGCACCCTGGTTACCTCCGTCTTCCTTTTTTGCGCCGCTTCGCTCATCCTGGTGGAGGTTCTGAAGGATCTGTTTTACGGGGTCCATCTGATTCCGGACAAAGCGGCCATACCGGCCACCCTGGTTTGTCTTATATACAGCTATATCATGTATCGATCCAATATCTGCGCCGGGACGCAATTGGGGAGTCCGGCGCTCGTCGCCGATGCCAATGAGAGCAAGGCGGACAGTATCTCTTCGGTGGCGGTACTGATCGGCCTGATCGGGACCCATCTGGGTTTCATTTATGCCGATGCCCTGGCGGCCGGATTTGTTTCAGTGCTCATCTATCGTATGAGTGCGAAAATGTTTCTGCAGGGCATCCACGGCCTGATTGATTTTTCTGCCGACCGTGAAATCATTGATCAAATCCAAAAGTTGGCCCTGGCGGTAGCAGGGGTCAAAGGGGTCAGAACCATCAACACCCGGGTCCAGGGCCAGAAAAATTGGATCGATATGGTCATCGAAGTTCTCGGAGATCAATCGATCCTGGAAACCCACCGGATCAGCGAGCAGGTGAAGGAGAAGGTACGTGAGAATATCAAGGAAATAGACGGCATGACCGTCAGCTTTTTTCCGGTCAAAAAAAGGATGTTTGGCATTTACTGAAGGGAGACGGGGACGATAGTGGACAACGCCGGCTTCCGGTCGATCGGCCGTTCAACTTTGTTGAACTAAAAGAAGGCATCCATTCGGGAGCCGCGTCGACCGGCCAAAAATAAGACCCCCTTGGACCATTGGACAATTTCAAATAGGTTTGGCTAGACTTCAGCCGGGCAATGATCAGAAGGGGAGGGATACTATGGATAGAATGGACCTCAGTGAACTAAAGTATTTTGGCAAGACCCTGACTATCAATTTCAAGAAGTTTCTGGACCGGACGGTGGACCGGTACAACAGCCTGTTCAGCCTCAACCCGGAGGAATCGAAGGAGGTCCTGCTGGAAATCGGCAAGGACCTGGAGCGAAAGAAAAACTACAGCGGGGCCGGGGAGATCTATAAGAAAATTATCGCCTCCGAACCGAACAATGTCAACGCGCTGATAAAACTGGGAACGATGTACGTGAATGCCGGTCAGTTCACGGAAGCCCGGGAAGTCTTAAAAAAGGCGATCCTGCTCGACGATAGTCATCCGCAGGTCTTTTACCTGCTGGGGTCCGCTCATTTTGCCGTTGATGAAAACCAGGAGGCCATGGCCGCCCTTAAAAAAGCCGTGGAGCTTAACCCGGGTTATGCCGAGGCGCATTACAAGATCGGTCTTATCCACGATGCCCGGTCCGAGCCCGATCAGGCCATCGAGGCCTATCGGAAGGCGATCTCCTTCAATCCCGATTTTGTCAAGGCCTATCAGAGTCTGGGGTTTGCCTATGAGTCGAAGGGAATGCGGGAGGAGGCGGTGAAGTTTTTCAAGAAGGCCATCAACCTCGAAGAACGGCGTGGCGGCCGATAGCAGGGCCAATGGACTTGGACGAAGAAAAACTTAGTGGGAAAATTAGGTTCACCACCCAACGAGCCTATTTTCATGTCCCGGCATCCGAATGGATGCCTCCTGTTAAGGTCGGCGATTCGGCTTCCAAAGGGAAGCCTCTTGGGGAGCTCGGCAAAGCCGAGCGGACCGACCGTATGGTGGTGTCACGCCACAAAAGCGTGGCCTGACGGTTTAATATCAGAGAATAAGGAGAAAAAATCATGATCAACATCGTTTTGGGTCTGGTGGCAATAAGCTTGGGACTATGGGGGCTGGTGACCTACTGGTGGTATGCCGTGGATGTCCTCATTTCGATATTTCCTTTGGTCCTTCTCGGTTTTGGCACCGTGGCCATTCTGGCCGGCATAAAGAACACCGGGCTTAAGGCTTCTTCCCTGGGGAAGAACAATGATCCCGAGGCCACTGAATCGAACACCACGAAAAAAGATAAGTAGGAGCGATTTACTATGGGGACCGAGAAAATGTCCGGCGATAACGATATGGGCAAGAACGACCCAACCCCTTCCACGCCCTGTCCCAAAAACTTCAAACCGTGGATAGTGGCGCTGGTAGCCATGGCCCTGTTAACCCTGGGCTGGGCCGTCTATGAGAAGCAGAAAAGAGGCGGGGATTTCGGGCGTTTTTTCAGGGAACGGACCTGGGAGGGTAAAGTCGGATCCCCCCAGCAGTCGGCCCTGAACACAGCCGCCGTCCAAGGGTCCGCCAATGCGCTTCAAAATTCGTACCACGGCATTATCGAACGGGTCAGACCGGCGGTCATCAGCATCGATGCCGGTGTTCAGGATCCCAACAATGCCAATCCGGGAGATCCGACCGTCAATTACAATAGAATAGGCTCCGGATTCATCATTGATCCCCGGGGATACGCCTTGAGCAGCCTTCATGTCGTCGCCGGCGCCACCGTCCTGAAAGCCACCGTCTACGGCCAGGGGGGCGCTTCAGAATACCCGCTTAAAGTCGTCAAGGCGGATTCGGTTTCCGACCTGGTCCTCCTGCGGATCCAGGGCGATGGTCCTTTCCCCCATGCCGATCTGGGGGATTCCAATGCCGTCAGAACGGGCGACATCGTGCTTTCCCTGGGCAGCCCCTATGGCTTCGAGCAGTCGGTCACCTCGGGCATCATCAGCAGCCGGAACCGGGCCCTCAATATCGGAGGAAAGGTTTATGAGGGGCTGATCCAGACCGATTCTTCCATTAACAGGGGGAGCAGCGGCGGCCCGCTGATCAACGACCAAGGCGAGGTGATCGGTATTAATACGGCGATTTATTCACCCAGCGGAACTTTCTCGGGCGTCAGCTTTACCGTGCCCATCAACAGGTCATTGGATCTGGTCGGCGGAGTCCTCGATTTCAAAAACGTGGCGCCGCCGGTCGCCGGTGGTCAACTGGCCGCCTGGGGAAGAAGTGCCAGGCAAATCGGCAATGCCTACCGGTTGCAGCATGGACAGGTCATTACCCCGCCGCACTTGTACCGAGGGGTCTGCGTCGACTGTCATCCCCAGTTGCGCCAGGGAATTATGCCGACCATGCCGAGCCTGCCGAACAACGCGGCTCCAAGGCCGGGGGTCAAGCAGGTTTGGGGACCCACTGGACCGTGTTATCCGGTGGTCGGTCCCAATAATCTTTCCCTGGGTATTTCCGTTATCGATGTGGATGACGTTATCGCCAATCAGAACAATATGGTTCACCCCGGGGGCGTCGTGGTCAACAGCCTCATACCGGGTCTGCCGGGCGAGGCGGCCGGGTTGCAGCGGGGTGATGTCATTATCCGCGTTGATGGAAGAAAAATTATAGACGGCAATGACTTTCAGAAGGTTCTGGAGGCCAAAAACCGGACCAGGATAACCCTGCAGATTTTGCGGTCCGGTTCCAGAACAACGGTCAAAGTCAAAATGGCGCCGGGGACTGGCCAGGCCGTGGCCGGAACTCCAATTAAACAGCCGACGACCTTCACCTGGCTGGGTGCGGATATAAAGGCCTTACCCCCCGATAAGGCCGGCGTTTCTATCGTCGAGGTGGAAGGGGTGCTGGCGGGCGCCGGCATCAAAGCGGGAGACGTCATTAAAGGGGTCAATAATACCCCGGTTACCGATATGAATTCGTTCATTGAACTGACGACGAAAGCGAACGTCAAAAAAGGAATTCTTCTCGATATTATCCGTTCGGGGGCTCCCCTCTATATCACGGTAAAGGATAAACTGGCTCAAAACCAGATAGCGCCTTCTCTGGCGCAGCATGTCTGACTGACCCCCCCCGTTCGATAATAATCAGTGCCGGTGGCTCTGGTTATCAGAAAGCACACAGAGGGACCTGGTTCACGCTTCTGGAAAAAATGTGAACTTCGGTTCGCAACCCTCGGGAGGGGGTAACCCCTCCCCTCCAAAAAAATTGGATCTATCAATTTTAATGTTGGAAACGGTTTCAGATCTCGTATTTCGGGATTGATATCAAGGTGGCTCCAATGGCGCAAAAAAAAAGTGATGACATTCACGAAGCGGTCAAAAAGTTGTATGCCACAGAATTGGGCCTCATTGCCGAAAAACCTTTGGCGGTCCAGGAAAAAAGACCGGGCTACCTGGCCATCATTAAAAAAAATATTTGGGTTAATCAGTCGAGAGCCATGAAGATAGCGGCGGCGGCCCTGTTTCTGGCCATCGTCTCGGCCTTTGTTTATTATTACAACTTTTTTGTAGTGGAGTATTACAAGACCCTCCTGGAAAAGACCCAGATTGAAGCGGAGTTGCAACGGAGAAACGACCTGATTCCCAATCTGGTTAAGGCCGTCAACGATTATATGACTTTTGAGAACAAGATATTTCAGCACGCGGCCGATGTCCGGAGCGCTTTGAATTCACTGAAAAGCATTCCGGATATAGCTCCGTCACAAATGAGCCTGGCGGCCTCTCTCTCCAAATTTCAGGCCGTAGCTGAGAACTATCCCGACCTGAAAGCCTCGGCCACGTATCAGAACCTTATGAAGGAACTGTCCAATACGGAGACGAGAATCGCCAGCGCGCGCATCCGCTATAACACGATAGTCAATTATTACAATTCCCGCTTGCGGATGTTTCCGGGAATCTTTTTCGGGTACCTCATGGGCTTCCAGCCGGAAAAGGCCTTTGAATCCGAAACCTCGGCTAAAAAGGTACCGGACGTCCGATGAGGGTCATCGTCAAATACCTTTTATTTATCGGCCTCCTGCTGGCGGTGGTTTATATGGCGACCAATCCTGATTCACCTTTGGCCTATCCTTTTTCCGGATCGACCCAAAGGAGCCATCCTCCGGCCGGTGAAATACCGTCGCTGACCCTTGCGCCCTCTCAGGTCCTGGCCGGGTTGCGGAGCACCGGGGCCATCGATTACCATACCGGAAAAAATCTAACGGCCACGGGAGAAGAGGGGAGCATCAGGTTATGGCAGTTACCGGAGGAACAACCGGTTATGGAGATAAGGGCCGGTGAAGGGTTTCAGGTGCTGCAGGTCCGTTTTCAGCCGGGGAAGGAGGCCATCGCCGGAGGCGGTTTGACGGCTGAGGGTAAAGGCGCCGTCAGGATTTTCGATCTGTCTTCCGGAAAACAGGTCGGGCAGATCGAGAACCCGGAACCGGTCCTCACCATGGATTTTGACCGGAGCGGGAGGTATCTGGTTTTAACCGGGAGGTCTCAGATCAAAGTCTGGGATATAGTGGAGAACCAGGCCGTTTCCATCTTTCCGCGAGACAGCGCCGAATCGAGAGGGGTCTTTTTCCCGGAGGACCGCTACATCCTGCAAACGGACACCCTTTCATTATATGATTGGAAGAATAGAAAAAAGATGGCCGGTCCGGAGGTCCCGGGCCCGGTAAAGGCTAAAAAGATCCATGATAACCTTTGTGCCTGGGTTTCCGGGGAGGGTCTCCATACCTGGCATTCTCCCGAGGGAAAAAAGGAATTCATCCCTTTCAATACCCAGGGGATATACGCCTTCGATTTGGCACCTGACGGGAAATGGGGATTGTTCTTAAGGGAAAATAAAACCATGGCGGTGATCGATTGGTCGACCGGCCTGACCGTCCAGACCCTGGGGCTTAAACTCCGGCCCGAAACCGTGTTTATCGGCGGGAGCGGCGCCGCGGCCTATTTAGTATACGGTTCCGGAAATATCGACCTTTATGACGTTGGGCATCAAAATATCTTCAGAAATGTCAAATTCTACAGCGCGAGATTTTTCGTCCGGCTCTGGAGCAAAGCCGAAGGTGCGATGAAACGTATTCAAGGTCAAACATGAAACTTCTATTTCGCCTATTGCATTCGTCTTTCGTTGAGAAACTGGCCTACCTCTCGGCCATTGCCGCGGCCCTGGGCTGGGTGACCCAGGCCCGCTATCCGGTCCTGTTCCCCGGTTCCCTGAAAACCTCGGTGCATATTTATACCGCCGTTTTTGCCGCCCTGGCCGGTGGATTGCTGATAGCCAAAGTTGTTTTTATCGAGGGTTATCGGCGCACCCTTTTGAAAATCCAGGCCGAGAAAGAGGGTTTGGCCGCCATTATTCAAAGGCTTGAAGGGGAGAATATCAAAATCCGGGAAGAGCGGAATTTAATTTCGGAGCGTGAGGCGGTCTTACAGAATAGACTGAAGAGTTTTGAAACCAGCGAGATGACCTTACAGCAGAGTTCTTTGAGAAAAAAAATCCGGTCTTATGAAGACGATAAAAGAATGGCCCTGACCTTTCTTCTCCATGACCTGAGAAGCCGTCTTCAGGAACTGGAACCTTTAGAGGATCGAGATTCTGCACAGGCCGAGGCGGTTTTGAAAAAAGAACTGCAGTGGTTGGAAAACGAGGTCAAGAAGGGGGAGCGCTCTCTGTACGAAATGGTCCTCATGATCAATGAAATACGGGACTCATTATTAGACCTGACCTTGCTCAAGCTCCAATCCCAGGGAGAGCCGGAACAAGGCCCTGGCGACCAGCGCCCCCCCCGGGAATTCCATTGGTTTGCTTCTGAAACCGATCCTTCACGCCTGGAACGGATCTATAAATTCCTGAGAGTGGCTTTCCATCCGGACCGATTCTCTTCCGAGGGGCTGAAGGAAGAGGCAAAAATTCATTTTCAAGAGGCCGTGCAGGCCTACCGGACCTGGAAAGAGCGGCAGAGGACCACCCATTGAACTTCTATAATAACTATTTTCAGGTCATTTCCGCTCCCCGGTTTACCCGAGGGAGAACCGGGACGGGAATCCCTCCAGGCGGGAAGTCGGATATTTCTTCCCGCTTCAACGGGACCGGCCCCGGCAGGCGGGGGGTGGCGGCCATCTCGAATTTAAAGAACCAACCATGAAAAAAATTATTCTGCCGGCGACCCTGATTGGATTGATGTTCCTGGCAACCGGAAGTGCCAGGGCGGCGGCACCCTATATCCCGACTCATGTCACCCTGGACCTCCTGGGGGTCATCATCCTTCTACTGACCGGGGTCTTGATCGGGATTATTGGAACGCTGATCGGGGCCGGCGGCGGTTTCATCCACGTCCCGGTGCTCATTCTTTTCTACGGTTTTTCCCCCCAGCATGCCATAGCCACCTCCATGACGGTTGTTATGCTGAATGCCATATCAGGCACCTTTTCCTATATCGCGCAGAAGCGGATCGATTATGAGATAGGCATCAAATACGCCGCCGCCGCCGGCCCCGGGGTGTTCATCGGGGCCTTGCTGTCTCAATTTTTCAACGTAACCAGTTTTCACGTTATTTTCGGTATACTGCTTATCGCCCTGTCCTATTATCTTTTTTCCGGCAAGGAATTTTCGGTGGTCCGGACTAAAGTCCCTCAGGTGCCGGCAATGAGATATGTTGAGGATGCCGCGGGCCAGAAGTTTTCTTATGCGCCGGACATGTCCGTAGGACTGGCCTCCAGTAGTTTAATCGGGGTCTTTTCCGGACTCTTTGGGGTGGGAGGGGGGATTTTTCATGTTCCCCTCATGTATTCGGTGCTGGGCATTCCGGTTCATATTGCCACGGCCACCTCCCATTGTATCCTGGCCATCACCAGTTTTTTGGGTGTTATCGTCTTTGCCGGACTCGGCTTTATCGATTTTGATTATGCCGTTGTCCTGGGAATAGGGACTATCCTGGGGGCTGTCTGGGGAGCCCGCCTATCCTTAACGACCAACCCCCGTATCATAAAAAAAATTATTGCCTTTTGTCTGTTTCTGATGGCCTTGAAACTGCTCTTGGATGTTCTGTGAAATCCAGGAAATTTCAACAACATCGAAAGGAAAGGAAGACCGAATGGAACAACGGAATGTAGTTCTTCAAGGTATTGCCGCAGCCTTGAATGCAGTCGGTTCGGCATTGGTCAGCGTTTACGACCTGACCGCTTCCACGTTGGGGAATGTATTGCCGGGAGAGAAAGAGAAGCCGAATGGGAAGATCAGGGAATACGAACAGAAAATCGAGCGTTTGTATGCCGAGGTGGGGAAAGAGGTTACCAAAGACAGAGGGATAACCCGGCTATCGGCAGCCGGAGAGGCGGCTTTAAGCCTTATTGCCGAATATCGTATTGAAATTGAAAAGATTAAATAAGGTATTCAGCCCCTGGCGGAAGCCGAAAAGAAGGAAAAAGAAAGAGCCCCTCAGAGAAAAGAGCCCCCCCCGGGGGAAAAAGGGCAGGAAACCGAGGAGCCGGTAATCGCTTCCCAAGAAGCGGAGCCGGAGGCAACCATAGAAATAGAAAAGGAAACCGAACCGGGTGAGATCATAGCTGAGCCCTCTCCGGCGGAGACGATCGCCCTTAAAGCATCACCGGGCCTGGAGATGGAAGCGGAAAAGGAAATCCTGGCGGAACCGCCGATCAAGGCCCTTCCCCCGGACACCCTTGACTCCGGGATCCCTTTTATGGATGAGGCCTCATTGGACCTTGAAACGGAACCGGAAAAGGAAGCCCCGACCGGGTCCGCAGAAGCACCCAGGGGGAAGCCTGCTAAATACACCAGGGAACTGTTGGGAAATAAGCTCAAGGGGGATCTCTTGGCCTTATGTACGGAAAAAGGAGTTACAGCAGACAAGAGTATGACCAAAGCCGAAATCATAGAATTACTGTTGAAAGTTAAATGATATTTTTCAGAGGCGTTGCCGTTTAGTAGGGGGCCATTGAAAACATCATTGGCCGTCAAACCCTATAAACAACCCTAACGGTTCAATTCATTAAGGAGGTATAACCAAATGGAAGAGCAAGACCGCTCAGGGAAAAGCGACTATTCAGGAAATAGTCCCTCGACCGATAATCCTCTGGCCGACCCTGTCCCGGATCCGGCCCCAAGCCCTTCCCGGTCTTCCGGCGAGCCGGAAAGAAAGGAAGCCTCTCGAACACAACGATTGTCTGAGGCCTTCTGGGAAGGGGTCTCCTCTGCCAAACCGGATAACCAAAAGCAGTCGCCAACCAGGGAGGCTGCCCCGGCCCCTAAAGACCGGCCATCCTCCGCCCAACCCGCGTTACTTGACTGGTTGATTCAAAGCGGAAAATCAACTGCGGCAGCCATCGGCGATAAGGCCTCAAGCCTGGTGGATTCTATTGCCGACCTGGCCAAAAAGGCGCCCTCTATTCCGACCAAATGGGGGGAGGCCTTCCGGGAAGGGGCGGTCTCAGTAAGAAGACCGGGAGCGGTTAAACCTGAGTCAGAAGCGGTCCCGCCTCCGGCGGGCAGCCCAACAACGGTGGGCAAGGGCATATGGGACTCGATGTCTCAGATCGGTGACTCGGCGGCCGGGTTTGTCCGCGATGCCCTGGTAACATTCAAACCGGGGGAAGCGGGAGAGATCGAAAAAAAGATCCGCCTGGGTGAAAAAAAGATCAGGGAACTTTATGTTGAGATAGGACGTGAGGCCGCCGAGTCCTGGAGTAGCGGAGGACCGGTAGAGACGGAAAAAGTCCGGTTCCTTATGGACGAGTTCAGGAAACAGGAGGATATAATCCAGAAACTGAGAGCGACTATTCCAACGATCACCCCAGCGAACAAGGCCAATGGAAGGCGGCCGATGACCCCCGGGGGGCCGTCCGCTCCGGAAGGTATTCAAGAAGAAATCCGAACCGAGGTAGAAGTTATAGCCACCCCAGGTATCCAGGAAAAGACCCCTCCGGAGGGCAACCTCCCTGGCCCAAAACCGGAAGAGCCCGTTGAAACCGGGGACCGGTCGGTAAGACCTGAGGCCGAGATGACTCTTTCCGAAACACCGGGAGCGGAACCCCTGGCCGGCCCCCTTATGCCGGAGTCTATGGTAACGCCAGGACTTGCCGCCCAGGAAGAAGCAGGCGTCGGAGCTGATCCAAATCTGTCTTCAATGACTGATGCCGACCAGGAGAAAACAGAAGAGGTTCCGGGAAAAAATGGAAATCGGAGAGAAGAATAAATAATCGAACAGGGAGAAGCGAGGATGGCTGAAATAATTGAAAATATGGGGGGTGTGTTGGGTAAGGTGTCCAACGAGTTGACTACGATTTTTTACGACAGTCTGCTGTTTGTGGTCCGGACCTCGGGCCGATCCATCGGTTATGCCGGTCGCTTGGCCGGCGGTGTTTGCCAGGCCGCCAAACAGCTTGTCGGCTTTGGTTCAACAAAGTCAGCCGGGATTTATACCGGAGGTCTCCGGAAAAAATTCGGCCTGACCAAGGCCGAGGTGCAGGCTAAACTGGCTGTCCTGGAAAATAAAATCCGCGAAAGCTACCTGGAGATCGGCAAGAAGGGGACGGGCGGCGATGATATTGACAACCTCCTGGCCACCGTCGAGGTTAAGGAGCTTATCCAAAGCATTAAGGACCTGGAGGATGAAAGTAAGTCCTTGAGCCGGTATCTGGCCGAACTGGAAGCGGCCGAACGACAGGGAGTGACTTTAGACCAACGGTCCCTGAAACCCAGGAGCGCGATCGAGGACCAGCTTTTCAAACGGTTACGGTCAGTGGCCGAGAGCGCCGCCAAAAAAGCCACCTTTCCCTTGCGGTCCGATGCCATCATCTTTGAAACCGCCTTGCGGGATCTCCTGGAGGCCGAAATGGATATCAAAAGGCTGGCCGTCAGCGAGCTGGGGAAACTGGGGAACAAGCAGGCCGGGCCGGTTTTGAAGGAAGCCTTGAGCGTCAATAATGATGAACTGCGAGCCGAGATCATCAATGCCCTGATCCAGATCGCCGACAGCGAAGTTTTTCCCATCTGTAAACGGTTTCTCAAACATCCCTATGCCGCCGTTCGAACCGCCTGTGTCCGGGGACTTTATAAGTCGGGAAAGGGCGAGGCCGCGGTCCTGCTGGTGGAGGCCCTTACGGATGACGATATGGAAGTGCGTAATTCTGCGTCCCTGTTTCTGGGTTGGCTGGAGTCCAAAGAGGCCATCCCGGCTTTATTACAGGTTGCGGCGGCCGACAGCAACCCGCGGGTCAGAAGAAGCGCTTTACAGGCTCTGGAAAACATCAGGGACCCGGGAGCGGTTCTGCCGCTGATCCGGTTATTGAATGATGACTCCAGGGATATCCGAGAAAAAGTTTTGGTGACCCTGGAACGCATCACCGGAGAAACCCTGACGGTAAGCCAAGGGGGTGAGGTTAAGGACCGGATGGACGATGTCAATCGCCTGAAGGAATGGTGGATAAAGAAGAAGTACGATATTACCAACGGCGATGAAACACCTGTCGCCGAGCCGGCCCCGGTGGCGGAGGGGCCGGAGAAAACCGGCCAGCCGGAATTAGCCTTTCAGGGTTAATTTGCCGGTCGAGCCGGGAGACAATGCAAAGGTCATTCCAATGAAGCGTTGAATGATAGGCAATAAGGAGGTCATGAAATGCAGGGAAAAGGGAAAGAAGAAGAGACGGTCTTGGGCCTTGACTCCGGCTGGAAAGGGCCTGACGGGAATACCGCCGCGACCGGCGTCAGCCTTCTCCATGAGATGGTTAAGGCGGTTGAAGCCGATACTCCGTTTAGCGCTGTCAGGCAGGCCTACGCCGCCTCCCTGGACACGCTGGTCGAGCTGGCCGGCCGGGAACGGGACGTCAACCTGCTGGCACGATACCATGCCATCATTTCCCTTCTGGAGACTGAAGACGGTACCCCCGGGAAAAAGGATCATTTGATAGCCCAGGTTAACCAGGCCAATAAAATGTTGCAGGGCCGATCCGGCCTTTCTAAACCGGTCACCCCAGGGCTTATCGCCGGGGATCAGACCACGACCAGGCCAAAACCGCCCCCTCCTTCCGACCGCTTCTGCGAAGAGATCCTGCGCTCTTTCCCGTCCATCGGCGAGCAGGAAATCAAGCTTTTGAAAGATCGGGATCTCCTGGAAGAAGAGCGGCTGCTGAACCTTGACGCCCTGGAGCTGGCCAGGATGGCCGGCCTGACTCCCCATATCGCCTTCGAAGTCAAAGACCTTTTGCGCCAGAGTCTGGAACAGCGGGCCAAACAGGATATCGCCCGTCGGGTGGTGGAACTGAAAAGGATCAATGGGTACTTGAACGCGGATTGCGACCGGATGGGTGCGGCTAACCAGACCTTGCTCATGAACAATAAGAATCTTAAAAACCAGTATCCGCTGATTTCGGAACAGGCCAATCTGGAGGCCAATAAGTATAAGGCCCTCCAGAGTCAGGTCGTAAGCGCCCGCATAGAAACCAACCGGCTCTCCACGGAAATCAATTTTCTCAAGGAAGAGCACCAAAAACTGCTGGATCTGGTTGAAGAGAAACATCTGGCGGTGGATGATCTGTTCAAGCGTTTCACCGACATCAGAAGCAGTTTTGAATTCGTTCTCGGTGAAACCAGTTTTGCTCAGGATCTCATGGCCAATGTGGAAAGCCTGCTGAATAAGGCCTTAAGCCAGAAAAAAACGCTGAACCGTAAAATCGCCTCGTGCGAGGAATCCATGGAAAAGCTGTTTTCCGAGTTTAACGAAATTATCAAAAAAGGTAAAACGGACTTTTATCGAAGCTTGTGATTAAGAGTGGTCAGAGGCAAAATCAGACCAAAACAAGAAAGGGACGATAGTGGAAAATTTAGAAACGACCCAAAAGCGGGGGCAGGTCATCGAGATCACTGACTTGGTGGTGGAAAACCCATCAGGGGTCGAGGTCCCCAAGATTTTGGAGCAGCTTAAAAAGATTTCTGAACTGAAGATCGATCAATTGACCCAGATCTCGGGGGCCAAGTTTGAAAAAACCATCAGGGAAATGTTTTCCATTATCAAGGATCTCGAGGGGCATCTGCGCGAGGTGCTCACTTTGAATGCCTCTTTGCGGGAGGAGGTGCAGGACAAGAAAAAAGCAAAAGAAAAATTAAGGAGAGAAAAGGAAGCCATAGAACAAAAAATCGCCGCCCTGGAGCACGATTTCCCGCGGGTGCAGGATCTGGAGAAAAGGCTGGAGATCACCCTGGAGGAATTGGAGAAGTTTCGTACGCTCTACAAGCAGGAAAGGGAGAAACAGGAAAAGACCGAGGACGACAACCGAGCGATAACGGCCCTGCTCAAAAAAGTCCGGGAAGAACGGGATGATGCTTACCGGGAAATCGTCGCCTTGGAAGATAAGTTGAAATCCCTGGCACGGACCGATGCCTAAAAAGGAACAGAGCATGAGCGATCATACCGAACAATCAGGATCAACGCAGGTCCAGCTTAAACAAAAGCTGATGAACAGCTGGGATCAGATGGGAAAGAGGTATCCGGTGGTCCGGAGCATGGAACCGGTCAGAGGGGACACGGTCAAAGAGGCCTTTCTGCGATTCATCGACGGTCTTAAAAGTGCGGAGGAAATCGCTGCTTATTTTACCCTGGAGCCGAGCGAAGCCCACCTTATTTTTTCCGACCTCCTGCAACTCGGGGCCATCCGTTTTCTGGAAGAGGCCGAACGATTGGGATACCTGAGAAAGCAGAATTTGGAACTCAAACAGCAATTTGATTTCCAGATGGCCGAACATAACCGGCTGATCGGGGAAGAGTTGTATTTGTCCGAGCGCATCAAGGAAAAGAAAAAGACCCTATCCGAACTGCAAGAACGTCTCCCCGAGCTGAACCAAGCCCTGGAGGAACACAACCAGACCTTGGCCACGCTCAGGCAAACCTACCAGGATCTCTTGGAGTCCAATTCGGAGCTGCTCGGGCTGGCCAAAGATATGAAAAGCAAGGAACGGCAGATCAGCCAGGCCATCGAAATGTTGGAATCGGAGTTTCTCCAGCTGATGAAAAAGAAGACCCGGGTGATCAACAAGTTAAGGAAAACCGAGGCGGAGCAGGCCCAGTATCTTACGGTGAATGACAAGCTGGACCGACGGTTTCACCTGTACCGCAGTACCGTTGATGAGATGCGTGATTATCTCGAGGAGGCCAAGTCGCGCATCGATGATTTATTGAAGGATAAGTAGTGATGAATCTGTAAAAAGTCTCCAAACCGTCACCCCCGCGAAGGCGGGGGTCCAGAAGTAGTTGAGTTTCCTGGATTCCCGCTTTCGCGGGAACGACGAATTCGGACTTCCGGAAACTTTTTACGAACTTGTCAGTAGTGATGGACTCTCAAAAAGTCCATCAACAAGCCCCGCCAAAGGCGGGGTTAAGTCCCGGCTTGGGGTGAAGGTGGAACCACTTGAATTCCATTCAAGTGGCGGGAGAGTCCCGCTCTGAGCGGGATTTCCCGCCCAGGAAAAAGTTGTTTTGTAACTTTTAGCGAGGTTATCCGTAGTGTTCCTTGATTTATTTAAGAAATCCCCCTACCCCATCCGGCTGGAAACGGTTCGGGCTGAAAAGAGTGTTTTGTATAAAACCCTATGCGGCGATCTTGAGTTGCTGAACGGCTATTACGGTATTTTCACGGAGGGATTGGCCGGAGGTCTGTACCAGGATTTAAAGCAGTTGATCGGCAGTGATATGGCCGGTGAATTCCGGCTGGCCTTTTACGATCCCCTGGGTCCGGAAAAGGTGTATCTGGAGAGGAGCTACCGGCTGATAAAGGGGAGAAGGAGCGCCACCAGTTTTCTCCCTATCATCAAACGTCCTTTGCCCGAACCTTATGAATTTGATATTTTTGTCTATTTTTCAGATCCGTTTCTCTCCCTGGAAAAGGAGAAACAGGCCGAATTGCTGAAGGGCTTTGCTTTTAAGTGGTTTAATTTTTCCGGCAGTCTGGTTCGACTGACCGTCGGCCCGGAGGTCTTCCCGCCCCGGCTTGAATCCTCAGACAGCAGCCGGGCCCCCTTCGTCAGCGGTTTTGGTCCCCCGCGCTTGGAAGAATTGGAAGAATTGGAAGAAGCGCGTCTTCCAGATCCCGAGTCTTCGCCGGCCGATGACGCCGGCCGACCCCTCAGAGAGGATCGGGGACCAGGGGACCGGCCATCGTCAGCGGCGGTGAACGGCGGCCTGAAGGCGGATACCGCCGACCGGGAAACAGGGCCGGGGCCTGAGGCGGCTTCGGCCATCTCCATCGAAGAGGCCGCCCTTTTGAAACAATTAACCTCGGACAACCATTTATTTATCGCCGCTTATACGGATTCGCGAAAACTGATCGATCGGTTCAGAGGGATCTCAGGCCACCTGGGTCTGAACCCGCTCCAGTGGACTTTTTCCGAGGGATTCAGAGAGATCGCTGATCCTCATGCGCCTCACTATTTAATCAACGACGACTATTGGCTCCAGGCCAAACTCTCCCCCTTAGAGACCCTCAGGGTTATCCGGAATGAAGGTCCGCATCAGACCCTCTATCTCCTGGAGGATTTTCATTATTATCTGAGGCGGGAAAACCTGTCGGGCCAGGAATTCGGCGAACTGATTTCCCTCATCAAGTCTATGCCGGAGGTCTTAAAAGACCGGAACAGTCTGGTGGTCATTCTGGCTCCCACCCTGGACCTGCCTCCCGAAGTGGCCCCCATTTTCGGGGTCATCCGGGATGAAGTGAGTGGACGGCGCCTGCACTTTCTGGAACGGTTCGGGCGGGATCTGACCCAGCAGGTTGAAAATGGCCGGAGCAAGCCCATCGTCGGCCGCGACCGGGAGATCTATGCCTGCCTCAAGGTGCTGTCCCAGATGGAGGCTAATAACCCGATTTTAGTGGGGAAGGCCGGAGTAGGTAAAACAGCGGTAGTGGAAGGATTGGCCCGTCTGATTGTAAAAAAGGAAGTTCCGGGCCTGTTCCGTGATAAACGGATTATGGCCCTGAACTTGAATGCTCTGGTTTCCGGAACCAAGTACCGAGGAGAGTTTGAAAGCCGTATTGAGGGACTGGTAGAAGAGGTCAAGAGCAATGTAGACCGGATTATCGTTTTTATCGACGAAATTCATACGCTCCTGGGGATGGGATCGACGGAAGGTTCCACCGGCGCGGAAAACATCCTGAAGCCTTCCCTGGCCCGCGGAGAGTTTCCCTGCATCGGCGCCACCACCTCGGAAGAATACCGAAAATATATAGAACCGGACAAGGCCCTGGCCAGGCGGTTCCAAACCGTACCGATTTCCGAGCCCGACCGGGCTCAAAGTCAGGAGATCCTGCGCGGGATCAAATCGGTTTACGAAAATCATTATGGTTTGGAGATAACCGACCAAGCCCTGGCCGCCTGCGTGGAAATGGCGGCCCGTTTTCTGCCCCAGGAATGTTTCCCGGGCAAGGCCATCCGGATCCTGGATGGGGTTTGTGCCTCGGCTTCCCTGGCCGGCCGGGATTCGGTCACTGAGAAGAATGTAGCGGAAGAATTCAAAGGTCCATAAAAAAGAACCTCGCGTTTAGGAACCGGTTCGGCCACTAAGACACGAAGGCGCAAAGAAGGGATATGATTGTTAAAACCTTATCAGAAAGAGAGTATATAAAGCTGAAAGAATTATGGACGCACCCTATCAATTTTAACCTGCCTCTTATTAAGAATGGTATCAGAAGAAGATTAATTATTAATGGTCGCATAAGATGGAATGGCAAAAAGTCGCCGAAAGCCCATTTTCGTCATTCCCGTGAAAACGGGAATCCAGTGTTTTTAATAGGTTAAGAGTGGACTGGATTCCCGCATGCGCGGGAATGACGACTTCTTGCGAGTTCATCTATTGAGACTCTTAATAACCTTTGAGGCTTAGTGACTTGGTGGCTAACCTATTACGCTTTTAGGGAGAGCACATGAACGGAAATCGGGTGAAGGTATTGATTATTGACGGAGACTCCGGATTTTTGGAAGAAGCGAATACGGAATTGTCCAATCACTTTACGGTTTACCACAGCTCAACCGGAGGGGACGGCCTCAAGGTCTTTGCTGAGTTGAGACCTCAGGTAGTGATTGTGGATGCCGGAATAACGGATATCCCCTTTCCCGATCTGGTGGAGGATCTGAAGGGGTTTGATGGAGCGGTACTGAGGATTGCGACTTCCTCCGACTACAGCGTTATTGAAAAAATTATGGCGGCTATTGAATCCGCTCATGTCCACCAGTACTTCAGGAAACCGATCAATTATACGGAGATGATCGAGCTGATTAATGCCCGGACGGTGAATTATCTGGTTGGTCGGGACCGGGCGCTGGCCCCGGAAGTCGGTTCCGCTTACCAGCGTCTGCAGACCATTGTCGACAAGGCGGCCGAAGCGGAAAAGCTCCGACAGCAGTTGGAATCCCAAATGGCCAAGATCAGGGAGGTGGAAGCCGAAAGTTTTACAAAAGTCAAAGAGGCCCTGGGAGAGGTTCACAGGATCCGGAAGAAGCTGACGGACCAAGAAGAAATGATCAGCCAGTTGCAGGCCAGGACCCAGGAGCTTGATGAGCTCAAGAAACGCGATATCGACCGGGTAGAGCGGGAGCGGGAACTCCTCCAGCAGCAACTTGAAGGACTGCAGGATGAATATCACCAACTGCTGCGGGAGAAAGATAAGCTGAGTCAGATCGAGTCCGACAACGAAAAGTTGAATCAGGAAATAGAGACCTTGCGGAACGAAAACGGCGCCCTGCGGGTTTCCGTGCAGCAGGAACGCAATAAGATGCTGGGGGAGATGGCCCAGGAGCGGAAGACGCTGTCCGAGGAGTTGGTGCGCATGAAACAGGAGGCCGAGCGGGCGGTCACCAGGCAAAAGGAACGGAATCAGGCCGAGTTGCAGGCCATGCAGGCGGCCTTTGCCGAAGAGAAACATCGTGCCGTTCAGCAGGAGATTGACAAGCTCCAAATCCAATTTCAAGAGTACCGTCAGGCCGGACAGGCCGAACTGGAGCAGGTCCGAAAACGGGCCGCCGTGGAACTGGAAGAGTTCCGACAGCAACAAGCGGCGGCGCAGAAGGCCGCCATTGAAAAAACCCTGGAGGAAGGGAAACAGCGAACCACCGAGGAGATCAATCGCTTCAAAGCCGAATTTGAGGCCGAACGACGGGCTAAGCTAGCCGAGATCGAGGCCGATCGCCAGCGCATGGAAGAGGAGTTGGCGTTGAAAAAGGATGAGGCCGAGCGTGTTTTAGCCGTGCAAAAGGAACGGAACCGAGCCGAGCTGCAAAAGATGCAGGATGCCTTTGAGGAAGAGAAGCGGCAGGTCACCGGGGAAATTGAGCGGCTCAAGGTCGAGCTGGAGGCTAACCGCAAGGCCAGACTGGCCGAAATCGAAGAAGAAGGTCAGCGGGTCGAACAGGAACTGGCGAGAATCCGGGCCAGGATGACCGAAGAGAAAGAACAACTTGAAAAAAGCGCCCAGGACCAACGAATAAAGGTCGAAGAAGACCTGCGCCATTTAAGGGAATCCGCAGCTCTGGAAAAGAAGGAACTGACCGAGGCTCTGGAAGCCGATCTGAGGGCGATGAAAAAGACCGCAGAGGCCGAAGTCGACGAGCTGAAAGCCTCAGCCACCCGGGAACTTGACCGGCTCAAGGGAGAGGCGCAGAAGAAGGAGCGTGAACTCGGTGAGGCCCTGATCCAGACCCGGCGTCTGACCGGGGAAATGGAAGATCAAATCAAGCTTATGGAAGGCCGGATTAAGGCCCTGGAGTCTGAAATGGAAACGACCCTCAACGAAAAGGATCTGGCTCTCCGGGAACTTGAATCCCTGAAGGCCGATTTTAAAGTGGCTATCCAATCCCGCGAGGCGCTCGTACAAGAGGTGGCTGAACTGCGCAATATGTTAAAGTGATCCGAGTCCAGAGCCGATAAGGGGAGGGGTAGGATTTTTATGAAGGTTGGAACCAAAAGACAGCGGACCAAAGGCTGAGCGGCAGATGGGAAAAAAAGGCGAAGGAAAGGGTTGATATCATGATGGATTTAAGCAAATGCGTTGCCATAGGCGGCGAACTGGGGACCTCGGCCAGCAAGTTTTGTTGTGATGAGACGATCGTTCTGTTTTCGTCGGTTATCGGCGATGCCCTTTCGGAAAGGATGGAAAAAAGCTGGCGGATGATGAACCGCTCCTCGGATAATCGCTGGATCAAGAACCTGGCCATTTTTGATGAAAACCGCGGCGCCTGGCGCTATGTAGGCGCCATGACCAGAAGCTCCGAAAAAACGAACTGGTTCACCCACAAGGGGCTCATCCAGAATTACGACGACGCCTTTCTCTCTATTAAAGCCGGCCTTTTTCTGCTTAACCTGGAGATGGAAAAGAAAGGACGACCCCTGGAAGAGGTGGGATTCGGCTTCGGCATCACCGTGCGTCACGGCGAAAATGTCCTGGAAAATTTTCTGTCTTATATGAAAGAACATCTTTCCGCCGAAGGGGAAAAAAAGCTCATTGTCATTAAAGCTAAAAATGTGGCCACCGGCGAAGTGAGAGAGATCAGTGTTCAGCTGGATTTTTCCGTCATGCAGTATCAGGCCTATGGGGCCTACATGGCCCTCTTGTTCAGCAAATTCAAGATGGATGTTTACAATACCTATGTCATCGATGTCGGCCACGGCACCTGGATCAAGCTGCCCATCATCGACAATGAGGCCGACATCAACCTGGCCGACTCCATTACCGAGGGCATCTACACCATTACGAAAAATATCAGCGAAACCATTTTCGAATCCAGTCAACAGAAATTTAAGATCCCGGAACAACGGATCATGCAGCGGCTTCCCCTGAGGGATTTCAAAATCGAGATTCCGGGTGTCGGTGTTTACGATTTCAGCCGGCTGCTGGCCCGGGAGTCGCAGTATATGGGCGACCGCATTATGGATTATGTGGCCCAGGACATCACCGCCCTGTCGCAAAAAGGGCAGACCATCGAGTATTTTACCATTATCGGCGGCGGCGCCCATCTGCTCTATGATACCCTCAAAACCAAGATTGGCGCCTTTTTCGGATGGCCGGAAAATATTATGGACGAGCGGGTCATCCATCCC
>JACQYK010000167.1 GCA_016208255.1 Deltaproteobacteria bacterium | reverse complement strand
AGTCGCCACAAAGGTAAAGGGGCTGGTAAAAATAGCCTCCCCCGGCCGAAGATTAAAGGCCATGAGGGCCAGGAGCAGGGCATCGGTACCGGAGGCGCAGCCGATGGCCTGATGGACACCCACATATTCGGCCAACTGTGCTTCCAGTTCAAAGACCTCGGGGCCCATGATATATTGGCCATGGGCAAGGACGGCCTGAATCCTGGATTCGAGCTTAGGCTTAACGCGCTGTTGCTGGGATTTTAAGTCGACAAAGTCCATATTTGATTACCTGTATCCGTTTATGAGTTTGAAAATTTATCTCTCACTTTATTGCTTTGATTGAGTCTGTTACTTGTTACTCGTTGCTCGTTCCTCGTTAAAACAAGTAACCAGCAACCAGCAACATTAATATTTATCGGGATAGGTTGAAAAATACCTTCCCCATTGGGATTCCTTTTTTAACTTCCTCATGATCCGGGTGCCCTTAAAAGGCCACCAGATGAAATCATGATAAAAAAAGGAACCAAAAATAAAGAGGTTGACCAACGGGGTGTGGAAAAACAGCTTTTGATATTTGCGAAAGGGACTGAACCACAAAAAGTCCCCTATATTACTGGCGAAGTTGTCCCCCACCTGAAATCCGAAGTTTTCTTTTGATACATCCTCCCCCAGGACTTCAATGTCTTCAAATTGTCCCTGGCCCAGGCCGTCTTCCTTGGCCAGACGAATAAAGGGAAGGCTCAGAGGATCGAAACCCATCATCCGGGCGGCTACCGCGTCAATGGCGACGCTGTCTCCGGAAGCCAGCAGATAATTTTTCTCCACCGGGGTCTTTCACCACCGGGGTCATGGTCCTTGGCCCCGGGCCGGAGCCGCAGACGGTCCCATCCATCAAGGCGAAGATCCCGGTATGGATTTCCTTCTGGATGGCCAGGAGGTCGACCAGGGTTTCGTGAATCACACTATGGGTGTAATGCCTCATGGTATTCAGCAAACCGCCGAAGGCATTTTTCATGGCCCCGGTGGTGGAGGTATAAATGTGGGTTTTCACGGTGGGGAGATGAACGATGTTTTTCCCGATAAAGAATTCCGGGATACGTATCCCCTGGGGGAAAATTTGGTTCAGGACCTTCATCCGGGCCTGAGGCTGATAGACCTCCCAGCGAATCTGTTCTTTTATGAAATTATAGAGTTCCGGAATATGGTATTTTTCATAGATAGGGGTCAGCTTATTCAGCCGGCCTCCTTTATAAGGATTGGTCACCACCGTATTATTATGGACCGCCACCAGGTCCTTATAGCCGCTTTCCAGCAGGTACTTGATAATTCCTTCCAACTGCCAGGGGGTGGTGTTGGCACCCAGAAAAGGGAAATGCCAGGAAATATTGTCTTTGAGAATGACCGGCCGGGTCGGATCAAGACAGTTTTTCAGATCGGCCAGCTCGCACAGCCGATGGATATCGGCAAAAACGGTCTCCGGTCTGGTTTTTAAAACGGCAACTTTCGATTGATTCATCATTATCCTTTTTCCGACAGAATTTACAGGATTATAGAGATATTATTGATCAGTTTCCAGAAGAAACTGATCAAATTCAATCTGCCTTCGGCAAGGGTTGACGATACTTACGTTTAACTTCGACCCCACGGGGACTAAAATTGATTAAGAGACCAATCTCTTTTTTTAACCCATTCAGATAATTTACTAGTTGGACCTCATGCTCCTTAAATAAATTCTGAACTGATTTTAATTCAACCACAATTTCATCCTCTATCAAGAGATCTATATAAAACTCTCCAACCACATTGCCTTCATAAAAAACTTTTAATGGTTTTTCTTCTTCAAATTTCAGGTTATTCTTCATCAATTCAATACCCATTGACTTTTTATAAACACTTTCTAAAAAACCAAAGCCAAGAGTATTGAATACCTTGTAAGGTGCCCCTATGATATTTTTAGTAATATCTTCGTGTTCCATATGGAGGACCATTTTGCCCTTTCGTCCCCATGCTTGTCTGCTGCTTTCATGCAGACAAGTCGAAAGGGCAAAAATATCATGTCAATCCGGCGATCGGCACTGCCGATCTTAAGAAAAAGGTTCCCCTTCGGGAACCGTCTAATCCTGTCGGATATTTTACAGCTTCCGAATAAACTCCGGTTCAATTTCCACAGCCACGGCCCGGTTCAGCAAATCGACCCCGACCACAAATTTTCCCAATTTCCCCTCCCGGGAAATAAAAATCCCCTGGGCGCCTTTTAAAGGCCCTCCCTCAATAATCACCCGGTCTCCTTCCCTGACAAAGGGATGCGGAAAAAGCGGCAACAGACTTTCCACTGCGATTTTTACCGACTGGATTTCCACCTCCGGAACCGGGGCCGGCTCTCCTCCCATGGTCAGCGCTTTGACTACGCCGTCGGTTTTTAATACTTCCCAATATAATCTCAAATCCCAGGGAATCCGAAAGAAAACATATCCGGGGAAAAGGGGGAGCCAGATCTTTTTCCTCCGGTCCTTGCGGCGGCTCAAGGTCTCGATCCGGGGTAAAAAGGCGGGAATGGACTTATCATTCAAAGCTTGAAAAACCTTTTGTTCAAAGCGGCTTTTAGTATAAACCGCATACCATTTTTCGATACTACTCATGATCATCTCAATTCGACAGGATATCCATGATTAAAGAAATTTATCAATTTTGAAAAAAGCAAATCAATTTCTTCCTTTGCCACCGACAACTGCAAGACAAGAGGAAAACGACTTGTCTTCCTCCTTACTGTCAGGCCCTTCGGGTACACCTTTTTCCTCTCGCCCGCTCCCTCCGGTCACTCGAGCCCGCAGAGGTCTCAGAGCAAGACGACCCTATTTTATGAAAAATCGGTGAGAGGCCGATTTTTCATAACCCTTCAGGCCTCCGGCCGGTGTGCGCATCAGCGCCGAATCTTGTTTTTCATTGCGGTCCTTTCAACCGCAATGGAAAAATTGGTCTCTGTGGCTCTGTGCGCTCTGTGAGATATAAGCCTCTGTCCGGCTTTTGTCCTTGAAGGTCCGTAGTACTTCAACTTTCATACCCCCTCGGAAATTTTTGATGCCAGCGCCAGGCCGAGGCAATAATTTCCTTTAAATCCGGATATTGAGGCTCCCAGCCCAGAATTTTTCTGGCCTGAGCGGAAGAAGCCACCAGGACGGCCGGATCTCCCCGACGGCGTTCTCCGGGGCGAAAAGGAATTTTTCGGCCTCTGACCTGAGCAGCCGCCTCAATCACCTCCAGGACCGAAAACCCCTGCCCATTTCCCAGATTAAAAATCCTTTCCCGGAGATCATCCAAACGCTCCAGGGCCAGGACATGAGCCAGGGCCAGATCCCGGACATGAATATAATCCCGGATACAGCTTCCGTCCGGTGTCGGGTAATCCAGGCCGAAGACGGTTAAGGGGACTCCTTCCCGGAGGACCAGGGGGGTCAGGTGGGTTTCCGGGTGGTGATCCTCCCCCAGGCGGTCTATGGCCCCGGCGGCATTGAAATAGCGAAAGGTGACGTACTTAAAACCATAGGCCTTTTGATACCAGTCCAGGACCTGTTCAAAGATAAGTTTAGAGTGGCCGTAGGGATTAAGGGGTTGGGTCGGGTGGGTTTCGGCAATCGGTGTGGAAAGGGGTTCCCCATAAACCGCCGCCGTAGAGGAAAAAACTATTTTCTTAATCCCAAAAGTCCTCATGTTCCTTAAGAGGACAAGTCCCTTGGACACATTGTTGCCGTAGTATTTTTCCGGATCCTCAACCGATTCCCCCACTTGACAATAAGCCGCTAAATGGAGTACCGCCTCTAGGGGATAGGATTTAAAAATATTTTTCAAAAGAGATTCATCCCCCAGGTCACCTTGAAAAAAGATACCCTTCGGCGGCAGGGCCTGGCGGTGTCCTTCTTCCAGACTATCCAGAACGACAATCGAGTGTCCTCTTTCCAGAAGGGTTTGGCAGACCACGCTTCCGATGTATCCGGCCCCGCCGGTGACTAAAACATGTTTCATAATAATTTCCGAATACTAACGCTTTTTGTGATCTTAACTTTGATGAACTGTATCTATTTAGCTTTTCGAAATTCTAATACTATCTTAGACAGGATTTACAGGATTTTTTTGATTTTGTGCCTTTCCGGAAGAAAGGCACAAACCGAATCGCCCTAACGGGGAGAATTTTAGTTTCCGCGGGAAGCGGATTTTGGTTGCTCAGGGTCTTCAGGAGCCTGAGCAAAATAACTGGTAAATCCGTTCGGTCGGCTCTGGCCGACCTCAAAAAAGGTTCCCTTTTGGGAACCGCTTAATCCTGTCCGATAATTATTTTTTTTCAAAAGAATAAAGAGTTACGATCAACTTTAATCCTTAACTTTGAACTCTTCCGGTCCTTGCCCTCTTCGAACCCTCTATTTTTATTTAACCAGGGCATATTTAATAATACACCACAATGCACGAACACCGTCTTTCCAGTTGATTTTTTTCCCCTCGCCATAGGTCCGTCCGGTATAGGAAATACCCACTTCGTAAATCCGGCAGTCCAACCGAGCGATTTTCGCCGTCACCTCGGGTTCGAAGCCAAATCGTTTTTCCTTCAACCGCATGGAGCTGAGTATCTCAGAGCGGAAAACTTTATAACAGGTCTCCATATCGGTTAAATTAAGGTTGGTCATCGTGTTGGATAATAAAGTCAGAAACCGATTTCCGACATAATGCCAAAAATAGAGGACCCGGTGGGGTTCTCCTCCCATGAAACGGGAACCATAAACAACATCGGCCTTCCCTTCCACAATAGGTCGTAACAATTTGGGATATTCCTGGGGTTCATACTCCAAGTCGGCGTCCTGAATTAAAATTATTTCACCCTGAGCCCCTCGAAATCCCGAATGCAGGGCGGCACCCTTTCCCTGGTTTTTGTCGTGTTTTATCAAACGGATCTTCCCCGCCTCAGCCAGCCTTTGTGCCACATCCAAAGTACCATCCTGGGAGCAGTCGTCAATAACAATAATCTCCATGGTGATATTCAAGGGGGAAAGATCAACCTGACGAACCTTTTCCACCAAACCTTCCAGGGTTTGTCTTTCATTAAAAACCGGAATGATAACGGACAAAAGCATCTTTTTTGACCAGACCCATCTCTTTTTTCGGGTTTCCAGGGGTTATTGGCTTAAAAGCTTGCCGGGCGCTGATTGACAGGTTATCAATCAGTACCTATTCTTTTCTCCAATGCGAAAACAGGACCCACGGTTACCCGCTCCCATGACCTATATTCCTAGTTCGCGGTGTCACGCCACTAAAAGCGTGGCATGACGTTAGTCCTTATCTGCCTTGTCCTTGGCAAAAAAGGGAAAGGGCTTGAATATTTCAAGAACCTGAATTGGTTGGGTTTGCTGAGTTTTTTGAATTGATCCGAATATATAGAGATTTGCTGGAATTGTCAAAATGAAAAACCCAAAAAGGGATAAGAATCTATTTTCTTATTCCCGAAGGTATGTTAGAGGACTATTTTATTATGCCGAGATGCCGATATCATCCTGACCGGGAAGGAATCTTCCCTTGCCTGAAGCACCAAATCGCCTACTGCCTGCCTTGTTTTGAAGAAGGACAACCCTGCTGCGACCCCAAATTATATTGTAAATTCCGACCCCAATGTCTGATTAACGAATCTCAGAAAGAAAGGGAAGATGAGGAGAAAAAACGTGAGGCGTAAGGCGTGAGGCGTGTTTTTCAATTTGCATTTTTCGCTTAAGTCTTTGCCCTTTGCCCTATGCGCTATGCCCCTTCTGGTTTCCTGGTGATGATCACCTTATCCACCCTTTTTCCGTCCATGTCGGCTACTTCAAACCGCATACTTCCCCAGTGGAAATGGTCGGATGGTTTGGGGACTTGCCCGATCTGCATCATTATAAACCCACCCAGAGTCTGATAGTGGCCACTGCCCTCCTCCGGCAACCGGCCCAATTCAAAGAGCTCTTTTAATTCATCAATCGGTATCATTCCATCCACCAGCCAGGAACCGTCTTCCCTCTGAATCGCCTGGGGCTCAGCCGACTGATTCTGGGAGGAGATCTCTCCGACAATGGATTCCAAAATATCATTCAAGGTGATCAGTCCCTGGATCCCCCCGTATTCATCCACCACCATGGCCAGATGAGGACGGGATTTTTTAAAGAGCTCGAGAAGATGCATGGCCGCGGCATTTTCCGGGATAAACAGCGGAGGGCTCATTTTTTCCTTCAGGTCCATCGGTCGGCCGGAAAGCCCCTGGACCAACAGGTCTTTGGCCCGAACCACACCCAGGACATTGTCCAAACTACCCTGGACGACGGGAAAACGGGAATAGGGGTTTTCCATAATCTTGGCCCGGTTCTCTTCCTCCGGTCCGTCTTGATCCAGCCAGACAATTTCCAGGCGGGGGGTCATCAGGACCCCGACCTCCCGATCGGCCAAACGAAACACGCTTTTGACAATATCTTTTTCCGCTTCATTAAAAACCCCGTCCCGGGTACCCTGTTCGATCAGGATCTTGATTTCCTCTTCCGTAATGGACGGTTCCTGCGAAGGCTGATAACCCATAAGCCTGATGATCCATTCGGATGAAGTGGTCAACACCAGGACCAGTGGATGGGTGATCTTGGAGACCCATTGCAGGGGAATGGCCATAATCGAGGCAATTCGTTCCGCATTGTTCAGGGCCATTCGCTTGGGAACCAGTTCCCCGATGACGATGGAGAAATAAGTAAGAACCAGGACTACAATCCCCAGAGAGAGGGCTTCACTGTAATCCCCCAGAACCGGGAGCCCTCTTAAATAGGTCTCCAAAGTCCGGGCCACCGTAGTCCCACCGAAGGCACCGGCCAGGATACCGATCAGGGTGATGCCTACCTGGATAGTGGACA
>JACQYK010000166.1 GCA_016208255.1 Deltaproteobacteria bacterium | reverse complement strand
GTCCAGCGGCATGCCATGGCCTGCGGTAAGCACTATGCGCTTAACTCAATGGAAAATGCTCGTTTTAAGGTGGATGTAAGTATCAGTCCCCGCGCACTGCACGAAATCTACCTACCCCATTTCAAGCGCCTGGTGGAGGAAGGCGTGGCTTCCATCATGAGCGCCTACAACTCCGTCAACGGAGAGTGGTGTGGTCAGAACAAAGCCTTGCTTACGGATATCCTCAAGAACAAATGGGGATTCAAAGGCTTTGTGATGACCGATTTCATCTTTGGTATGCGCGATGCCAAGAAAGCCGCCCTCACCGGGCAGGATTTAGAAATGCCCTTCCCTATGCACTTCCACCAGCATCTGAAAGGATTGGTGGAAGCCGGCGAAGTGCCCATCGAGCGTGTAGATGATGCTGTGATTCGCCTTCTGCGCCAGCAACTAAGCTTGCTCCACCCTGGCGATTATGGTCAAGAGCAAATTGGCAATGCAGCCAACCGCCGTGTGGCCCTCGAGGCTGCCGAAAAATCGATCGTTCTGCTCCAAAACAAGGCGGGCTTCCTGCCATTGAAATCCATAAAGAAGCTGGCGGTCATCGGGCGGCTGGCAAACACCCCCAACACCGGCGATGCCGGCTCCTCAAATACCCTGCCTGCTTCTGTAATTACCCCGTTGGAAGGCATCCGGATGGCGTTTAAAGGGCAGGCCGAAGTGCTGTTTGAGGATGGGAGTGACCTGGAACGCGCCAGGGCAACGGCCAAGGAAGCAGATGCTGTGGTGCTGGTGGTGGGCTACACCCGCCTTGACGAAGGCGAGTTTTTGGATCCGGTCACGATGCAAGACCTGGCCTCGCTTTTTCCGCCGCCGACTCCGGAAGAAATACCCATCCAGCAAATCCTGATACAGGGGTTGGCGGGAGGCCAGGCAACGGGGTCTCTACCCAGTGGAGACCGCAGTTCGTTGACCTTGCTTCCGCAGGATGAAGGCTTGATTGGTGCGATTGTCGCCGTTCAACCCCAAACGGTGGTGGGAGTGATGGGCGGAAGCGCGGTGATCATGGAGGCATGGAAAGAGAAGGTGGCCTCCATCCTCATGCTCTGGTATCCGGGGATGGAAGGCGGACACGCATTGGCCGATATCCTTTTAGGTCGTGTCAATCCAAGTGGCAAGCTGCCGTTGGTCATTCCCAAACGGGCTGAAGACCTGCCCTTCTTCGATAAGGATGCAATCGAAATCGAATACGATTTATGGCATGGTTACCGCAAGCTGGAGCGGGACGGCCACCCTCCGGCCTTCCCCTTTGGTTTTGGTCTCAGCTACACCACTTATCACTATGCCAACTTGAAACTCGCCCAAAACGAACTCGGCCCATCGGAAACCTTGAAGGTGAGTCTGGATGTTTCTAATATAGGAGTGCAGGCCGGCGAGGAAGTGGTTCAACTCTATGTCTCGCCCATTGGATCGGCCGTGGAGCGGGCGCCCAAAGAACTCAAGGCGTTCACCCGAATTGCTGTTGAGCCCGGCGAAACCAAGACCATACAACTCGATGTGCCGATACCCCGGCTGGCCTACTATGATGAAACTCGGGAAGAGTTCATTGTAGAACCGCTTGAATATGAGCTCTTTGTCGGAGCGCATTCTCTGGATCAACAGGCTTTGAAAGCGCGTTTTAAGGTTCGGAGCGTGTAACCGATTCGGTAAGAGAAAGGATATTTGGAGATATAGGAAATTGGCCGGATTCAAGCTTCCCTGTTCCGTCGTTTTCGTGAACGATATTCCTCTATCACCGGTGGGGAAAGTGCTCCGGCAGCAGGTTCGTGATCTATATGGCCAGCCGACTTGAGGCTCGAAAAAAAGATGAGGAAGTTATAATTGGGATTATGTCCCCGAATTATAAATAGGAAAATAGGCGCTGTCCGCTGTCCCATTGTGTGGGTGGTGGATTTTTTATTCCCTTATTCGGCTGTCTTGCAGGCCCAGAATGCTCCAGTCATGAGAAAATATTGAGATATTTTATTGTTGACTTTTAAATTTCTCGTGCTAAAACAAAACCATGAATAAAAATAGTCAATATATACAACGCAGACTCGCTACCACATTGGCAGGGCATATCAACCATCCGGAAATAACCATGTTGGTGGGGCCGCGCCAATCGGGTAAGACAACCCTGCTTAAACAGCTCGACAGCGACCTTCGCGCCGCAGGGAGAAAAACGCTCTGGCTCAATCTGGACTTTGAAGATGATTTCCGTCATGTCTCCTCGCAAGGTGCGCTTTTACAGAAGATCCGTCTGGAATTGGGTAACAGCAGCAGCGTCGTTTTTATCGACGAGATTCAGCGCAAGGATAACGCCGGGCTGTTTCTGAAGGGACTGTACGATCAAGGGCTTCCCTGGAAGTTGGTCGTCTCCGGTTCGGGAAGCATCGAACTCAAGGAGAAGCTTGGTGAATCGCTGGCCGGTAGAAAACGGATGTTCGATCTCACGACGGTCAGCTTCAGCGAGTTCGTTGATTTCAGGACCGGTTACCGTTATACCGATCGGCTTAAGGAGTTCTTCAGTACCGAACAGAAAAAAGCAGATCAGTTCTTCCGGGAATATCTCATGTATGGAGGCTACCCACGGGTTGTCTTGGCAGATACTCACCAGGAAAAACTGGCCACCATTAACGAGATTTTTCGAAGCTATCTGGAAAAGGACATTGTTTACTTACTGCGGGTGGAAAAAAGCGATAGCTTCAATAATTTGGTTAGAATTCTGGCAAGCCCACCAACATCCGAAAAGAGATCACCAAAGCACCTATCTATTATTTCTGCGACATCGGTCTGCGCAATTTTTCCTCGGGAAGCTTTGGTGCCCTCTCGGATGGTGAGGCCGGTTACGCTTTCCAGACTGTGATCTATGCCATGCTGAAGGAGCGGTTTCCCTTAGCCGATACGACCATCCACTATTGGCGAACCAAGGACAAGGCCGAGGTTGACTTTGTGATACGGCGCGGGGCTGTGGTGACACCGCTGGAGATCAAATATCGCGACATGAAAAAGCTGGAAATTCAACGCTCATTCCGTGGGTTCCTTGAGCGTTATCACCCTGAACGCGGTTATGTCGTCAACAAATTGCTCAGCGAGGAAGCAGCGGTGGGTGGGACGCGGGTGCAGTGCCTGCCCTATTGGGAGCTGATATTTGAAGAGACGTTTCCGATGAACAAAACCCCGTGATTGGATCATCGTGGTCGTTTTTTTCGGAGAGTTTGGGCTGCGGCTTTCACTTCTTTAATCAAAGTCGCTTTAATTTCCGTCCAGGAAATGTCCCAAATCATTTTCAGCGGACCCTCTCTGTCTGCCTCTTCAAAATCGACCAGTCCTTTAAGAAATAATGGTTTACTGTACCTAAGGCCCTGGTTTTCTTCAACGGCCATTTTTAAGAGATGATCCAGACTCACAATCTTGCGGGTAATACAGTATAAATCAACAAAATCCTTTTTACTTCCCCGGCTCCCTATGGATATAAGCTTCATTCTTCCGATATCCCTTGGGTCGGCCATCTTAAGTCCTTTGTTCCGGCCAAAGATAGATTGTAAGGGAAATTTCAGGGGGATTTGTTCATAGACATTTCCAAACGGAGTCGGGTATCGTTTCGGCATACATGGTTCATCTTTCACATCAAAAAAAATTTTCCAGAAGTTTCTAGATCTTTTTGAAAGAGCCCTGCTGTTTTTCAATACGTAAATAATTTCATCGGGAGCATAAGTGTCCAACAGAAAGTTTACAGCCGATTCATCACCGCATTCCAGGAGGCGGCCAATAATAAAGTAGGAATATTCATCGGCACCAAGTTTGGAAAAGTCCGAATCCCAGAAGAAAGGCTTTAAACTATTCGGTAATCCCTTCTCAGTAAGCCCTGTGATTTTTCGTTTTGGTGTCGTCATTGATGATATGGCGGTCTTTAAGGAATCGAAGGACTTTTGCAATTTCCAAAATAATACCCAAGTCGTGTTAAGAATAGGGTAATTAATAATTCCTTCATTTTCAATACTTTTATTTTTCGAACAATTTAAATTTCAAAAAAGTTTTCTAAATTTTCATTGGGTCAATCCCGCCCCGTCACAGGCGGGACAAAGATTACGGTGCCGAATTAAAATACTTCAATTCCTTCAAAGCAAAATAGATGGAACTGACATGCAAAGCCTGGAGAAAATCTCCCCGGTTCAGCATGTCAATGGCTTCATCGAGGGGGACCAGGAATGTCTCCAATTGTTCAGTTTCTTCAGGGTTGGGATCTCTCACTCTTTCAAGACCTTCGCCGGGGTGACGGGTTGGGGGATTTTCAGTTGTCACAGAAAGATCGACAAAACTTAGTCAATGTTGATTCACTAAGCGCCTAAATGATTTTCAATAAGCTCAGACCTTCCCGAATAAGTACCGCAGCGAAAAGGCACAGGAGAACGGCCAGAAAACGCAAAGTATACAGGTACCAATTCCCGGTTAAAAAGGATTTTGATTGGCCGACCAGGAGGGCCAGCAACACTTTTGATCCAATAAGAAAAAGATAAAAACTCAGGATAAAGGCCCCGGCCACCCAAACCCCCTGCTTCATCGATTTGGTTATCATGGGTGCACCGACACTGAACCAAAAGAGATACGGGTGGGGATTTAAGAGGTTGACTACCACCCCCTTGGTTAAGGATTTCGGATTTTCCATCTCCGCCTTCGTCCCCATGTTTTTTAAACGAAAGCTTTTATATCCCATAGCCAGAAGGACCACCCCGCCAATTAAAGAGATAACTCCCAGCACCGAATGAAAACCGGACAATCGGCCCAGAATGATTACCGTTAAAAGGATGATCGGCAAATCGGTGATGATCGGGCTGATCGCCACCTTGATTCCAGCTTTGGAATCATGCCGAAGGGTTTCGGAAACGAGCAGCGTCAAAAGAGGTCCCGGGGAAATACCCGCGGAAAGGCCGAGCAGGGTCCCGATCAGAAAAAAGGCGGTCATTGTCGCTTAAACCACAATTCCTATTATATATAAGCGGCCAGAATCTATCTATGGTCAAGAAGAGAATTCAGGAGTCAGAATCCAGAATTCAGAATAAGGCGGAAGAATTATTTTTTGGTTTTGTTCTTATTCTGAATTCTGGCTCCTGGATTCTGGATTCAGTATAGCGGGGCCGGCTAAAAAAGTTTACTGGCCCCTCCCATAATCCCCCGTCCGGCCACCATGCGGTTGATCTGGTTGGTTCCCTCAAAGATCTGGGTCAACTTGGCGTCCCGCATCAGTTTCTCGACTACCGCACCTCTCATGTACCCTGATCCCCCTAATATCTGAACGGCATCGGTAGTGATTTTCATGACGGCATCGGTGGCAAAAAATTTGGCCAGCGCCCCTTCGGTGGTGCAGCGCAGGCCCTGGTCCAGCATCCATCCCACCTGAAGGTACATGGCCCGGGAGGCCATGATCAGGGCATTCATATCGGCCAGCATAAACTGGACCCCCTGATGGTTCCCTATGGGTTGCCCGAATTGAACACGGGTCTTGGCCCGTTGGATCGATTCATCCAGGGCCTTTTGGGCGATCCCGGTACAGATAGCGGCGATATTCACCCTCCCCCGGTCAAGGGCCATCATGGCTAATTTAAATCCTTCCCCTTCTTTTCCAATGAGGTTGTCCGGGCCTACTTCAAGATTTTCAAAAAACAGTTCAACCACATTCAGGGCCCGGTGTCCCATTTTATCCTCTATGCGACCGACCCTAATCCCGCGAGTATTACGAGGAACGGCAAAACAGCAGATCCCCCTGGTGCCCAGGCTCCGATCCATGGTGGCAAACAGGCAAAGCAAATCGGCATACTGGCCATTGGTAATATAGCATTTGGAGCCGTTGATGATATAGCGATCCCCTTTTTTCTCGGCCGTCGTTTGCATAACCCCGGCATCCGATCCGGCCTCGGGTTCGGTAAGACAAAAACAGGCGCTTCGATAACTTTCGGTCATGGACCCGATAAATTTTTTCTTTTGTTCCTCGGTTCCTCCAAGGAGAATAGCCCCGCTGGCCAGATGGGCGATGCCGATCATCTGGCCGATGGCGCAGCACTCGTAATTCAGGGCTTCCGTGACCAGATAATGTTCCAGATAAGTCATTCCCGATCCGCCGTATGGCTTCGGAATATTGGTGTACAAAAAGCCGAGCTCATGGGCTTTTTTCAGGATAGCCTCCGGATAAGTGCTCTCCCGGTCAAATTCAATGGCCACCGGCTTGATCTCCCCGGCGGCAAAGTCCCTGGCCAGGTCCAATAAACGTTTTTGATTCTCACTCAGGCTGAAATCGATCATGGCTTAATAATCCTTTCATTATTTGAGAGAGTTGAAAAATATTTTTTGCAGATCGCCTCATTTTTTGTTCCATATAACTTAGGTTACGAGACAGGCAATAGAATGGGGACCCGATTCCAGATCTTGACTCATCGTAGTTTATCTTCATTTTGGGAAGATCAGAAAGGAATTTTTCTGAGGGAATAATCTTGAAAAGTCTTTTTCGTTATGAGTTAGAAGATGATCCGCCCTAAATTTTTCAGCCGCTTTAGCGATAATGGCGTCATAAATAATCGCTCCCGGTAAGTTCAAATTTGATATATTTTTTATGGCCGCTAAATAATCTCGACCAGTCAACGATAGGACTTGAGCCTCTTTCTGAATATTTTCATGTAATAGTTTTACGGCTATAGCGGGGGTAATTCTTGGTCGAAGAGGCATTGAAGTCAGTGTGGCATAGAGTTCGGCCAGGGTATGAGAGCAAACAGCCCATTCAAATTCTTTGGCCTTGGCCCGTTTTAACCAGGGAAAGCTGATCTCATGCATCGGATGAGCTTCGATCATCCCCGATATTAACACGGAGGTGTCGAAAAAAATTTTCATTTTTCCTGGGAGCTGATTAAATTTCTACTTCTTTCGGATCGGACCTTATCAATCATCCCGACGATGTCGTCCGTCGGATCTGCAGAAAAAACTAGAACCCCATTCTTTCTGACCAGAGAAGGTTTTTCTTCTAACGGTTTTAAACGAATTTCTTTTTCAGATCCTTTAATTTCCAGAACTACGCCGGGTTTAAGGCCAAAGATTTTTCGGATTTTTTGAGGAATGAGAATCCTGCCGAATCTATCTATTGTTGCTTCCATTTTTTTTACCTCTTTTGCCAATTTTATATATAAGTTGGCAAAAAGCAAGTAAATTATGAAAAAAGATAAGTACCGATGGAGACATAGATCTAGCCATTCAGCTAAAAAACAGGGTGAATTTCTTGATGATCAACACCAAGAAATTAATTTCTTTTAAAAGGTGCCGGATTCAAAATTCGACGATTTTGCCGTCATAGGCTGTTTCAAATATCAGGGTGTTCAGGCGGTCCAACATGTCTTCGCTCATATGAGTTAATATTAGCCTTTTTGATTGAATAAGGGGAAGTTTCTCGGTTAAAGTTGCCAGGTCGAGATGTAATTTGATCTTCTTTTCGAAAAAATAGGCCTCGGCGATAAAGAGATCGGATTGAGAGGCCGCTTCGAAAAGTTCGTCGGTCCATTCCGTGTCCCCGGTGTAGGCCAGCGTCCGGTTTTCTGCTTCCAATCGATAGGAGAAGAAAGGGCCGCCTGAATCCCCGTGAAGGGCCTGAAAAGCCCGGACTTTAACCCCGGCAACATCGGCTTGTTCCCTTGGTTTGAGTTCGATGAAAGACAGGGCAAACTTTGGTTTGGTTTTGGACGAACCAGGAAAAAAGGTTTCCATGAACCTCTCATGCCATTGAGCCAGCCCCGGCGGGCCAACAATGACCAATGGTTGATTCCTTTTGGAAAAGAACTGGGCCTCGAGCAGGAAAAAGGGAAGGCCGCCGAAATGGTCGGCATGAAAATGGGTCAGGAAGATGGCTTGAATATCATTCAAGGATATTTTTTCCTTTTTCAATCCAATCAAAGACGAGGCACCACAATCAATCAAAAAATTCACCTCTTCGCCTGTGACCTGGAAACAGGTATTCAATCTTCCGCCGCTGCCAAAGGCATCTCCACTTCCGATGAATCGTAATTGCATGGGGAAAACCTCTATCTCAAAGACTTTTGATCCTTATCGTTGGCAGGCTCTTGATCTTCCTTGAGCCAGAGGAGCGGTAGAGCCAGATTCCAGCGCAGTGCGGCCAGCCGAAAGGCCAATATGACCAAGGCGGTCACTAAAAAGATAAAAAGCCTTGGCAACCCAAGATGGGACAGAATCGCCAGTAGAAGGGCCCCACAAAGGCTGGCCGAGGCGTAGATTTCCCGGCGAAGAATCAAAGGGATCTCCCCTGAAAGGAGATCCCGGATCATGCCGCCGACGACGCCGGTAGTGACCCCCATGACGATCCCGAGTCCGTAATCATGGGTTGCCTGCAGGCCTTTTTGAAACCCGATGACCGTGAAAACCGCGAGACCGACCGCATCGGCATAGATCAGGGCCTTCGAAGGCAGTTTCCAGTACCGGGCCGATAGGAATGTTCCGATTGCGGCAATGGTGGCTATCCCGAGATATCCCGTGTCTGAAATCCAAAAGATCGGATAGGCCCCCAGGATTATGTCCCTCAGGGTGCCGCCCCCTAAGGCGGTCACGCAGCCCAGCACTACCACGCCAAAGATATCCATCCTTTTCCTGCCGGCGGAGAGCGCTCCCGTGATGGCGAAGACCGCTGTGCCGACGAGGTCAAGGAGGTGCATGGTGTCATTTAAAGTAAGGGTCAACCGAATCCCTCCGCTGCGGCTGAGAAAATTTTTAATTGATTTTAATTGAATATATTATAGTCGGGTGGAAATGTTAACTCCTTTTATTTTTGAGCATTGAGATAATGGTGCCAGAATATCCGGGCGGCGACCGACCTATAGGGTTTCCAAAGAACACTCAGGGTCTCCATTTCCGGTAGTGAAGGCCGCGCCCCGAGCTTCTTAATCCGTTGAACAGCGGCGACCAGGGCCAGATCTCCGAGAGGCCAGACATCCGGACGTCGAAGGGCCATAAGAAGATAGATGTCCGCAGTCCAGCGGCCGATCCCTTTTATTTTGATCAACTCGGCCCGGGCCTGTTCATCCTCCATCTTGCTGAGCCCCCCCAGGTTCAGGTAACCCGACCTGACGGAGTCAGCCAAGTGACGGCAGTAATAGGCTTTCTGACGGCTGAAACCTATTTGTCTGAGGGTCTTTCCGTTTAACTTCAGGAATTCTTCGGGGGTTAAAATGGAGACGGACCCCAGCAGTTTATGAAAGGCCGCCCGGGCCGAGGACAGAGAAACCTGCTGTTCGAGAATAATCTGGACCAGAGTCGGAAAACCGGGACGGCGTTTCCAGAGAGGAGGGGGGCCCAGGGCGGCCAGGATATCACTCAGGTCAGGATCTTTTTCCTTAAGGGCATTCAGGGCCTGGTGAAACATCGGATGGGTGAGCGGTTTAATGCTTTTCGTTATCATAGATTTGAACCACCTCACGGTTTGATGGTGTGGCCGATTCGTGGAAGAGGTCGGCCAGATATTGGCCCAGGTCTTCTTCGGGCAGGAAGCTCGGAATGATGAACTCAGCCGGTCTTCGCTTTCCATCGGACCCCAACCGGAACGCCGACCAATGGCCCGATGTCCCAACCAGGGCAATTAAGCGGCCGAAGACGTTGAAATGAATTTCTCGCATTTTAAGTGTTTGACAATATCAGCTATTTTCAATCCCGTTTTTTTATAGCCATGAGATCCTGTCTTAGGCAGCCTTAAGCAATAAAACAGCGACCATTTTTAATCAGCTTGACCTGTAGCAGACGATTTTCTTCTTTGGTCATCGCAGATCTTGAAAGACTTTTGCCGCCTTTAAAAAGGAGCGCACCAATGGGTGAGGCTCCGAGGGGGTCGACGAAAGCTGAGGTAAAAATAAGGTGCCAATAAAAAAGGGATGATCGACGATCTCCACTATTCGCACTTCTCCATTTTCATCCACTCCGGAGACCTGCAAAGGTCCTTTAAATAATCGATCCCGAAAGGCCGGATTGAGGCCGAAATTGCACCGAAACTGTTCACTGGTTTCATCTCTTTCATAAGCTTCGGCCGATTTCGTTCTTGGAATCAGTTTTATTTTCCGGGTCTGACCGGTAATCGCGCAGGTGAGGCGGCTGATAAGCAATGTATTCACATCAGGCGAAGATTCTTCGTGGTCGGCATCCTGAATGCCTAATATATGGCGAGCATACTCTATCAGAGCATGTTGAAATCCGCCTCAGGTAGCGAAAAACGGCCATGTTTGTTGCCTTATGAAACGGCGAGGAAGGATCAAAATCCCCAATAACACCGATTCTTAATTCAGCTCCCATGGATTGCCTGTTTAGGTCGACCCCAGCCTCTTTGGGGGGCTTCTTTTAGGTCGACATCCGGCATCCGGCCGATCAGCTATGCTGATCTTTTGGGGAGACTCCTGGGAGGAGTCGGACGGGATGCCTCTTCAAAAGCTCGACAAAGTCGAGCGGGCCGACCGAGTCGACCGTATCGTGGTGTCACGCTCCTGGCGGGGCATGGCGGTTAATAATCCAGTTGCGAATCTTAGCGTCCAGTTCTTTCAGGCTTCCCTTTTGAGATCGGGCCAGATCACTAAGGTCATCATATTCAAGGGAAAAATCATCAACAGGTCCACGGGCCTGACCTGGGCGGGTCGTTTTTTTGATTCTGATCCGGCCCCAGGGAGTTTGAATGGTTTGGATAGTCCGGGGTAGGGACCGGCGGTCCACCTCATAAGACCTGACACCGAGGGTGGTGGTCTCGTTCAGGAGGATAGCCTGTAAGGAAGCCTGGGTTTCCGGTTTGGATAAAACCTGGAGTAAAACGGCTGGTCGGTTTTTCTTCATCTGACAGGGGATTAAGAGACAATCCAAGGCCCCGCTTACAAACAGGTGCTCCATCAGCGGTTCATACCACTGGGGATTCATATCATCGATATTGGTTTCCAGAACAATCAGTTTCTCATTGACTTGGAAGAAAGACTTTTCTCCCAGCCAGACCCTTAGGGCATTGGGACGATCCTGAAAGTGGATCTGTCCCAAACCGTACCCCACTCCCTTTAAAACCAAGGGCGGAGGAGGCCCATAGGATCGGGCATAGTAGGTCAGGATAGCGGCTCCGGTGGGGGTTACCAACTCCTTTTCGCCGGGAGAGGGAATCACCGCCACCCCCTGGAGCAGGGCCAGGGTGGCCGGGGCCGGAAGGGGCAGGGGGCCATGGCTGCTTTGGACCCATCCCCGTCCGACAGGCAGGGGCGAGGAAATCACTTCCTGGATTTGAAAATATTGAAAGGCCAGCGCCGCTCCGACAATATCCACAATAGTATCCAAGGCCCCGATTTCATGAAAATGGACCTCCTCCAATTCGAGGCCGTGAATTTTAGCCTCCACTTGGGCCAATCGCTTTAAAATCGCCAGGCTGTTTTCTTTAATCTGGGGGGAAATCTTGCTTTTTCCAATAAGCTGCTTGATGGACTTATAAGTTCGGGCAATCGGTTTCTCTTTATTCCCTTGGACCCGCAGGGTGTATCCGGTGAGGTGGGATCGTTCCTCCCGTTTTACCAGCAGACGGAGCTCGGGAAGTGATATTTGACCCAGAGTTTGGCGCAGGAGTTTTTTAGGCAGGCCGAGGTCCAGAAAGGCCCCCAGGATCATGTCCCCGCTGATACCGGAGAAGCAGTCGAAATAGGCAATGTTCATTTTAAATGATTTTCCGTTTAGTGCGAAAATAGGTTCCGAGCTCAACTAACCTATTTTCATGATTCGTGGTGTCACGCCCCTATGCGGGGCATGACGTTTTAATAACAATTTAGCGCCCCTGGTTTTTGGGGACAGCAGGGCCAGCTCAACCACCTCATCGATATCCTTAACTAAAACAAATTCGATACGCCGGCGAACGGCCCGGGGGATTTCCATCAAATCCCTTTTATTCTGCTCGGGAATGATCAGGGTTTTTATTTTAGCCCGGATGGCCGCCAGGGTTTTTTCCTTAAGCCCGCCGATAGGCAAGACCTTCCCTCTGAGTGTTATTTCCCCGGTCATGGCTATGTCTTTTTTAACCGGGATCTTGGTCAGAGCGGAGATCAAAGACGTGACCAGGGTTACACCGGCGGAAGGACCATCCTTAGGAATGGCCCCGGCCGGGACATGGATGTGAATGTCCAGATGTTCATAAAAATTATCCCTGAGATGTAACCGTTCCGATCTGGAACGGGCATAACTTAAAGCTGCCTGGGCCGATTCCTTCATCACCTCGCCCAGTTGACCGGTTAAGGTGAAATTCCCTTTCCCCTTCAGGATTATCGTTTCCACATAAAGTATTTCGCCGCCGCTCTGGGTCCAGGCCAGTCCCGTGGCCACCCCCACTTCATCAAGCCGCCGGAGTTCATCAGGCAGATAGGGGGGGGCGCCCAGAAACCGATGAAGGTTTCCTTTGAAAATGGTGAAGGGCCCTTTTTCCCCTTCGGCGATGCGGCGGGCGGTCTTGCGGCAGATGGCGGCCAATTCTTTTTCCAGATTGCGCAGACCGGCTTCATCGGTATATTCATTGATGATCGTCAGAATGGTTTCCCGGCTGATTTTCAATTGCCCCGCCTTCAGACCGTTTTCCTTAAGTTGTCTGGGCAGCAGATAAGACAGGGCGATCTTCAATTTTTCATCATCCGTGTAACCGGATAGCTCAATAACCTCCATCCGGTCTTTTAGGGCCGAGGGAATAGGGTCGATGGAATTGGCCGTTGTAATAAACAAGACCGAAGAAAGATCGAAGGGGATATTCAGGTAATGGTCGCTGAAGGAAAAATTTTGTTCGGGATCCAGAACTTCCAATAAAGCGGCCGCCGGATTTCCCCGGAAATCCGAACCGATTTTGTCCACTTCATCCATCATAAAGACCGGGTTATTAGTGCCCACCTGTTTGAGTCCCTGAATGATCCTCCCCGGTAAGGCCCCGATATAGGTTCGGCGATGTCCTCGAATTTCGGCTTCATCACGAACCCCGCCCAGCGAGATGCGAATGAATTTTCGACCCATCGCCCTGGCGATGGACCTGCCCAGAGAGGTTTTTCCGACCCCTGGAGGCCCGACAAAACATAGAATAGGACCTTTCATCTTTGGATTCAGTTTCCGGACGCTTAGAAATTCCAGGATCCGTTCTTTAACCTTTTTCAAGTCATAATGGTCCTCATCCAGGATTTTCTGAGCTTCTTTTACCCTGATTTTGTCCCGGGTCTTTTTATCCCAGGGCAAGGATACTATCCAGTCCACATAGGTCCTGATAATGGAGGTCTCGGCCGAATCGGGGTGCATCTGCTCCAGACGGGAAACCTGCTTTAAGGCTTCTTCCTTGGCCTCCTTAGGCATCTTCATTCCATCGAGCCTGGTTCGGTATTCCTTCAATTCGGCTGTTTTTTCTTCATATTCTCCCAATTCACGACGGATGGCCCGGAGTTGTTCCCGAAGGTAATACTCCCTCTGGCCTTTGCCCATCTCCTCCTTGGCTTCCGATTGGATACGGGCCTGTACCTTGGAGACTTCCAATTCTTTAGCCAGGTGTTCGTTGATCCGCTGAAGCCGAGCCAAAGGGTCGGACAATTCCAGGATCTCCTGGGAGGCTTCTACCTTCAACCGCAAATTGGAGGCAACCAAGTCGGCCAACTGCCCCGGCTCCTCAATACTGTTCAAAATGGCGATCACATCGGCAGAGAGCATGTCTTTCAGGGAAAGAATCTTCTGGCTCTGTTCCCGGACGTTTCGCATCAGGGCCTCTGTTTCCACTTGATTTCCAGGGGTGACCTGTTCTGACAGGGGTTGGATACGGACCCGGAAAAAAGGCTGGGTTTCCAAAAATTCCAAGATCCGGACCCTGGCCAGGCCCTGAACCAGGATTTTAACGGTCCCGTCCGTAAGTTTAAGGGTTCTCAAAATGATAGCCGCCGTACCTACGGAATAGAGGTCCTCTGGTTTTGGATCTTCGATCAGAGAGTCTTTTTGGGCGGTTAAAAGGATCAGGCGATCCTGGGTTACAGCCTTTTCTACGGCCATGATTGAATTTTCTCTGCCGACCAGTAAAGGCAGGATCATATCTGTATAAACCACCACATCTCTTACAGGAATCAGTGACAGGACCGGCGGGATGGTCAGGTCCTTGAAGGGCTCCCCTACAATCTTTTCTGTTTCAAAATCAATATCTTGAAAAGCCATTATCTGTTTTCCATAATTATCACAGAATTAATCCTCACAAGTTTGTAAAAAGTCGCTGGAAGCCTGAATCCAGTATTTTTAAGAAGTTATAATTTTCTGGACCCCGGCTTTCGCCGGGGTGACTGATTTTTACAAACTTCATTAATTATTAACTTTAATTTTTTATTCAGGGATCGTCAAGGGATTAATAAGAAAAATAAAAACCAAGAATCCAGAATCCAGGAGTCAGAATCCAGAATAAAAACTCTTAATAGGTCAGGCATCTTGCCTGACATAGGTTGAAATTTATAAATGTCAGCCGAGACGGCTGACCTATTGCTTTTCATGCTTCGTGGTGCCCCGCAGGGGCATGAGGGTTTAATACGAAAATAGATTTTTAGGTTTTGAAGATTGTAGCACGGCCGCCCCCGGCTGTGATTATAAATAGATCGGAAGAGC
>JACQYK010000155.1 GCA_016208255.1 Deltaproteobacteria bacterium | reverse complement strand
GGATGTCGGGGGGGATATGGCTGATGCTGATCGGCTGGTTTCTCTATTCCGCCGCCCAGGCCAGTTATCAACAGGCTGCCCTGCAGCGAAGCCTTGCGGGTGTCAAAGTGAAAAACATCTTCACCCGCGACCTGATCACTCTGCCATCGACCATGTCTTTGGAAGAGGCGGTCTCCGATTATTTCCTGAAGGAGGGGTTCGGAGGGTTCCCGGTCATGGAAAAGGGGAAGTTCCTGGGGTTTGTTACTCTGAAAGAAATCAAGAACATTCGACGGGAGGATTGGGGAAGGGTCCGGGTGTCCGAAGTGACCGTTCCCCATCAGGAAAAATGGGAAGTTTCCCCGGAGGACGATGCCATAAAGGCCCTGGAATTGATGATCGGGGAAGATAAAGGAAGGATTGCAGTCAGGGATAAAGGAGCTTTGATCGGTATGATTACCCGTAACGGGATCGCCCGCTATCTGCAAATTAAAAAGGAGGTGTTGGAGGCATAGGGGAGGGGGATAAGCCTAAACGGCAAAAAAATTTTAGTCGCCTGGTCAATCAATACCGACAATGATTTGTTAATCTTTCTGGGACTACCGAAAATCACCCTGCCCGTCACCCCGGCGAAAGCCGGGGTCCAGTCCCACCAGCGGTGAAAGGATTTATGGTTTGTCATGGGATCCCCGGATCAATTAGCCCGGGTCTTTCCTTTGTTTTCCAATCCCAGGGGAAGTGGTTCAGGTCTGGTGACTTTAAAGGAAAGGGAATAAATCTGGAAGCAATCCCGCATCCCGTATCGGGGAAACCGATCAATCTTCTCGATTATGGAAAGGCCCGCGGGCCGCAACGTTCGAAAAAAAATTTAAAAGATTTTTTAACTATTAGTTTCTCTGCTCCTCTTAATGGTAATAAATTTTAAAGGATTTCTAAAACAGGGTTCGAGGTTTCATTTGACCGCCAAGCGCTGCTTTACAATAAACTCCTGGACGAAAAATTTTTTTTTAATCTCCATTCTATTCCTGAGTCTTTTCCCTGATTATGCACGGGGGGAGACGACTTTCGAGGCCGCCGTGGAAGGGCTGGAAGGGGAGGCCCTGGAAAATGTTCAAGCGGCCCTCTCTCCCCCGGAGGGGATGATTAAAGGTGATCAAATCGATGAAATTCTTCTGGTTCTTTTTGAAAAAGAGGCTCCCCAAAAAGTCCGGGAGGCCCTCCAGCCCTTTGGTTATTATAGGGCCCAGGTAGCGGTTTCCATCGATAGAACTCCGGGGCGATTGCGCCTGTCAGTTAAGGTCAAACCCGGTGAATCGCTGCTGATTGCTTCGGTGCGGATCCAGGCCACAGGTCCGGGGGCCCAGGAGGAGAAGATCCGGGAAATTATCCGGAAATTTCCTCTCCGGGAGGGGGAGGTCCTGCGCCAGGACCGCTATGAGGAATTTAAGAGGGCCATGAAGGAAACGGCCCTGGAAGCCGGTTACCTGGAGGCGGACTTTTCCGCTCACCTCATCCGGATTGCTCTGGCTGAAAATAAGGCCGATATCGAATTGACCCTGGAAACCGGTCCCCGGTTCTTTTTTGGTGAAATCCATTTTGTTCCGCCGCTGAGTTATCCGGAATCCTTTCTCAAGCGCTATTTGAGTTTTCAGTTCGGGGAAGCCTTTTCCTCGCAGAATCTGGCCAGCAGCCGGTTGAATTTTATTAATTCCGAGCGATTCCTGGATGTCGTGATCGAGGCCGATCAAAGGGAGGCGAGGGACCATCGAATTCCGGTCCGGATCCGGTTAACCCCTTCTAAACCGAAAAAGCTCCGGTTCGGCATCGGTTATGATACGGACAAGGGTCCTGGGCTCATCGGCCGTTACCGTGACCTGAACTTCAACCGGCAGGGATATGAATTAAACTCCGAACTGCAATTTTCTGAAAGGCTGCAAGGGGTGGCCCTTGATTATATTTTGCCGGGCCATAAAAACCAGGATCAAAAAACGATTCTAAAATTGGGGTTTAAAAGAGAAATCACCGACAGTTATGATATCAGTTCTCTGTTTTCGCAATACGAAACCATTTATCCCTTCGGCCGGGACCGTCTGGGATCGGGTTACTTACGGCTGCTGGGAGAGGACTTTTCGATTGGAGGGCAGGAAGGATTTTCTACCCTGATCATCCCGGGGGTCCGCTTCTGGGAGCGCCGTTATGACGATCCGGTTCATCCCGCCCGGGGATACCGGTATTCGCTCGAAACCCGGGGGAGTGCCCCTGTCCTGGGTTCCAGCGGCTTTTTTTTACAGTTAGTCCTGCAGGGGGATTACCTGGCCCCCCTGGGAAAGGGTTTCGCCCTTCTGCTTCGCAGCCAAGTGGGCACTACCTTTCAAAGCGAGTCTTTAACGCGCCTGCCTCCCTCTCTCCGGTTTTTCGCCGGGGGAGACAACAGCCTCCGAGGATACGATTACCAATCCCTGGGACCTAAAGACGACTCAGGCCAGGTGATCGGGGGAAGACATCTGGCCGTCTGCAGCCTGGAAATCGAAAAGTCCATCTCACGAACCTGGGGGCTGGCGGTTTTCTATGATGCGGGCAATGCCTTTGATGATCTGAGCCAGATTGAATGGAAACAGGCGGCCGGCCTGGGGATACGCCTGTATACCCCTCTGGGTCCGGTCCGTCTTGACCTGGCCCACCAGATCGGGGAGAGCGACCCCCAAATCCGGATTCATTTTTCCTTAGGATTCAGTTTATGAAACGCTGGATTTTAACCGGTTTGATTCTGGTTCTGTTTCTGGGTCTTTCTTCCTGGGGATGTTATTATTTTTTCAGGACGCCGAAAGGAGTTCGTTGGCTGTTTAAAGCGGTTTCTCTCCTTTCTCCCCTGACGCTCTCAGCGGAAAAAATCGAAGGCCGGATAGCCGGCCCGCTTTATTTAGAAGGAGTCAGGGCCGATTGGACCGGTGGGCATATGAGGGTCCAAAAAATCCGGACCCGGTTAAACCCCTTTCATCTGCTCCGGGGAAAAATAGTTTTTGAGGAAATTACGGGTTTCGGAATTATCCTGGACGATCAAAGAAAAAGGGCCGTGCCGCTTAATCTGTCCTTACCCAGGGTCAGCGGCCTGCCGGCCCGCATCGGGATGGAGGTCCGGTCCTTCAACCTGAAAGAAATCCATTACCGAAGTCCTGGTGATCGTCCACGGATCATCGAAGTCATTAGCGGACGCCTGGCCTGGAGACAAGGAATATTAGCCGTTTCCCCTCTTTTAGTAAAAGGAGACCTCGGCCGTCTGGAAGGGGCCTTGAGTGTCGGTTTTTCCCTGCCGGCTATCGGGCTTAATATCCTTTGGGTTCCTGAAAAGCCCTGGCAGGGGTTGGAACAAATCGTAATTCAGGGTCAATTAAAGCCATCCTGGCGGGGAGAGGACCTGGCTGGACCGATCTTTATCAAAGGCCGGACCAAAACTTCGGACCGATATTTGCTTCGGGCCGAACTGGGTCTGAACTCGCACCGAATCAATTTTCGGAAGGTATCTTTCAAGGAGGCCGGCCGGAAAGGGTCTATCAACGGGCAGGGGATGGTTCTTTTTGACAGGACCGGTCCCGCCTTTCAGGCCCTTTTAACCCTGGAAGATCTGGACCTTTCTCGGGAGGCCTCGACACCCATCCATCTGTCGGGTCAACTCCGGTTGACCGGAAGACCCGCTGAATATACCGGATCCTTTGATCTGAAGAACAAGGTCCGGTCCTGGCAATCCTTCCGCCTGGCCGGTACCCTTCAAGGGAAGCAAGCCGGGCTGGAGGTCAAGGTTGACCAAGGGGAATGGTTAAAGGGGTCCCTCCAGGGACTGGTGGGGATCAGGCTGGATAAAGAAATATCCATCCGCGGTTTCCTCAAGGGCCGGCAATTGAGGTCCGAGGTCATCCATCCCCATTGGTCCGGACTAATCAACCTGGACGCTCAAGGCGATTTTTCCCGGTCCCTGTCCGGGTTGAACCGCGGGACCCTGGCCCTCAATTTGCTGGAAAGCCGATTTCAGGAAAAGAATCTTCAGGGAGAAATAAAGGTCAGTCTGGAGAAAAATTTCCTGTTTTTCGATCGGGCTGAATTGCAGGGCCGGGGATTCAAATTCTCCGGTCGAGGGATTTTATCCGAGCGTTTCGATTTTGAGACCCAGGTGAGTGACCTGTCTTACCTGGTGCCGAACAGCCGGGGTTCGGTCTCCGCCGCAGGCTGGGTCAGGTGGCGGAAGGGTCTCCTGGGAACCAGGCTGACCCTTAAAGGAAATGGACTGGATTGGAGGGGAACCAGGTGTCAGGAATTGAAACTCGAGGCGTCCATCGATCCGGGGAAGTCAGATACGGCTATGGATCTAAAAGCCCGAATTCGAGAGCTGGATTCCCCTTATTTCACGGCTCATTCCCTGTCCGGAGAAGCTATGGGAACCTGGTCCCGTCATCAGATCAATCTGGCCCTGCAGGGGAGCGATGGTAAAATCGAAGCCGGTTTATCAGGGTCTTACCGCGAAAAACACTGGAAGGGAGTGGTCAGGTCCCTTTCCCTGGCGATTTCTCAAGGGAATCCTCTCAGTCTGCAGTCACCGGCCTCCCTGGAAATCGGCCCTGATCAGCTTCAACTCTCTGCCATGATTCTTGCCGGAAAATTTGGAGAAAGGATTTCATTAAAAGCCGACCTGGGTCTTAAGCCGCTGACCGGGATCTTTTCAGCCGAATGGCGGAATATCGATCTGGCCAGGAGCCGGCCTTTTCTGGAAAAGGTCCGGATTACAGGTCAAACAACGGGTTGGGCAAGGGCCCATTTTTTTAAAAGTGACCGGCTGGATTTGCAGACCAGTGCCGAACTGACCGGGGTTTTCCGATCAGGAAAACAGCGGGTGGAATTAACCCGGGGGGGACTGAAGGTCTCCTGGGATGAACAGGGTTTGCGTTCATCCTGGAACCTGGAAATGAAGGACGGCGGCAGAATCCGGGGCGAAGCCACCTCTCCGGAAAAAGGCCGTTTTGCCTTTCCGGACCAGGGGAAATTGGAGGTGGCCGGTGAAGGCCTTGACCTGGATCTTTTTTATCCGGGAAAAACCCCGGGGGTCCAGGCCCGTGGTAAGATTGGGGGACGGGTTCAAGGGGGGTGGACCAGCGGGCCTCGTTTAACCCTGAAAGGCCGACTGGAGCTTAGCAAAGGCTCCTTAACCTGGCAGGAAAAGGGAGCGGTCTTTAATGCCCGGGTAAATAAGGCAGAGGCTGGAATTCTCTGGGCCGAGGATAACCTGAGGGGAGATCTGAATCTGGAGCTGGAGGATTATGGAAAAATCTCCGGGGATTTCAAGCTTCCGCTCCCGGCCCTGATTCCGGTAAAAATTAAATCCGACGGTCCAGTTGAACTTGATTTAGCAGGGAAGGTCGGGGAGCGCGGTCTCCTGACCGCCCTCTTCCCGGAGGCCGTTCAAACCAGCCGGGGGAAGATACAGGGGAACCTGTCGGTCAGAGGGACCTGGGAAAAACCATCCCTGGAAGGAGATCTGGAACTGACCGAAGGCGGGGCCGACCTCTTGCCCCTGGGTATTCAAATTCGGAACGTTTCCGCCAAGGCGACCTTTAACCGGGACCGAATCAACTTATCCGCGCTGGAGATGCAGTCCGGTCAGGGGCGATTGAACGGCAGGGGCGTCTTTTGGCTGAAGGATTGGAAAATAGAAAGGATTGAGGGGAAACTGACCGGAAACAATTTTCAAATCATCAATCGCCCGGGGATTGTGGCCCAGGCCAGCCCCCTTCTTGATATTTCCGGCAGACCGGGGCATTTAATCCTGAACGGAGTTTTGGAAATCCCCGAAGCCCTGTTCTCCAGCGCACCATCCGGAGGATTCAAGCGGGCCAGTCCTGACGTTGTCATTATAGACCCTTCTCCCTCCTCCCAACCCGGAAGAGCCTGGCCGATCCATGGAGAGATCCGTCTGCTTTTGGGCCAACAGGTCCGAATGAAAGCCGGAGGCCTCGATGCCTTTCTCCAGGGGGAGGTACTGGTCAGTCTAAAGGGAACCCAAGCAATCAATGCCTATGGAGAAATCAAGGTCGCCCGGGGACATTTTCTCCTTCAGAATCGGAAACTGGAGATTACCCGGGGGCGTTTTAATTTTAACGGCCGGCCCGAAAATCCAACCCTTGACTTATTGGCCCTGCGCTCGATTCCCGGGAAAAAAGGGCTGCAGGAGTGGGTGGAGGAGGTTGAAGCCGGGATAGCGGTTACCGGTACTCTTCAATCGTCGCAGGTGAAGCTTTATTCCAGGCCCATGATGCCGGAATCCGATATCCTATCCTATATCCTTTTCGGGGAACCTCTGAAAAAGGGAGCCGGAAAACAGGACCTGGCGCTTTTAAGCAAGGCAGCTGGAATTCTGATGGGAGGACAGTTTCAGGGCAAGCTGGCCGGTCTGCTCAGCCTGGACACCTTGGAAATCCAATCCGATAACGCTGATTTTTACCGCTCGGTAATCACCGTTGGAAAATATCTCGATCCCCGGCTTTTCCTCGGTCTGGGGGGATCATTGTTCGACAACAGCTACCAGGTCATCCTCCGTTACGCCCTGACCCCGAACCTGGAGATCGAAACCAGGGGTGGCACCCACAGCAGCGGCGGTATTTTCTTTAAGATAGATTTTGAATAACTCCTTTTCCTTTAGAGTTGATAGCTTGGCCAACTTCTAAGGGTCGGTTTTTTACTTGCAAATAATCATTGAACATTTTAATATTTAAAGAATTTTTCAGAAACTTGCAGGGGTAAAATTAAATAATGCCGGCATCCAGGAAGAGGACAATCATTAAAAAATCGCAGGGTGGAAGGAAAGGTGTAACTGCCGAGAACCGTCTTACAGAGCCCTATCGCCATCCCACCGCTGAGAGCTTGATGCGACCTGAAGTGGGGACCCAGGCCCAATTCCGAAAAAAGAAGCCCTCTGTCTCCTATCGCTACGATTCGCTGCCTTTGTTTGTCCATGAGCGGCTTTCCACCAAGGCCATTATCGAAACCCTGGCCGGCCATAAAAAAGACAAGCAGCTTGCCCTGTTCAGTCTCTTCGGCGACCCGCAGCATTCGATCACCGACCAGATTTTAAAAGCCTATGAATATAAGGACAAGTGGGTCAACCGTCTGGTACTGGGAGATTCGCTGGTCGTGATGAACTCCCTGGTGCATTACGAAGGGCTTGGCGGACAGGTACAGATGATCTACATGGACCCGCCCTATGGCGTGAAATTCGGTTCGAACTTTCAGCCTTTTGTCCGCAAACGTGATGTGAAGCACAATGAAGACGATGATATGACCCGGGAGCCTGAGATGGTCAAGGCCTATCGGGACACCTGGGAACTCGGCCTGCACTCGTACCTGACCTATATGCGCGACAGGCTTCTGATCGCCCGCGAACTCCTCACCCCAAGCGGCAGTATCTTCGTGCAGATCAGCGATGAGAATTTGCATCATGTAAGGGAAGTGATGGATGAGGTATTTGGGGCGGAGAATTTTGTGGCCGTTATAGCATTTGCTAAAACTGCTGCACTTGTAGGTGAATTAATCTCTAGGAATTACGATTTTCTTATCTGGTACTGCAAAGATAAAAACCAGATTAAATATAATGAAATGTTCGAAGAGAGAGTAGAAAGAACAGAACTTGGTACTTTTACTTGGATTGAAACTCTCGATGGTACTTCAAGGAGATTATCGCGTGTGGAGATATCGGGCCAAGTTGATTTTCCAAAAGGGCGTCGATTTCGCGCATCAGATATTAGTGGACAGGGGGAATCGGCTTCTGGCTCTTTCGAATTTGTCTTTGAGGGAAAAGGTTATAAACCGTCAAAGGGGCGGCATTGGTCAACAAACGAAGAGGGAATGAAAAAACTTTTAGAAGCTAACAGGATTGTTATGCAAGGAAAAACTCTTGCATACAAACGATATGAAGATGACTTCCCCTATATGCCGATCACTCATGTTTGGAATGATACAATTATAGGGACCTTTTCTGAAAAGTTTTATGTAGTACAAACAGGCACATTGACAGTCCAACGCTGTCTCCTTATGACCACCGATCCCGGCGATCTCGTCCTCGACCCCACCTGTGGCAGCGGAACGACGGCCTATGTAGCCGAGCAGTGGGGCAGGCGGTGGATCACCATCGATACGAGCCGGGTGCCGCTGGCGCTGGCACGGCAGAGATTACTGACGGCCACTTTTCCATACTATGAGCTGAAAGAACCCGATTATGGGCCGGCAGGCGGCTTTGTATACAAACGCAAACAGAACAACAAAGGCGAAGAGGTGGGCGGGATTGTCTCCCATGTGACTCTTAAGTCTATCGCCAATAATGAACCTCCCGCAGAAGAAGTGCTGGTCGACAGACCGGAGCCGATAAACAGTATCACAAGGGTTTCAGGTCCATTCTGCCTTGAGGCAACCATCCCAACCCCTGTTGACTGGGAAGGGGATGGCCTTGAAGATTCCGGGGCAATTGAAGCCGGCCAGTATGGATCATTCATCGACCGGATGCTTGAGGTTCTGCGGCGTTCTCCGGTGCTCCATTTGGACGGCGGCAAGACTGTTGAGTTTAAAAGTATTCGGAAGCCGGCCAAGACATTGTCCCTCTCGGCAGAGGCGATAGTAGAAAACCCCTCACCCCACCCCTCTCCCCTAAGGGGCGAGGGGGAAAAGGGGATGCTCGTAGCCATACTCTTTGGACCGGAAAATGGGGCGATCAGCGAAAAGCTTGTTTATGAAGCGGCCCGTGAGGCTCACGCCAAAAACTATACCTCTCTTTTTGTAATCGGTTTTGCTATTCAACCGGGCGCGCGGAACCTGGTTGACAATTGCGAGGCCGCTGTGGGGGTTCCGGCAACCTATGTCCAGGCCACGCCGGACCTCTTAATGGGCGATTTATTGAAGAATATGCGTTCCAGTCAGATCTTCAGCGTTTGCGGCCTGCCGGAGATTGCCCTGAGAAAATTGTCTAAAGGCGCCTCCGGGTCCCCTCCCGTCCGGTATCAGGTGGAACTCCTGGGTCTCGATGTCTTCGATCCGATCACCATGGAGGTTGCCCACCGAAAAGGGGACGATGTTCCGGCTTGGTTCCTCGATACCGATTACAACGGCCTCTGCTTCCATGTCAGCCAGGCCTTTTTCCCCCGCACCAGCGCCTGGGATAATCTGAAACGGGCGCTTAGGTCTACCCATGAAGACAGTGTCTGGGACCATCTGGCCGGAACGGTCAGCGCAGCCTTTGAGGCGGGAGAACAGGGACAGATCGCAGTAAAGGTGATCGACGACCGGGGGAATGAATTGCTGGTGGTAAAACCGCTGAACGAGGCCAAGAGATGATTACCAAGGTTGTTCTTCGCAGATTCAAACGTTTCGATGAGGTCACCTTCGATATCCCCGGCCATATCGTACTGGCAGGTCCGAACAATACAGGCAAAACAACTCTGCTGCAAGCCATAGCCGCATGGGATCTTGCCTTTCGAAAATGGAGCGAACTGAGTGACTTTCAAAGGCACGGTGGGTCTTACACCTATGCGCCAATCGCGCGCCAGACCTTCGCGGCAGTGCCTCTGAGACAATTCGATCTCCTTTGGAATGAAAGAAAAACGAGCAACATCATTGAAATCGAAATCAGTCATTCCGAGGGTTGGCGGATTGCCATGGAAATTCGTCATGACACCACCGAGCAGGTTAAGGTCAGACCGAGACACGATGTTGAACCTTCCAGGCTAAGGGGCCTGAAGTTACCGGCTGTTTTTATCCCTCCGATGACCGGATTGGCTACGCAAGAACCCCTGTATGCCAGGCAGGAATTTTTGGACGCAACGATAGGGCAAGGCAAGCCGGGCGAGGTGCTCAGGAATTTATTGGTACAGGCCAAACAGAGTGAAACGGCCTGGCAGGCCTTACAAATTACCATAAAAAAACTTTTCGGATACGAGCTGCTTCCGCCTGATGAGACAGGCGCCTATATCATAGCAGAATATTGTACGGCGCCGGAATCTCCAAGGTTTGATATTGCCAGCGCCGGCAGTGGTTTTCAGCAAGTGTTAATGCTCCTTACCTTTCTGAACACGAGGCCGGGAAGCGTATTACTCATAGACGAACCGGATGCGCATCTTCATGTAATCCTTCAGGAAGCCATATATGGTGAATTACGCCATGTGGCCCTGGAGAAGCACTCGCAATTGATCATCGCCACCCATTCCGAAGTCATTATTAATTCCGTTGAGCCCCGTGAGCTTTATGTGCTGTTCGATGGTCCGCGACGGGTTGCCGACACACTGGATCGGACCAATCTGATCCGATCACTTGCCGTCCTCTCAAACACAGACATCATGATGGCCATGGTCGTTCCGGGTATTTTGTATACCGAGGGATATACGGATATTGCTATTCTTAAAGAATGGGCAAGCATCCTGGAACATCCTGCTTATAATCTCCTGACCGTTCATCTATTCTGGAAACCGACTGTTTGGGAAACACGGGATGGAGCATCTGGCATAAAAGTCCGGGATCATTATCAGTCGCTCTCCATGGTGAAAGCTATACCCGGTCTTGTTTTACTTGATGGAGACGATCTTTCTTCCATAACTGAAACAGTAATTACAGGCCAGGGGTTGCAACGCGTAAGGTGGCGGAGATATGAAATCGAAAGTTATCTTATTCATCCCTCTGCTCTGGAAAGATTTATTATGACCCAGGTGGGAGAGTCGGCATCAGCCCCTTATGTTGAGGAAATGCAAAAATATCTTACTGATAATTTTCCTCCCGCAATTATCAGAGAGCCATTAGGGGACCATGGATATTTGAACACGACTAAAGCCAGAACAAAACTTTTGCCTCCCATTCTGGACGCCGCCGGTCTTCAAGGTTTTCCCTACAATCGCTATAATGAAATAGCAGCGGTTATGCTGCCTGAAGAGATTCATCCGGAAGTAAGGGAAAAACTTGATGCCATCTGTAGGGCTTTCAATATACCATTATGAACCAATACGAAGTCCCCGAACCGATTCTAAACTCACCCTATTTTGAACCTTCGTCTTACTGGCGGATTATCGAAGGTGAACCTCCTGTGCAGGTTGAAGGCCGAAGACCGGCCATGTATTATTACCGCCCTCCTGTAAAATCCATGTCTGAATCTCCTGAAGGAATCGGTACGGCCATTGATCTGAAGCTGGTTAACCGTATTCGGGGGCGGATCAAGGAATGGCTGCCGTTGGCACTCAAAGGGGATGGCGGGGTGACCGGGATCAGCTATGAACTCCTCAATTATTGGCGCCGCGACGGTAGACTGCACCGGCTTTTCTTTGCCCAGCTTGAGGCCGCCGAGACCATTATTTTTCTGAAGGAAGCCCGCTCTGATTTTCTGCAGGGCATTTCTATTCCGCCTGACGAGCCGAGTGAAGAACGAAAAGCTGAAGGCTTTAAAGCCTTCAGCCGCTATGCCTGCAAGATGGCCACGGGATCCGGCAAAACGACTGTCATGGGCATGATTGCCGCCTGGAGTATTCTGAACAAAATCAATTACCGAAACGATAGCCGCTTTTCTGACGCAGTCCTGGTGGTTTGTCCCAATGTTACGATCCGAAGCAGGCTTCAGGAGCTCGATCCTGAACGGGGAGAGGCGAGTATTTATCGCACTCGTGATCTCGTTCCGCCTCATCTTATGCCGGAGCTTACGAAAGGGAAGATATTAATAACAAACTGGCACGTCTTTGAGCCCCAGGTGATGCAGACTGGTGGGGTCAGTGCCAAAGTGACAAAAACCGGCGTACCCGTAACCATCACTGAAACGATTGTCATCGGTGAGAAGACCACTACCGCCCGTGGCACGCGGTATTTGACCTTTGAAGATTTGACCAAACAGGTTGATGCCGGGATATTACATGTCATTTCTGAAGATCGTGATAAGCAGGGTAATCTAAGAAAAGTTAAGATCGAATCCACAAAGTATGTCGAGAGTGATACTGCACTGTTGAGTCGGGTGCTTGGGCGCGACATTGGCGGAAAACAGAATATCCTGGTGTTTAATGATGAGGCCCATCATGCTTACAGGATCAGAAGACCGGAGCCTGAGGAAGGGGAAGAAGACCTCTTGGGGGAGGAAGAGGAAGTTGAGGAGTTTTTCAAAGAGGCAACAGTTTGGGTTGAAGGACTTGATCGTATTCAAAAACATCGAGGCATCAATTTCTGTGTGGACCTTTCCGCAACGCCTTATTTTCTCGGCAGAATGGGACCTGACAGTAACCGTATCTTCCCCTGGGTAGTCAGCGAGTTCGGGCTAACCGATGCCATCGAATCAGGGCTTACCAAAATTCCACAGCTTGCGGTGCGAGACACAACCGGCAAAGAAATACCGGGCTACTTCAATATCTGGCGATGGATTTTGCCGCACCTGACGGCCTCTGAGCGCGGCGGTAAAAAGGAGGCGGCAAAACCGGAGGCGATCCTTAAGTGGGCCCATACCCCTATTGTCATGCTGGCCGGACTCTGGGCTGAACAGTGTCAGGAATGGGAAGGGAACAAGGAGGACCCCCGATCTCCTGTATTTATCCTCGTCTGCAAAAACACCAAGATAGCCAAAGTCATTTACGAATGGCTGGCTGAAAATAATCCTCCAGCCGGAATTCCGCCGTCGAAGATCGAAGGGTTTCGTAATAACGAAAGAATCAACACGATTCGAGTCGATTCTAAAGTGGTGCAGGAGACCGATACGGGCGAGGCCAAGAGTGATGAATCCCGCTGGATGCGCTTAACCCTGGATACTGTTGGCAAGTTGGAATGGCCCCGCGATAGACAGGGGCGAACACTCTATCCAGAAGGTTTCGAGGCGTTAGCCAAGAAGCTGGACAGGCCGTTAAGCCCGCCCGGCAGAGACATTCGATGTATCATCAGCGTCGGCATGCTTACTGAAGGCTGGGATTGCAATACCGTTACTCATATCATTGGACTGCGTCCCTTCATGTCACAACTGCTTTGTGAACAAGTAGTGGGCCGCGGGCTGCGGAGATCGAGTTACGAGGTGGGGGGAGACGGGAAACTTACTGAAGAAGTTTCTAAGGTTTTTGGTGTCCCCTTTGAAATCATTCCTTTTAAGGAAACAAAAAATAGTTCGAGGATTCCCCCGATCAAGCGGCACCATGTTTTTGCCATTCCGGGTAAGGCTCGCTATGAAATCAAATTCCCCCGTGTTGAGGGATATACGCAAGCCATACGCAATAAAATATCAGCGGACTGGGATGCGATTCCCGAACTCATTCTGAACCCTCTCCATATTCCACCTGAAGTACAGTTGAAAGCCGCTCTTTTCAGCAATCAAGGCAGGCCGTCTCTTTTGGGGCCGGGAAAACTGGAAAATGTAGACCTGAATCCATTCAGAGCAGGACTTCGTGTTCAGGAATTAGTCTTTGAGCTGGCCCGTGACTTAACTCGGGGGTATGCCTCCCAGCCAGGGTGCGAGGCTCCCATTCAGGTTCTTTTCCCACAGATTGCAAGAATTGTAGATCGTTAACTAAAAGAAAAAGTAAAACCTGTTGCTCCGGCAAACATTTTAGATGTTTTTCTTTCGCCTTATTATGGCTGGGCCATCGAAAACCTTTTAAACGGCATAAGACCTGATATCATCACTGGCGAAATCCCAGAGATAGCGGTCTATGAGTCAAGTCGAGGGCCGGGGTCGACTTCGGACGTTGATTTCTGGACTGGCAAGGAGGTTCGAGAAGTTGAGCGTTCCCATCTGAACTACATCGTGGCGGATACCCGAATATGGGAACAGTCAGCCGCATATTTCATCGATACCCATCCGGCTACCAGGGCTTTTGTGAAGAACCAGGGTTTGGGCTTTGCAATACCCTATTTCCACAACGGACAGCATCACGATTATATTCCCGATTTTATCATTCGATTGGATACTGATAATAGGGCATCTTATTTGATTCTTGAAACCAAAGGCTTTGATGAGCTTGAATCTTTCAAGCAGGCAGCGGCAGAGCGTTGGATAAACGCGGTCAACGTCGGTGGGAAATATGGCCATTGGCAGTATGCGATAGCAAAGAAGCCGGAAGAAGCTCGGAAGTGCCTGGATAAAGCTGGAAAACGATAGGGGTACTCTTTTCTCGTGGGTGGTTGAAGGGTCTTAAAATAAGGAGGAAATCTATGGAACTCTATGAAGCGATTGCCCGAAGAAGCTCCAATGGCTTTATCGAGTACGGGACAGGGTAAAGGACTTTAAATGGAAAAATAAGGATAAAAGAGGCGGTTCGTTTCCCTAAACCTGATAGGAGGGTGAGATGATCGAAGACTATTCCATCGAAACGGTTATCGTTGAAGGTAATCCCGTTCAGAGTTTCAGGCATCGATTTAAAAGCCTCCCGGTCTTGTTCTCCAAATCGGTGGAAACCTATGGGGATAAACCTTTCCTGATTGAAGAGGATAAAAGGCTAACTTTCCGGGAGACCCAAAACCAGGTTTTCCGTTTGGCTGAATTTTTAAAAAGCGCTTACGGCCTCCAAAAGGGAATGCCTGTGGGACTGCTGATGGAGAACTCGATTAATTTTATCCTCACTTTTCTGGCGATTCAGGAACTCGGGGCCACGGCGGTGGTTTTTAATCACCACTTGACCGGTTCGGAACTGGAAAGACAGATAGAAATATCCGGACTCGAACTTTTGATTTTTTCCCCGGCCTTTTCCGCCAAAGTTCAAGAGGTTCCTCCTCAAAAGCTTCCCCAAAAACAATTATGCCTTGGGCCGGAATGGCCGCCGGAAATTTCGGCCGAGGCAAAATTCTACGTTCCTCCCGAAATCGAGGAAGATGACCTGGCTCTCATCCTGTTTACTTCAGGGACCACCGGGCTTCCCAAGGGAACCATGATCACTCACCGGAATATGATCACCAGCGCCTGTAAACAGGGCTATTATTCCCTTGAAGTGCCTTTGAAAAATCCCGAACACAGCAGGACCCTTCTGGTCGCCCCCTTGTTTCACGTGCTGGCCCTTCAAGAACAGCTTGTGGGGGCAATCTATTCCGGCACCACGATCTATATGATGTCCGTTCTCCGCCCCGATCTGTTTCTGGAACTTATTGTAAAAGAGAAGATCAATATCCTGACCGGAACTCCGACCTTGTTTTGGCTGCTTCTTCACAAGACCCCCATTGAAAAATATGATCTCAGTTGCGTCGAACTGGTTAAATACGGCGGGGCACCCATGCCCCCGGATCTTCTAAAGGAGATGAAAGACGTCTTTAAAGAGGTGCAGTTTGTTAACGGCTATGGCCTGACCGAGGCTTCCGTGATTACCCTCTTGCTGGATAAATTTTGCGAAGAAAGACCGACTTCCGTAGGTCGGCCGGCCCTCTGTTCGGAGGTCCGGTTTGTGGATCCTTCCGGGAGGGAAGTACCATTGAACGGGATAGGCGAGTTGACGGTCAGGGGTGGACTGGTCACCAAAGGCTATTATAATCTGGAGTCGGAAACCAGGGCCGCTTATCGAAATGGCTGGTTTTTTACCGGGGATTTGGGGTTCCAGGACGAGGAGGGTTTTGTTTATTTAGTGGGAAGAAGCAAAGAAATGATCAACCGGGGAGGGGAGAAGGTCTATCCGGTGGAGGTGGAAAACGTTCTGCATCTCCATTCAAAAATTTTGGATGTTTCAGTGGTCGGGCTGCCTGATCCGGTTATGGGGGAATGTGTGACCTGCGCTGTGATTCCCCGGCCCGATTCGGGGGAGATCCTGCTTTCGGAGATACAGGAATTCTGCAAAGATCAACTGGCTTATTATAAGATTCCCCAAAAGCTGTTTCTCGTTCAGGATTTGCCCAAAAATCCGGGCGGTAAGGTGATGAAGAAAAAACTGGTCGAACAAATTCTGACAAGTTTGTGAAAAGTCTCCAAAGCCGTCACCCCCGCGAAGGCGGGGGTCCAGAAGTATTTGAGTTTCCTGGATTCCCGCTTTCGCGGGAATGACGAATATGAGCCTTTTCTGACTTTTTACGAATCCATCAATTCTAAATACTTACTGAGAATATATTTAACTTGGAGAGGAGGAGGAAAGTGGATTTTCAGCTAAATGAAGAACAGAGAATTTTCAAAAAGATGGTCCATGATTTCGCCGATCAGCGCCTCGCTCCGCTGGTACCGGCCTTGGAAAAGTCGGGGGAGGTCCTGGACCATAAAGTCATGCCCCTATATGAGGAGATGGGACTGCTGGGTATTTGTTTGCCCGAACGCTTCGGAGGCGGGGGACAGACGGCTTTTGAGGCTATCCTGGCTATTGAAGAGCTGGCCCGGGTCAGCCCGATTATCGCCTTCCCTGTTTTTGAAACCAACGTGGGACCTATCCGGGTCGTGGATCAGTTCGGGACCGAAGAACAAAAACAACGTTTTATTCCTCCGGCCTGCACCGGGGAAAAACTTATGGCCGTGGCCATGACTGAACCGGGGGCCGGGTCAGCGCTTACCGATTTGAGCACCAAGGCCGTGCTTAAAGGCGATCATTTTGTTTTAAACGGTCAAAAACGATTTATTTCCGGAGGGGGACATTCCGATCTTTACCTGGTCTATGTGCGGTTCAATGAGATCAAAGGGGCCAAGGGTATCGGAGGGATCGTCGTTGAAAAAAATACTCCCGGTCTTTCTTTCGGGAAACAGGAAGAATTCATGGGGCTTCAGGGAATGCCCAGTTCCGATTTGATCTTTGAAGACTGCCTGGTGCCCCAAGAGAATCTGCTAATCCCCCAGGGTGATTTTGCCAAATTGATGCAGGCCTTTGACGTGGAACGCTGCGGGAATGCCACCATGTCCCTGGGGATCGCCTGGGGGGCCCTGGAGGCCTCCAAAAAGTATGCCCAGGAACGGGTGGCCTTTGGGAAGCCGATTTGCGAATTTCAGGCGATTCAATTCCTGCTGGCCGATATGGCCATGAAAGTTGAGGCGGCCCGACTGCTGATCTATCGCGCGGTGACCAATGCCGGTACCGGGCTGCCGTCGGTATTTGAGTCTTCGGTGGCTAAGTGTTTTTCCAACGAAATGGCCAAAGAGGTTACGGATATGGCCTTGCAGGTTTTCGGGGGTTATGGCTATTCCAAAGAGTATCCCATTGAAAGGATGCTGCGGGACAGCCGCGGCTGGCCCCTGGCCGGCGGGACGGTTCAAATCCAGCGCATCAACATCGCCGGGGCCATGCTGGGAAGGCGGTTTAATCAACGTTAGGGCAAAAAACCCCGGGAGCCAACTATTCAATCCTGATTTTCCGTGCCCCTTTTTCCCTCCTGAGCAGGGCCGGGTCGTCCAGGATCCTGCCCACCAGGTTGACCTCGCTGGCCGGGACCGGATCGGCCCCGGTGCTCATGGGGGTAGGACCGAAAAATATGGCCAAAGCTGGCCCCGGAGGCCAATAGCCGATATCTCCGGCTTTCACCTTCCGGGTAGCCGATTCATCCAGGGGCCGGGTTACGGGAATCTCAAAATAGAACTCATCGCCCCATTCGTTGGGCCGGGTTTCAATAGGCAGGCAGGAGAAAACGGCCCGGGCGCAGGGCGAATCGAAGAGTTCCGCGCTTAAAGTGGTTTGTCCGATGACAATTTTAATTGGGTTCGGCATGATTGACGATAAATAAATCTATCCCTTTTTTCCCAGGAACAGTAGCTGGCTACATAATGAAAAGATCACTGAGAAGCCCGGTTTCTAGTCGATCCTGTGGAACGTTTTGTTGGCCGTGTTGCCTTATTAGCAATATCAATAAGTGTAAGAAGGGCATTATTCACGGCCTCTTCATTCGGGAATGCCTGAGCGACTTCCGGCCTAAGGACAATCACGTTAGATGATTCTTTTAAACGTTTTGCGTATTTCCCCCGTACGAAGCCGCCTGTAAAATCGGAACGCTTATACTCAGCCCGCAATTCGTCTTTATCAAGTCCTTTATCCTTCTTCATAGAGTTTTCTTTCTCCTTTGCTCGCTTTGCGGGCATTTATGATTCGAATTGTTTCATCCTTCTCGGTGTGAGATACCACCACAAGTCGCCCTTTTTTTGAAATACCAAAGGTAATAAAACGTTCTTCAGTTATGGAGTGGTCAGGATCGACACCAGTTGCGGCCATGGGATCACTTAAGGCGGTTGCTCCCTCCTCAAATGAAACTCCATGTTTCTTTATATTGAATTTGGCCTTCCTGGGGTCCCATTCGATTTTCATTTTGTCAGATTATATCACGTTTATATGGTAATGTTCAGGTTTTTCTAATCATCCGACGTTCAAGGGTCCTTTAACCGGTGAAAACCGTCCCGTGATACAGTACGTTTTCAATAATAACGGTTCCCGAGGTCTTCGTCAAAAGGAAATCGGGGATCATCCGATTCCCTGCACCCGAGTCCCGTCTAATTTATCCCAAGGAAGATCTCCTTCCCATCTTGAAAACCCTGCCCAGAGTAATTAAGTTATTGTTTAAAATTAGGACAGGAATAAGAGCCATGCCAAAAGACCCCCATATCTCTCGACGTAATTTCCTGGCAGCAGCGGGCGGCACGATGGTCAGTATCGGCCTGCCGGGAACTTTTGTGAAACTTTTTGATTTTGAACAACGGGCCCTTGCCGCCCAAACCAGGCCCGACGGCAAGCCGCGAATACCCCCCGGCCAGGATGCGATAAAAAAGATTCTTGATATGGGCGGTAGACCTGGAACAGCCACCGTGGACAACTTTACGCTCCGCGTCAGAGGTGAGGTGGAAAAACCACTGGTTCTTTCTTACCAGGACCTCCTGGCACTTGAGCAGGTTCAATTAACCTGCGATGTGCATTGCGTTACGGGCTGGACTCTATTGGATTCCCGGTGGAGCGGGGTCCGCCTGAGCACCATAATGCGTCTGGCTAAACTGCGAAAAGAGGCCAATTTTGTTATCTTTGAGGCCGCCGCCGGGTATACCGCCAACATCCCTATCACTGAGGCACGCAAGGAGAATGTTATCCTGGCCCATAGTTTCTTCGGCCAGAAGCTTCCTAAGGAGCACGGCAGTCCTGTACGGGCCCTGGTGCCCGACCGCTACTTTTACAAAAGTGCTAAGTGGCTGGAAGGAATTAAATTTACAACCAAAGACGAGCCGGGATACTGGGAGAGCAATGGTTACAGCAATTCCGCCGATCCCTGGAAGGAGGAGCGCTATAGATAGTGTGGAGCGGCAGCGGAACACCGGGCGGGTGCAGAAAATGGTTATTTTTTACCGCTTTTTATTCCTGCCTTCCTGCGCTGAGAAAAACTTGAATTTCTCCCTCACAGGCCCCTTTTTCATGCATGAGACACCCTTCGATTACAGGTTGCATCGAATATCCGACACCCAAGGCTTCAAGCCAGCATTCGATTCTATACATCACGCCACAACGGTATCCATCGATTACTCCGATCTGTTTCATTCCCTTGTAAGCGAAGCATTGCCAGCTCTCCCATTTCCAGCATATCAAATTTCCGGCAGGTGCGGTAAAATGAAGCTTCTTGAAAACCGAATCCGGCAAAGTCAATTCCAGGGCAGGTTGCATAAATTTCATGAGTTCATCAAAAGTTTCGAATCCTTCCCGGACGATCCCCAGGAGCCGTCTCATTCTATCTACCTCAATTGGTGCCAGGGATTTTATGGCCGCTTTGTTTAAGGTATTGGCTTTCTCTATCCCGAATTCATTGCAGGTGTGGTAAAACCACATACCATCATGGGTTAGCCATCCCTTTCCCAGTAAATCCCTGATTTCTGTTTTTTTAATTCCGTCGAGTACGCCCATTCTTCTCCTTCTTTTACTATCCCCCTTCTTGCCAGATCTAAATAACAATTTATTGATTAGTTTCCTTTCAATATCAGGAAGTTCAGAGATTGTCAATATCAACTTAAGATATTATAGGGAAATCTATTTGATATTATTGTGTTAATCGAGTTGTTCAATATCTATTTTCCATTTTTAGGAGGTTTTCTGTTCAATGTCGATGGTGCCTGTTCCGGTTTCTATTCAGGCGGGGTTTGACGACATTCTAGAAAAACGGGCCGTTGCGCCGAAACAGCGTGTGGACTATAAAGAGTAGCTTAAATTTTATGGATTTTTGAACCAAACATACTGTCTCTGAAGCCCGATCTGACCAAGCTGCCGAACAACGAATCCCGCCTTCAGCGGGAAACGAAGAACGGTATTTTCCCACTATGTTCACATAATAATATCCTTGGCCCGGAGATCGGCCACCTCGGCATCGCTTAAGCCCAAAAGTTCCTGAAGGACGTATTGATTATGCTCCCCCAGCAAAGGGGCATGGCCGAAAGGCAGTTCGGTGTCGCTGATCCTCCAGGGCAGTCCGGCCAGTTCCAGTGGCCCCAGTTCGGGGTGCTGGACTTTGAGGAAGAAATTCCGGGCCTGCAGATGACGGTCGGCATAAATATCCTCGGCGTCCCGCGAGGGGGCGGCGGCCAATCCGGCCTTCATTAATTCATTGACCATCCAGTCCCGGTCCCTTGGGCGGGTCCATTCCCCGATGATGCGGTCCAGTTCCTTTTCATTTTTCTTCCGGGATGCCTGCTCCTGGAAACGGGGATCTTCGGCCAGTTCGGGTTTGTTCATGACCCGGGCCAGGATCCGGAATTCCTCGTCGGAATGGATTTCCAGGGCCAGCCAGCGGTCCACCCCCCAGCATTGATACAGGTTGTGGGGCGCATATTCGGGATGAAGATTGCCCTGTCGTTCAGGGATAAGGCCGGTCATCAGGTAGCCCAACAGTTGCTCCCCGATCAGGCAGGTCGAGCCTTCGCACTGGGATTGATCGATGAACTGCCCCTCTCCGGTATTATTCCGGTGATGAACGGCGGCCAGGGTGACAAAAGCGGTAGTGACGGCGTTGGTGATATCCGTATGGCCCAGGGACCCGTAGGTGGGATGGTCTTCCGGATAACCTGAGAGGTAGGCCACGCCACTGACGCTCTGGTGGATGGTCGCAAAACCGAGATAGTTCGTTTCCGGTCCGTTATGCCCCCGGCCGGAAGAGGAAACCACAATCAGGTCCGGTTTGATCTTGATCAGGTCCTGATACCCCAAACCCATTTTGCTCATGGCGTCGGGCCGCATGTTGTCGATGACGATATCGCTCAGGGCCGCCAGCCTCTTGGCCAGATGGATGCCTTCCGGTTTGCTCAGGTCCAGGGTTAGACTTTTCTTGTCCCGGTTGACCGAGTTGTAGCTTAAGCCCTGGTTGGGCGGCACCTGGTGGGGCTCCGGTTCCCAGCGGGGCCACATAACGGCCCGGCGGACAATATCCGTCCGATGGTGCCCTTCCACTTTGATCACTTCAGCCCCGAGATTGGCCAGCATCATGGTGGCATAGGGACCGGCCCAAACCCAGGAAAAATCAAGGACCCTCAGGCCCTGCAGAGGGAGTTTCAGGTCTTGAGTTCCCTTAACGGGTTTCGCAGGCCCTGCCATATCCCGGCCGAGAATTTCCCGGCGAACCTCTTCGTTATGCTGTCCCAGGAGCGGGGCCGGCCGGAAGACTCTGGGCCGGGAAGCGGACATCCGGTAAGGCCATCCGGCATATGGATATTTCCCGGCCAGCGGGTGCTCGACCTCAATGAAGTAACCTCGCGCTATATACTGTTGATTGTTCATGACTTCCTCGGCTGAGTTGATCGGCCCCACCGGGATGCCCGCTTGGGCCAGCTTATGGTAGATCTCCTGTTTCTTCTGCTGCTTCATCCAGGCATCCAGCCTGGGAGCGATCTCCATCAGATGGTTGGCCCGGTAAACGCGGTCGTCCCAACGGTCATCGGCCAGCCAGTCCGGTTTGCCCATCAGTTCCCGCAGGGCCCGGAAATGGTGATCGTCATTGGCCCCCAGGGTGATATAGCCGTCGCAGGTTTCCATCCGGCCCATGGCCGGAGGGCGGTCCGGGACCCGGCCCCAGTTAAAACCGTCATAGCGGTGGTTGTGCAAGGTTCCGGGAAGAAGATTGATGACGCATTCCTGTAAAGAAATATCCAGCAGGTGTCCTTTTCCGGTTTTTATTCTTCCTAAAACCAGGGCCATGATGCCAACGGCAGCGTTCAGTGCCCCGTGATAACCCACCTGGTATCCCCCGAACTTGACCGGAGGGAAGGACAAATCGAAGGAACGGGCCGGTATCAGGTTGCCCTCTCCACCGGCCTGGATGAGGGTCAGCTCATCCCCTGTGGCGGTTGCTCTGGGGCCGGTCCGGCCGTAGGGGGTAATGGAGGCGTAGATCAGCCGGGGGTTTAACCGCTGAATTTCATTCCAGCCCAGGTGATATTGATCGAAAAAACCGACGGGCTGATTATCGATGAAGACATCCGCCCAGGCCAGGAGTTTTTTAAAGGCCTCCAACCCCTCCGGTTTTTCGATATCCAGGGTTATGCCGCGTTTGCTGGTGTTGGCGTAAAGAAAAAGAGCGCTTTTTTCCGGGTGTTTTCCGTCTTTTGGAAAAGACCCGCAAAGGCGTGACGGATCTCCTTGCGGCGGTTCCACTTTAATGACATCGGCTCCCAGATCGGCCAACAGCTTGCCGCAATAGGGACCGGAAACCATGGTGGCGTATTCAACCACCTTAAGGCCGGCCAGGGCTTTCTTTGACATATTCCTCCTTATTTTTAAACCGTTCCTGAACGGGTTTTTCCTTTTTTTCTTTAAGTTTAAGACATAGCACATTTCCTCTTAAGGTCTCAAATATTTTTACAATGAATTTTTCTCAGGGAAATTTTTCTTGACCTCTCCGGGGACATTTTCTATACTTTTTTATATTCATTGAACGAGAAAAGGAGGCCTCGACATGGCTGACCCAAAATGCGATCAATGTGCCTGGCGGACTAAATATGATCGAAATCCCAAATCATTCCTGGGTCGTTTCTGGCGCTGGCATATCAACTGGTGCCCGGGCTGGAAGGCCTATATGAAATCCATTCCGGAAGAGAAACAAACCGAGCTCCGGGCCAGGTATAAATTGCCGGCCCGATAACGGCATAGAGTAGTTATGAAACAGTCTATTATCCACGTAGCTCTGGTCGTTCGTGACTACGATGAGGCAATTGAGTTCTATACCAAGAAACTCAATTTCATTTTACTTGAGGACACCTATATTCCGGAACAAGATAAACGCTGGGTTGTAGTTGCACCTCCAGGATCCACCGGTACAACTTTATTGCTCGCGCGTCCCTCAACGCCCGGTCAAGAAGCTTTTATTGGCAATCAGACCGGTGGCCGAGTAACGTTCTTCCTTAGTACGGATGACTTCTGGCGTGACTATAATAAAATGATCTCCCTCGGAATAAGATTCGTAAGAGACCCGAAGGTTGAGACTTATGGCACAGTAGCGGTTTTTGAAGACTTGTACGGAAATCTTTGGGATTTACTTGAGTTGAAGAAAGAGAATGTTTTTTTGAAGCGAGTCGTATGACCCTTCGTTCTACTGGATTGCTTGCGCCCGGTCCACGACTACCAGGGGATTCAAAAGAAAGCGATGGGAATGGGTATCCCCTATCAAACCCTCATTTCCGGCATAATTCATCGATACATTGAAGGGGAGCTAACTTCAAAAACAGGATAAATAACGGATGCACCCATTCGTCGGTAAAGGCGGCGCTGTCCGCTTCCCTGTTAACTTTAAAAGAAATGTAGCGATTATTTAAACCCGGCCTCAATCCTTCCAAGCCTAACTCAATGGAAAATACAGATAACCTATGAAAAAGATCATTTCCCGGTTCCAGGAAAAAGGGAAAAATATGTTTTATGGTTGGTGGATTGTAGCCTTCTGTTTTGTCATCAACGCCTTTGGCATCGGGACTTTTTTTTACGGATTCAGTCCCTTCTTCAATCCCATGATTAAAGAATTCGGCTGGTCCCGGACTCTGATGTCCGGGGTCTATTCCCTTTCCCGGCTGGAAGGAGGTCTGGAGGGACCCCTGGCCGGGTGGCTGATCGATCGCTTTGGGGCCCGTATGATTATGCTGGCAGGCATCTCCCTGGCCGGCCTGGGGTTTGTCCTTTTAAATTTTGTCCACGACCCCATAAGCCTTTATCTTATTTTCGGTTTGACTCTATCTCTGGGTTATAATCTCGGATACGTCAATGGGACCAACGCGGCAGTGGCCAAATGGTTTATTAAAAAAAGAAGCCGGGCCATTTCCATATTAATGGTTGGAAACGGGATAGGCGGAGCGATTTTCGTTCCGCTTATCGCCTGGCTTATTCTCTATGTCGGTTGGAGAAAGGCCGCCATTATCCTGGGAGTGAGTACCTTTCTTCTTCCGCTTCCCTTGAGTTTGTTGATCAAAGGTACTCCCGAGGAAATGGGGCTTAAACCGGACGGGGAAGGCAATCTGTCCCCCAAGGGAACTTCCTCACCCGGGAAAGGGCTGCAGCCCGAGGCGGATAAAAAGTTTGATATTGTCGAAGAAGAGGAGGAGAATTTTACGGTCAGGGAGGCGGTCAAAACGAGCGCTTTCTGGATCTATTCCCTTTCCATGGTTCTGCGGGCCTGTATCCTCAGTTCCATTGTGGTTCATCAGATTCCCCATTTGATGGATCTCGGTGTCTCTTTCCAATCGGCCTCGACTGTTCTGGGGATGATGGTGCTGGTGAGTGTGCCCGGACGTTTTATTTTCGGGTCTCTCGGGGATCGCTATAACAAAAAGATGTTGTTGTTTTTTCTCTGCGCCCTTCAGTCGGCTGGAATTCTCGTCTTTATCCAGGCCAAATCGGTTTTCCTATTATACCTTTTTGTCATTCTTTACGGCACCGGATATGGAGGGGCCATCCCCCTCTCCATATCTCTCCGGGCCGATCTTTTCGGTCGGAAAAATTACGCCACCATTTCCGGATTGACCATGACCGTGACCACCATCGGCACGGTTACGGCTCCGATTGTGGCCGGCTACCTTTATGATGTCACCCGGAGTTACACCCTGGCTTTTTATTCTTTATCCTTTTTGATACTGCTTTCCGGGATCTGTTTCCTCTTTATTCCCAAACCGGTCAAAAAGAAGAAGGAAGGTCCCTTGGCGATGGGGCTTTAAAAAATATTTCTTCCCGGAATTCGATTTGATCAGGGGAAACCCTTGACAAGTTCATAAAAAATTGCCGGAAGCCCGAATTCGTCATTCCGGTCGGTCGGGCCGCTCGATCCGCTCGGCTTTGCCGAGCTTTTGAAGAGGTCACCAGCCGGTCGGCTTTGCCGACCTAATAGGGAGGCTTCCAAAAGGAAGCCGGATCGGTGACCG
>JACQYK010000126.1:31324-36616 GCA_016208255.1 Deltaproteobacteria bacterium | reverse complement strand
GAGACTTTTAATATTTCCCGGCACAAAAAAAAACAGATTTGCTATCTTATAACTACCCGGTCTAACCGACCGCTCCAATCTGTTCTGAGAAGCCGCGCCAGAATTTGGCCTCTGGTTTTTGCCAATCCGGACCGAAACGCCGGTCAAAGAAATCCCCCAGCCGTCCGAACAACAGTCGTCTCCAACCCTCCTGGTATTCAAAGCGGAGAATATCTTCCAGAAAGGGGACAATATCTCCCAATTTTTCCTTGGGCAGATAAGCCCGGGCTTTCATCTCAATAGACTTTTTAAGGGCCTCCGGGGACAGGGCGTGGGCTGTCAGCATAGCCGCTGGCAGGTCATATTTACAGGCTTGTTCCAGCAGTTCGAATCCTCTGACCCCCATAATGTCCAAGATAACCAGATCAAAGGATGTTCCCTTTAGATATTCCAGGGCCTTTTCAAAAGTGGTTGCTTTGGTCACTTGACATCCCGTGCTGGCGGTCGTGATTTCTTCTTCCAGGATGTCCAGGACATCCGGCTCGTCGTCGACAGCCAAGATCTTTTTTCCGTTCAACAAAGAATCTTTCTGCACCCCCATCTCCTTTCTTCGTTTAAGAGGAGGCAGTTTTACCGTAAAGGTTGTCCCCACCCCTTCCCGGCTGGTCAGATTAACTTCGCCTCCCATGGCTTCAATCATGACCTTGATGCCGGACAACCCCAGACCAAGACCCGGCGCTTGAAAAGGATCCCCGGAATTGACCCGCACAAACCGGCCGAAAATGATTTTCTGTCCCTCCGCGGGGATACCCGGCCCGTCGTCGCTGACCTGGATATCCAGACCGGTTTCTCCGGAAAGGAACACCATAACCTTCCGGCGCCGGTTTTTCATGGCGTTGCTGAAAAGGTTCCGTAAAATTTGAGTGATTTTTTGCAAATCATGACAGAAAAGAGAATGGGAGTAGCGCCCGGTGATTTCGACAAAAATACCTTCCGTTTTCAGGACTTCCTGATATTGCTTTAAGGTCGTGGTGTGATCAAGCTGTTCCGCTGTTGCGGGTGAAAAGGCCTCCAGAGTTTCCAAAAGGGCTTCCCGGACCGCTTGTTCCGGATAAAAATAGTCCCGGCGAAAGAATCTTTCCTCTGAACGGAGGATCTCGATCATCTCCCCCACCAGAATCTGGGACCGGTGTATGTTTCGAATAGCGCGTTCAAGGGCCTGCTGTTGCTTCTCATTGCATGGGCCGTAACGCTCCGGGTGGTGAAGCAGGTTGGTGGCGGTGATCATCGCAATGGACAAGGGACTCCGCAGGTCATGGATTAATAAATCGAAAAGTCTATCTCTTTCTTCATGGGTCAGTCCTGGAGAAGGCATTATATCCCTCCGTCCGGGTGAAGGGAAAGACTAAAGAGACTTCCTCCGGCCTCGGCGCAGTCTTCCGGGGAACCGCAGTGGGGGCAGCGGCTTATGTGCCCGGGGCAGAGGTCTTCATTCTGAGGCAGGTGGCGGCAACGCCTGCTCTGGGCTGACAAGCGGAAACCATAACGCTGACCGGCCAGTCGGCTCCGCCAGAGATCCAGTCCCTTGCCTCCGGCGTTAAAGTCAAATGGTTTTTTGGAGGCATAGAGATCGGTTTCCTGAGTAGGGAAGAGCCCGTCGAAAATAAACTTCAGGTTGTCAGGGGTGATTCCGACTCCTGTGTCTTCTACTTCGATAATCGCCTCGCCGCCGGACAGCCGGAGCCCGACCAGGATCCGGCCGCCGTCCGGAGTATTCTCAACGGCGTTTTTCACCAGGCCTCGCACGGCCTCCTTCAATGCCCGGGGTTCGACGATCCAGGAGATACCGGAAGCGGTGTCCAGTTCGAAAATGAGCTGACGGCCGATAGCCCTCTTCTGTATTTGCTCGACCACTTCTTTTAAAAATTGACCCAGATCCAGAAGCCGCCGGGGCGCGTCATCCGGCTGGCAACGGTTGATCATCCAGGATTTAAGCATCTGCCAGTGATGAAACAGATGGCCGGGGATTTCTTGGCTCTGCCGCATTCGTTCCAGTCTTTCCTCCATTGCCTCCAAGATCTGCCGCTCCTCCAACTGGCGCTGGGATCGTAGAATTTTATCGGCTTCCTGCTGAATTTCAAACAATCGGATCAGGTTTCTCTCCAAGACGGAAAAATATTTTTCGGCCAATAACCCGTTAGGCGTATCGGCCAGTTTGCGCCGCAGTAAACGAACATTTCCCTGGATCAAGGCCAGGGGGGTACGCAATTCGTGGGAAAGATGGTCCAGGGCCTTGTCCTTAACCTGGTTCAGGCGGCGAAGTTCTTCCCGGCTCACTTCCAGGGCTTCGAGACGACTCTGTTGCAGCCGGGCCATTTCGAGAAAGATCGCAGCTTGGCTGCCGTAGGCCTGCAGAAAGGAGATGTCCTGGGGGGTAAAAGACCCCTCCTTTTTATTTAACAACTGCATCAGTCCGATGGTCTCTCGTTCCCGGTTGAAAAGCGGCAGGGACAACAGGCTGCGGGTCCGGTACCCGGTTTGCGAATCCGGCCCGGGATTGAAACGGGGGTCCAGGTAGGCATCCTCCAGGTTGATGATCTCCCCGCTTTTAAAACAGGCTCCGGCCAGACCTGAAGTCACCGGAATACGGATAGTTTCGGTTAAATCGGTGGATACCGTGGTCCAGAGCTCATCCGTCCGGGGGTCGTATAGAAAAACGCTGCAACAGTCGGCCTTCACCGCCTCAGCTGCCTTTTCGGCGATTTGAAACAGGAGATCATTCAGCCCCAGGTCCCGGGCGATCAACCGTCCCAACTCCAACAGGGATTCAAGCTGGCGGGCTTGATCCATAATCAGTTGACGCATGGAGGCGTCTTCTGAACGGCGAGCCCTTTTCCTGCGGTCCGACATCCCGCCAGGGTGCGCTGAGGCTAGTTGTGGGAAAGCGGTGATTGGGTCCATGGATAAAGAAGGAGACTATACTTTTGCATATCTTAAGGTTTTTAAGGGAGTCTATCCCTGGTCTACGATTAACGGCCTCGGGGCCTATTTGCTCATTAGGTTGAGTAGCAGGCCTGATAGAAAGCCAAGAAGCGTAGAGATGCCGACGATCGATCCTCCCATCTGATAGGCTTCAGGAAGCATGGTTTCGGCAATGACCACCAGCATGACACCGGCTCCGAATCCTTCAAAAATCGCGAAAGCGACTGGAGATGCATTTAAGAGCAGGGTGTAACCCAGGAGGCTGCACAAGCCGCCCACCAAGGTTATCGAACCCCACATCCACATAATGGTTCTGATCTTCACCTGTTGGCTGCGAAGCCCCACGGCACTGGAAATGGCCTCGGGGAAATTAGCTATAAAAATACCGACCATCAGGGCAATGCTGACCGTGGTGTTGACCATGCTGGCGCCTACTACCGCCCCTTCAGGTATGCCGTCGAGAAGCATGCCCAGCCAGATGGCGAAGGCGGCGCCGCCCCCTTGCACGCGGGTAGCCTCTTGCACATCCCGATCGGAAACGCCCATGGACAGTGCGCCGATGTCTTTCACGACACTTTCGCTCCAGGCTTTGCTGCCCTTATCTGCGGCCGGGGTTCGCTCGACACTGAGTTTCTTAAGAGAATCATAAAGCAGTGGGGTTTTTTTCACGATCCAATCGAAGTCATCCTTCATGATCTGCCAGGCCCGGACAGTGGAGATGCATCGGAGCGTTGCATTGCGCGGCTCGCCTGTCAGAAGCGCCACCTCACCGAACGAATCGCCAGCCCCCATGCGGTCTATCGGGCGGCCGTCGCGCAGGACTTCCACTTCTCCGTCGTCGATGAGGTAGAGAGAATCGCCGATATCCCCTTGGTTGAAGACGACGGAGCCGGCTTCGAAATGCCGAAGGCGGATGAGGGGGATGAGTCCGCGAATTTCATCAGGGTTGAGTGCCCGTAAGACCTTGATGTGTGACAGCTGCAATACCATCGTCCGGATGCGTTTGCGTTTGAAAACGATCAGGTAACGGATGATGGTCGCCGGCTTGCGCAAAAAGGCACCCTGGCCGTTGAGCAGATTGTTGAGGAATACAAAGGTCACGCCGCCCAAAACTACACCGGCCGTTACCGCTGGAAAACCGCCGTGTTGGGCTGAAGGGTGTACCAGCTCGTAAGCGAGCACCGCAAACAGGGTTCCCGCCCCATAAGACATGATGGCGGCGACGGCGTATTTGCCGGGGCGCAGAAAAATGCCGAGCAAGGCACCCAATGGCAACGCGGCCGCGCTGAGAATACCGAACCAGAATGATTTCACCAGGGGTGAGGTGGAAAAAGGATCCATATTAAGTCCTGTTAGGCAATTTTTTATCCATGTTCTCCATTGACCAGCCTGGCGGCGTCATCTTCTATGCCCCCACAGTGATTTCAGAGAACGAAGTCCGAAAAGAATGGTACCCACATTGTGGAGGACCGCTGAAACAACCGGAGGCAAGGCACCACTGACGGCCAGGAAAAGAGAAGCGGAATAAAGGGCGCGGACGGCGCGGTAGTTGCTTTCAATCAAGGCCAAGGTTTCCCGGCTGATGGTCCGGGCCGAAAGGATATCTCCCAGGTTCTCCTCCATGAGGAGGACATCGCACACTTCCCGGGTGATGTCGGCGCCGTGGCTTATGGATATCCCTACGTCGGCGCGGGTAAGGGCCGCAAAATCGTTGATCCCGCCACCGACCATGGCCACGGTATACCCTTCGCTCTGAAGTCTCTTTACGACCTCCACCTTTTCATCCGGCAGGGTCTGGGCGTAGAATTCATCCAACTCCAGTTGGGCCGCAATGGGACGGGCGGTCGAAACATCGTCTCCGGTGAGCATGACGATTTTGGCAATTCCCATCCTTTTCAGCCCCTGCAAAAAAGCCCAGGCGTCTTCCCGCAGTGGATCGCGGATAGCGATGAGTCCGGCCAACTTCTCTCCTACGGCCAGGTACAAAACCGATTCTCCTCTTTTGGCAAAAGAATCAAGATACGGTTCTGCGGCCGAGACATCGATTCCTTCCTCCTCATGAACGAAGTGGCGGCTGCCAAAAATGATTCTTTGTCCCTTCAACCGTGAGGCAATGCCGTGTGACAGGATGTATTCCACTTCGGCATGATCTTCGGTATGAAAAAGCCCTTCACTGGCCGCGTGACGGACGACCGCCGAGGCAACTGGGTGGGGGAAATGCTCCTCCACACAGGCCGCCTCCCTCATTAAAAATTCCCTGGTAAATCCTTGGAAAGGGATCACTTCAGCCACTTCCGGAGTGGCGACAGTCAGGATGCCAGCTTTGTTGAG
>JACQYK010000126.1:21964-31312 GCA_016208255.1 Deltaproteobacteria bacterium | reverse complement strand
GTGATGGGCCAAGTGAGCAAGGGACGAAAGGATGGCCAGAGGCGTGGAAAGTATAAGAGCGCAGGAGTAATCGACCTGAAGAACGGAAATGGCGCGGGAGGCGTTGCCAGTGAGGAGAAAGGTGAGTCCGCTGAGGAAAAAGGACCAGGGGACGAGCCGGCGGGCCAGCGCCTCGCCTTTGCTCTGGGTCTCGGCCTTAAGCTCCTCCGCTTCTTCGATCATTTTCATGACTCGGGCAGTACGGCTCTTGTTCCCTACCTGAAGGGCACGGATCCGCAGCCATCCCTCCTCCACCATAGTGCCGGCATAGACGGAGAGTCCTTTCCTTTTGGCCACCGAAAGGCTTTCTCCGGTGATGCTCGACTGGTTGACCAGCGCTTCCCCCTCCAGCACCAGCCCGTCCACGGGAATAAGCCCACCCATCCGGATGACCACCGTATCTCCCACAACCACCCCTTCCAGGGGGAGCCGGATTTCCTCCCCTTCCCGGACCACCCAGGCCCACTCCTCCCTGAAATTGAACATGGGGGACAAAAGCCGTCGCGATTCTCCCCGGGTCCATTCCTCCAGATATTCCCCCAGGTTCTGGAGAAAGGTGACCAGCGAGGCGCCTGTGAATTCTCCGGTGGCTACGGAGGCACCGACCCCCGTAGCGTCCAGGACGTCGTCGCCCAACGGCCTCTTCCTCAGGGCCCTGAACCCTTTTTTGAAGATAGGGAGTGCTTGGCCTATCGCCACCAGGGGCCGGATAGCGGGGGGGATGAAGGGCCAGGCGAGCAACAGCGCTCCGGAACGAAGGAAGGTCCTTTTCTTATGCGCCAGCTCGGTCATGGGCTGCACCTTGCGGATAGGAGGGGTCAGGGATGAAGCGCCTTTTTCCAGGATGGCCTTTCGGGTTGCTTCCTTTCCGTCATGGCAAACCAGAAGGGTTCCGGTCCGCGGGGAAAAGGAAGCCTTCGTAACCCCGGAGATCTCCCTGAACGGCGACTCCATCCCGCCACGATCCAGGCCCGGAAAACGGGGGAGGGGGGAAAAAGCGAACCTTATCCTCCCCTGTATGTCCGATACGATGCGATAATTCACCCTATCTCCTATAGGTTTGTTGTTTATTCACGACATCATCCCTGCCTCCGCAGAGGCTGCAAAGAACGGAGCCCAAAAAGGATAGTGCTCATATTATGAATAGTTGCAGAAAAGATAGGGGGCAAGACACCGGTAACGGCCAGGAGAAGCGCGGCGGAATTGACGGCGATGATGGCCCGAAAGTTGCTTTCGATCAAAGCCATGGTTTCTTGGCTGATGACCCGGGTAGAAAGGATATCCCCCAGGTTCCCCTTTATGAGTAGAATATCGCACACTTCCCGGTTGATGTCGGCACCATGGCTCATGGATATTCCCACGTCGGCGCGAGTGAGGGCCGGGGAATCATTGATCCCGTCCCCGACCATGGCCACCATATATCCTTCGCTTTGCAGCCTCCTTAAAACCTCTACCTTTTCATCCGGCAGGGTTTGGGCATAGAATTCATCCATCCCCAGTTGGGCTGCGATGGTGCGGGCTGTTGCCTCGTTGTCTCCGGTGAGCATGACGATTTTGGCAATTCCCATCCTTTTCAGTCCCCTGACTAACTCGCGGGCATCTTCCCGCAATGGATCGTGGATGGCGATGAGACCAGCCAGTTTACCCCCCACGGCCACATACAAAACCGAATCTCCTCTTTCGGCAAAAGAATAAACATATGGTTCTGCGGCTGAGATATCGACTCCTTCATCCTCATGAACGAAGTGACGGCTTCCCACAATGATTCTCTTTCCCCTCAGTCGGGAGGCAATGCCGTGGGCCAGGACGTACTCTACCTGGAGGTGCTTTTCGGGATGGAGGAGTCCTTCGCTTGCCGCCTGCCGGACTATTGCTGTGGCTACCGGGTGGGGAAAATGTTCCTCTACACAGGCCGCCTGCCTCAATACGAATTTCTTGGCAAATCCGTTGAAAGAAACTACTTCGGACACTCCTGGGGTGGCACCGGTCAGGGTGCCGGTTTTATCGAGGACGAAGGCGTCGGCCCTGGCCAGCCGCTCAAGGTATTTCCCCCCTTTGGTTAAAACCCCTTGTCGGGCCAGACGGGCGATCGAAGACAGGATGGCCAGTGGGGTGGAAAGCTTGATGGCGCAGGAGTAATCGACCAGGAGAACCGAAGCAGAACGGAAGGCGCTTCCAGTGACTATAAAAACGAGACCGCTGAGGATAAACGACCAGGGGACGATCCGGTCGGCCATGACCTCCCCTTTGCTTTGGGTCTCGGCCTTAACTTCCTCCGCTTCCCCGATCATCTTCACAACCAGTGCGGTGCGGGTCTTGTCCCCGACCTGAAGGGCGCGAATCCGCAGCCACCCCTCCTCCACAGCGGTGCCGGCATAAACGGAGAGTCCCTCCCTTCTGGCTACCGGAAGGCTTTCTCCGGTGAGGCTCGACTGGTTGACCAGTGCTTCCCCCGCCAGTACCACCCCGTCCACCGGAATAAGCCCGCCCATTCGGACGACCACCGTATCCCCCACTGCCACCTCTTCCAGGGGGAGATGGACTTCCTCTCCTTCCCGGACAACCCAAGCCCATTCCTGCCCCATATGGAACATATCCGATAGGAGACGCCGCGACTCCCCTCGAGTCCATTCCTCCAGGTATTCCCCCAGTTTCAGGAGAAAGGTGATCAGCGAGGCAGTCAGGAACTCTCTTGTTGCCATGGCGGCGCCGATCGCCGAAGAATCCAAGACGTCGACGTTCAGCCGCTTCTTCAGCAGGGCCTTGACCCCTTTTTTGAAAATAGGCAATGCCCCCCAGATTGCCACAAGCGGCTGGATAAGGGGAGGGATTAAAGGCCGGGAGAGCAATAATGCCCCGGAACGGACAACAATCTTTTTCTTTCGCGCCAGCTCTGTCATGGGTCTTGCCCTGCAGGTCCGGGGTGTTGGCGCCGCGGTTCCTTTTTCCAGGATGGCCTTTCGGGTTGCTTCCTTTCCGTCATGGCAAACCAGAAGGGTGCCGGTCCGTGGGGAAAAAGAGACTTTTGCCGTTCCCGGGATTTCCCGGAACTGCGACTCCATTCCCCCTCGGTCAACGGCCGGGAAACGGGGCAGGAAGAAGGCGATCCTTATCCTCCCCGGGATGTCTGACAGGATGCGATAATTCACCTTTACTCCTTAGGCGAACACCTGGCGCCTTCTTTGGTAAAGATGGTCTCCGAGAAGTGCAAGAAAGGTGATCCCAGCCAGGAGGTGGAGTTTTTTTAGATCGAACGTTGCTGCACCAAGGATGAGGCCCATCGAGGCGAGCAACCCGATTCTCTTAATTTTCCTCTTCGCCACCGGTATCCTGGTCATAGAAATCCGACCGGCCTGCGGACTCCCCCCGAGTTTTTTCTTCAGTTCGGTGGCACTCCCCGCCCCATCCCCGTTTTCGAGGATGTCCGAGACTACCTTAAGTATCTTCTCTATTTTCGTTACCGTCCCAGAGTAGAGAACCAGGAGGCTACCGACCCGCGGGTTGGCTTCAACTCGGCCGACCCCCGGTGTGGACAGAAGGGCTTCCCTGACCATTGAAAGACGAGGTCCCCTCTTCAACATTTGGCTCCTGACCCGGACCCTTCCCTCAATATGACTTGCAACATCCATGGCTGCCTCCAACAGATGTGTCTATTGATTATTATTCTTATCGGACCCGCTTTTTCCTTCAGTTTCAGCCAACTCCGAAAGCATCTGTTCGAGCCGGGATAGACTGGCTTCAGTATCCTGCTTCTCCCCCAGCCGGGAGATGACATAGGCGCCGCCGAAGACAAGGCCGCTACCCAAGGTGACTTTAAGGGCGTTGCCGAGATACAACTTCCCTTTTTTCCCCTTCCCCTCCATGGCTACTCCTCCTTTTGTTCAGGTTGTTCGGGTTTCAATTTAGCCAGTTTCTCTTCAACGAGCTTATCGATTTTTTCCAGGATCTCTTTCTCCCGCTTTACCGTATCGGCCATGGTGGCCAGGTCCTGCTTATACTGGTGGACCCCTTCGGCAACAATGTCTTCAACGTCCTCCTTCACCTTTTCTGCCTTACCGGCCAGCCATTCCTTGAAGGCGTACCCTTCTCGGACGACGCTGACCGCCGTCGGACGGATTTTTCCAGAAACCTTCCCCAGCCCCAGCGCAGCGAGTGCGCCGAACGCCCCTCCGGCTACGAGCCAGAGATTTCTTTTTTTTACATGAATATCTTCCAATTCCATCTTCAATGTCCCCCTTTCGTTTTCCCGTACCGGTCGGAAAAATCATTTCCGATATTCCCTAGGGAAATTGTTAATAAGAGAGTTATGTTAACGACAATAATAAAAAGATCTCATCAAGGAAAAAATATAGGACCTCGTCAAGTCACCGGTTGATTCAGGATAGGAATTATCGTGACTTGGGATTCGAAAAAAAACGATTGCCCGGTTATACTGTAAAGGGAAATAAATTCTAAAATTTTAAAGGGAAGTCCGGTAAAAGGGGGGGTCCACGGTTGGATTTTAAGGGGTAAAAAGCTTCCTCTTTAAAAAAGGCGATCTCCTCGATCCAGGGCAAGAAACTTTGGTCGAGATCGAAATGAATGATAATGGGAATCTGACTAATGGCTGATAATAATGACTGGTTAAAGGAACATATGGCGCATGTGTTGCTCGGGGCAGCCCAATGCCGATCGAAAGAGGCATAAGCTACAGAAAATAAAAGGTACAGGGTGAAAAACAGAAAAAATATTTTAGCCAGGTTTTTTCCCGACAACATGGCTGCGTATCTATCAAGATGCATTGAAAATATTTTTTTGGTTCTTCGGTGGGGGGATAACCGGTTTATCAATTTTTTCATGATTTTTTCTGAGTTTAATAATGTTGCGTTTAACTCAAAGAAATTCTTTAAAAAATAAACCTCTTGACCCTTCTTTTTTAATAGGGTTTATAATTCAAGGGAATTCTTTTGTCAAGAAAAAATTATAGTAAATTTAGGTGAGAAAGGGCATCATGGATCCTTATGATAGATTGATTTTCCTGGAAGATCGCTTGGGAAAAGGTGAATTAATAAATGATATTTTGGATAGCCCCTCATTTAGCCTTTCTGGTCCAATGGCTGCGCGTCCTGGGGATGGATGTCCGACTCTGGGATAAAGAGGTGATTTTCGGTCGGGAGGAAGAAGAGGCTGTCGTTCAATGGGACCGTTATCCCCTGACTCTTCCCCACCCGGGAATCCGTGTTTTTTCCCTGTCCGCTTCAACCCGGGAAGCCCTGCTGAAAGAGTTTTTCATTAAAACGGGAATTCGATCCGATCCCTCCCGGATGTTCAAACGCTGCCTGCGCTGCAACAGCCTTCTGACGGCCTTAAACCCCGAAGAAGCCAAAAGTAAATGGCCCGACCTGCCGGTTTATGTTTTTCAAACCCAGAAACATTTTAACTGGTGTGATCGCTGCCAACAGCTCTTTTGGGCCGGAACCCATGTGCGGAATATGATCCGGACCCTGGAAGGCTGGGGGGTTATTTCGACTTCGAACCAGACTTGAAATTTAATTCCTTTATTGATGCGCTCATTAAAATTCGTCATTCCCGCGCAGGGCCTGTCCTCGACCCGATCGGGGACGGGAATCCAGAAGGCTATACCCAGTTAAGAACACTGGATTCCCGTTTTCACGGGAATGACGGGAATGGGCTTACGATGACTTTTTAAAAATCCACTCTAAGTAATGCATCCTCATGCTGAATTCAGGCTCCAGGCGCTTAGATTCCGCATTTGAAATAAATTGCATTAGATTTTTATTTTGACGAGTCATTCGGGAAAGGGTAATATGCCTTAATTTTTATCGAACAAGGAGGATGACCATGAGCTATGAATTGATCAAGGTAGAAAAGAAGGACCATCTGACTATCGTCACCATTAATCGTCCTGAAGTCATGAATTCCATCAGCCCTCCGACCAGCGCGGAATTGGATAAGGCCTTTAATGAATTCGACCAGGACCCTGAGGCCTGGATCTGCATCGTCACCGGAGCGGGAGACCGGGCCTTTTCAGCCGGTAATGATTTGAAGTATCAGGCCACGCACGGGTCTGAGAAGATGCGGGAAATTATGAAAGACGTTAAAGGCGGTTTTGCCGGCCTCACCCGCAGGATGGACTGCTTTAAACCTTTTATTGCCGCGGTAAACGGACTGGCCCTGGGCGGCGGTTTCGAGATTGCCCTGGCTTGCGATATCATTATCGCCTCCGAGAATGCCTTTTTTGGTCTGCCCGAACCCCGGGTGGGATTGATCCCCGGGGCCGGCGGGGTCCATCGTCTCCCCAGGCAGATCCCCTACCATATTGCCATGAGCATGATCCTGACCTCCAAACGCATTACCCCCCAGGAAGCCATGCAGCTTGGAATCGTTTCCGAAGTAGTCCCCCTGGCCGATCTGATGACGACGGCTGAAAAATACGCCGCCGAAATTTTAAAGGCCGCTCCCTTGTGCATTCGGGCCTGTAAGGAGGCCACGATTAAGGGTATGAACGTCACTCTGGAGGAAGCCATGGCCACGACTTACCCGGGCCAGGTGGCCATGTACCAGTCAGAAGACTTTATTGAAGGACCAAAGGCCTTCGCCGAAAAACGTCCTCCCCAGTGGAAAGGCAGGTAATTGAAGGTCCCTTGACCAAGGTCCAGGGACCTCCCCTTTAAGGAAAATATTTTATTATAGTTCGCCCGCCCCCCCCCGTCCCACCAACGGCAAGACGGGGAAGGTGCTCTTGGTCCCCAATCACCCATCTGGGTTAACGGAGGAGACTGTTTGATGGAAACCAATGCTCATTATAAACTACCGAATCCGGAGGCTTGCTATGTGGATCCTTCGGAAATGCCCCAATTATTACGGTCCAAGAACATTCCCAACCGGCACGGGGTCAAAAGATTGGTGCAGGAAGGGTTTATGATACGGCAAAGCTCCGTCCAGGATGGAAAAGCCGTTATTCCGCCGGGGGGTTTGATCTATCTTGAGAATGGGGGAGAATATTTTGGCCCCTTGAACGGTGAACCGTGCCTGATCGCCGGGGAAGAAGCCTTCTGGATTGATCAACAGGAGGCGCTTCTGGTCAAAAAAGATTTCTTTGTTCCTTTCGGCGGTCGACCCGTTCCACTGGGGGAGGAAGGGACCATCGCCTTGTCTCCTTATTATTTTACCGACAGTTATTATGGTGAAAAAGCAGGATCCCTGCGGTTCGTTTTTTCCAACGGACATCCCGGGTGGGATAAATGGATTATGTTGGGTGAAACCGGATACGGGAAATCCCAGGATCAGGTATCCACCGGCTATATGGAGGGGGAGGGTCTGAAAACGCCACCGCCCTTGCAATATTTTGGAAATTCATACAGCGCCTTTAATTCGACCTATGTGGTGGTTGACTCTTTCGGACCCACGGGCGCCCAAATTAAGGAAGCCGGGGCACCGGCAGTGGTCTGGTTTAAGGTATCCTATGAGCCGCCGATCATTGCCGACCAGGTAAAGGTCGGTCAAACGGTGTCGGTAAAAGATTTCCAGGTTAAAGTGCTGTCATGCGACCGTCAGGCGGGGACGGCCGGACTGGCCTGGCTCGATTCTCAAGGGAAAATTTTAGTGGAAAAAGTGGTGGGTCCTTTAACCCTGGAAACCTATAAAATTAAGAATTTGCTGCATCACGATATCGCCCTACGTCAAAACCTGTCTTTAGATTATAATAATTTCAGGGTCCAACTCAATACGAAATATGACTCTCCTCTCTTGGGGTTCGGCCCGACCAATCTATTGGATAAAAATAATCATTTCGTCCCGGCAACCGAGGCTAAAGAAATCAGCACCTTCCGAGGAGACAAAATCGATTTGGTCATCTATACGAACATCGAGAAAATCTTTTTAAGAAACCCTTGGGAGAAAAACCCGGAATTCGTTTTTCAAACCCATTACTTGTGACCCCAGTGTTACATGATGGCCGGTCTGGCCATCGAAAATCGAGAGCCGATAATTCTTGACCCTGAACATAACAGCTATGAAGGACCCGGAGGATTATTCCGAATAGTGGTGGATGGTTTTAATCATAACAGCCTGCCGGCCTGGCATATTGAAGACAAATATGGAGAAATCAGTCGCAATCTGGGAGGTAGCGAATGTAAATCATTGGATGCCATTGTCGGACGGGTAAGCCGGTTTGCCTTTGAGGATGCCATTAAACAATTAAGATGGACCAGCCCCAGGCAGGTCAATAAACTGATGCTGGAAAATCAACATTTAAAAGAGGAATTGAGCAAAATTAAGGAGATTTTATGATCGTAAAACCAGAGGAGGTCGGGTTATCGGGCAAGCGCCTGGCCCGGATTGAAAAACATCTTAGCCAACGGTACATCGGACCCAAAAAAATCGCCGGAACCCTGACCCTGGTGGCCCGCCGCGGCCAGGTGGCTTACCTTTCCCCCCTGGGGTTGATGGATATCGAGCGCAATAAAGCCATGACCGAAAACACGATCTTCCGCATTTATTCCATGACCAAACCGATCACCTCGGTAGCCCTGATGATGCTTTATGAAGAGGGATATTTCCAATTGAACGACCAGGTTTATAAATATATTCCGGAATGGAGAAATCTCCGGGTCTATGATTCCGGGAATCATCCCCTCTTTCTGACGACCGAACCGGAACGGCCCATGACCATCCGAGACCTGATGACCCATGTGTCCGGGCTCACCTACGGCTTTATGGAAAGAACCAATGTGGACGCTGCTTATCGCAAATTGGATATCGGTGTTTTAGGCGGCGGCAACACCCTTCGAAAAATGATTGAAAAGTTGGCCAACCTGCCCCTGGAATTCTCTCCTGGAACAAAATGGAACTACTCGGTCTCAACCGACGTCCTCGGATATCTGGTTGAAGTCATGTCAGGGATGTCTTTCAACGAGTATTTGAAAACCAGGATATTCGATCCCCTTAAAATGGTGGACACTGATTTTTATGTCCCTCCGGAAAAAATAAGTCGTTTTGCCGCTAATTACAGCCGACAGCCTGATAAAACCATAAAACTGGAGGACGATCCCGGTAACAGCACCTACTCCAGACCCCCTACTTTCTTTTCCGGGGGTGGAGGCTTGGTCTCCACTGCGACCGACTATTCTCGTTTCTGTCAGATGCTTCTCAATGGCGGGGAACTGGAGGGCGTCCGTATCCTCGGCCGCAAGACCATCGAGTTGATGACCATGAATCATCTTCCCGGGGGAAAAGACCTGAGTGAGCTTTCCGTCAGCACTTTCACCCAGATTGCCACCGAGGGCAATGGTTTCGGTCTGGGATTTT
>JACQYK010000126.1:0-21957 GCA_016208255.1 Deltaproteobacteria bacterium | reverse complement strand
CGGTTCCGACAAATCCCAGGTCATCGGCTCAGTGGGCGAATATGCCTGGGGCGGGGCGGCCAGCACGGCCTTCTGGATCGATCCTCTGGAAGACCTGATCGTCATCTTTCTTACTCAATTTATGCCCAATGCCACCTTCAACTTCCGCAATCAAATGAAGGCCATCATCTATCCGGCCATTTTGGATTAATCCGCGATATCGCGGGGGATTAGTTTAAATCCGTACTCTTTGGGTACGGATTCTTTAATTTATATTTCTTAAAGAACTCCCAGATCAGGTCATTGGCTGAGATTTGCCGGGTGGAGGGGCCAAGGATTTTCTCACCGCCCGGTCTGCCAGGCCAGGTATGGCCTCCTCCCTGAATCTTATATAAAATAACATCGGCTCCCGTTTTAGGGGCCCGGTAGGTATACCGGACCACCTTGGTGCCGTCGTCTGCCTGATCCGGCAACTCTGCTGTTTCAGGTTTTATAGTAGCCCCGTTAATCCAGACCCAGGTCCGTATAGTATCCATCGCCGAGTTAATGCTGATTCTTGTTTTGGATCGGGGTCCATGTCCATCGCCGAAGTGGACAAACCCATCCTGCGTACCGTGAAAGTGCAATACAGGGACCGGCCATTTAATGGCAGAAGATCCCACCTCAAGGCTTCCAGCAACAGCCGCCACAGCAGCAACGCGGTAGGGAATTTCCGCTGCCAACCGGTAGGCCATCATGGCCCCATTCGATAGGCCGGTCGCATAAACTCTTGACCGGTCCACCGGATAGAGATTCTCCACATCGTTCAGGACATTTTCGATAAACGCAACATCCTCTCTATTGTTGTACTGAGCGGAGCCACAGCACCGCCCCGCATTCCAGGTCAATTTCTTATCCTTCTGGCCTGTGCCGTTCGGATAAACTACCAAAAAACCGGCTTCATCAGCCTTCTCATTGAGATTACAGAGGTGGGCCATGGATTCACCGTCCATTCCGTCCCCATGAAGAACCAAAACCACCGGCAACAAATTGGGACCCTGATGGCGGTCGGGCAGATATACCCAGTAACCCCTTTTCTCATCGCTTTCTTGGAAAAAAGGATGGAAGGAGGTCCCTCCCCGGACCACTCCAGGAAGTAATAGAAGAACCCCGATTAAGGTGAAAAATTTATCCCATTTCATTTATGTCTTGGTGCCTGGGACCGGAAAAGGCCCCTCTTCTGATACCTTCTCATTTCAAAAATTAGTAACCATCAATTTTTAGAGCAATGGGGCCCATCAAATCCCTCCATCTTTTTGCCTCCCTTGGGGAAAGATGAAAAAACGGAAGTTGGGTTTTGGTCACAAAACAACCAAAATTATACATTAAAAGAGAAATAGTAAATAGGAGAATTTATGCTTCAGATGGGATATTAACCGGGGTGTGTTAGTCAAGGGCTAACGCCCGCAATCGGAGGAATCGCCTTTAATCTTTTCCAGGGCATGGGGGATGGCCGGCAGGATGACGGGGAGTATTTCCTCGATAGCCTTCAGCCCGCCGGGCAGGTTAATGATCAGGGTTTCTCCTCTGACCCCAACTATGCCCCGTGAAAGTTGCGCCAATGGGGTATGCTTCATTCCCTCCCGACGCATGGCCTCGGCCATACCAGGAATCTCCCGCTCGATAACCTTTTCGGTAGCCTCGGGGGTCAGATCCCGCGGGCTTAATCCGGTTCCGCCGGTGGTGAAAATGAGATCCAGATTTTTCCGGTCGGCCCATTCCACCAGGGTGTTCACTAATTCGGGAATTTCATCAGGGACTATGGCCGCAGTCTCGACTTGGTAGCAGTCGGCCGGAAGCAGACTTCTTATCTTGGGACCTCCTTCATCAGCCCGCAAACCCTGGGATCCCTTATCGCTGACGGTTAAGATGCCGGTTCGGATCAAAATCCTAGTTCCTTGTTGCTGGTTACTCGTTTCTTGTTACTGGTTACTCGTTACTCGTTGCTCGTTACTCGTTTCATGTTTCTTGTTGCTCGTTTCTGTTTAACGAGCATTAAGCAACGATATGCCCATACTCTGTCACATTGTTTTAGTAAAAAAAATTCAATATTAAGTCTATTTCTTTTGGAACCAGGAACAAGCAACCAGCAACCAGTAACGGTTTATTCCTCCATCGCCGCTTTGGCTTCCTGGATCACTTTCTCAGCCATATAAGCCGGATTTAGTCACCTCGGACATGGGCACCTGGGCTTGAATGACCTGATATTTCCCCTTGGACTCCACACCCAGGACCTTCCCCCGGCGGCTGTTCAAATCCCCGATGACATCTTCCATGTTCTCATCCGGCACAGTTACGGTCACCTTGACGATCGGTTCCAGCATTACCGGCTGGGCCTGCTGGACCGCCTTCTTAAAAGCCATGGAGGCGGCTATTTTGAAAGCCATTTCCGAAGAGTCCACTTCGTGGGATTTGCCGTCATAAAAACGAACTTTGAAGTCCACTACCGGATACCCGGCCAGGACCCCGTTTTGCATGGATTCCGTAATACCCTTTTCTACAGCCGGGACAAAATTCCGGGGAACATTCATCCCCACCAGGGCATCCTGAAATTCGAAGCCCTTGCCTCTTTCCTGAGGGAAGAGATCAATATGGACCTCGGCAAATTGTCCCCGACCTCCGGTTTGTTTTTTGTGCCGATAAATGATTCCCTTGGCTGACTGGCGGATAGTTTCCAGGTAAGGGATCTTGGGGGCCTTCAGGATCACCTCAACCCCGAATTTTCTTTTTACTTTCTCGATGGTGGTTTCCACATGGACCTGGCCCATACCCGAGAGAATGATCTGTTTTGTTTGAGAATCCCGGTCCAGACGCAGGGTCGGATCTTCCTCCATCAGCCTGGTCAGGGAGGAATAAACCTTATCTTCTTCCCCCTTGTTTTTGGCTTCAATGGCATAAGAAATGACCGTTGAAGCGGGTGGAGTAAAGGGAAAGATGACCGGATCTTTCTCGTCGGTCAGGCTGTCGCCGGTGACCGTTTCCTTTAATTTGGCTACGGCCAGAATACAACCCGGATAACCGGCCGGAATCGGTTTTTGGGTCTTCCCTTCCAGGGCAAACAACTGCCCGAACCGCTCGCGAACTCCCTTGTTGACATTATAAAAACCGGAATCGGCTGTAATTTCTCCTGAAAAAATTCGAAAAATGGTTAACCGGCCGGCATAAGGATCGGCCAGCGTTTTAAAGGCCAGGGCGGCAAAAGGCGATTCTATGGAAGGCTCTTTTCTTTTTTCTTCCTTGGTCTTGGGGTCCTGCCCGGTTTGGGCTCCGCGATCCAGGGGTGAAGGTAAAGCGGCGTTTATGGCCTCCAGCAGCATATCGGTCCCGATATTTTTCATGGCCGACCCGCAGAACACCGGGGTAAAGCTCCTTTTCAGAACCCCCTTTCGAAGTCCGATAGCCAGCTCTTCCGGGGACAATTCTTGACCTTCCAGAAATTTCTCCAACAGAGCGTCATCGGCCTCGGCCAGGTGTTCGATAAGATTATCCCTGGCAGACTGGATCTCATCGTTCATATCAGGGGGCAAGGGGATTTCCTTCCCCTCCCCCTGAGCACCTGAATAGCCAAAAGCCTTCTTATTTAAAAGGGAAACTACTCCGCTGAAGGCATCGCCCACCCCGATCGGCAAGGTCATCGGGACGGCCCGGGTCTTTAATAAAGTCTGGATAGAGTTGAGAGTCTTTTGAAAGTCGGCTCGTTCTCTATCCAATTTATTCAAAAAAATGAGACAGGGTATACCATATTGTTCGGCCGCCATCCAGATTCGTTCGGTTTGGACCTTGACCCCATCTATGGCATCGACCACCACCACCAGTCCGTCCAGGACCCGAAGACAGGCAAAGGTGTCAGCAATAAAATTTTCATCACCGGGGGTATCGGCTAAAAAAACCTTGAATTTTTTCCAGTCATAATGATGGAAGGCCGTATTGATGCTCAAATGGCGTTTTAATTCTTCGGGTTCAAAATCAAAAACGGACGAGCCGTCATCCACCCTCCCCAATCGGTCGATAGTCTTGGTGGTAAACAACAGGGCTTCCCCAAGAGAGGTTTTCCCGGCCCCGCTATGGGCCACCAGACCTATGGTTCTGATCTTCTCAAGATTTTTTTCCATACCTCATTCCTTTCACCATAGATACAAATGATGGTTTTTAATACATTAAACCGTTCATGAAAGTCAAGCGTTTTAACCTAATTTACTTTAAGATAAGAATGCGCCTTTGAACACACCCGGGATGAAAAAGATATTTTTCTTGACAACCTTTCAAATACTAAGCTATTGATAATCTAAAGTAAAACTGATCTTAAATTTTATCATTACGAGAAAGGAGATCTCAATGGTTCGGACTAATCGGCGTTTCCTGATTTGTTTGGCTTTTATTTTTTGTGTTGTTATGGTGGGATCTTTTCCGGTCCCGGCGGCTGAACCTATTAAAGTGGGAATTATTCTTCCTCTGACCGGTGGACAGGCCGCCTTTGGTGAAATTGAAAAAAATTCCTTTATCATGGCCTTTAACGAAATTCAGAAGGCCGGAGGGGTAAAAGGTGCTAAGATTGAGTTGTTATTTGAGGATGATACTGGAAAACCCGATATTGCCCGGGCTGCGGCTGAAAAGCTGATTTCCAAGGACAAGGTGGTCATGTTGGGAGGCGGATATGGTAGTTCCGAAACCCGGGCCATCGCCGGGGTGGCCCAGCAAAACAAGATGCCCTTTCTGATTAACACCGGAGCAGCCGATATTATCACCGAACAAGGCTGGAATTTTGTCTTTCGTCTAAATCCCCCGGTCAGTGAGTATTCCGAGGCTGCTGAAAGCTTTCTAATGGAAGTGGCCAAACCCAAGACCGCAGCCATCCTTTTCGAAAATTCCCTGTTTGGTACCAGCGGTTCTAAAGAATTTGAAAAATCCTGCCAGGGGTTGGGAATACAGGTGCTTCTTAAGGAAGGATATGAAAAAGGTGCTGTGGATTTCAAACCGCTCCTGCTTAAAGTTAAAAACGCCAATCCCGACCTTATTTATATGATTTCCTATATCATGGATGCTTCCCTGATTATGCGTCAGTCCATGGAACTGGATATCAACCCCAAACTCTTTATCGGAGGAGCAGCAGGATTTACCCTTCCGGAATTTTATCAAAATGCCGGTAAGGCCACCGAAGGGGTTTTTTCCGCCACCTTGTGGGTGCCATCGCTCCCCTTCCCCGGGGCCATGGCTTATTTCAATAATTATAAAAAACTTTACGGGAAAGACACCGAATACCACGGAGCGGAAGCCTATTCAGCCATGTATGTAATTGCCGATGTATTGAAAAGGACCAAATCCTTATCTAATGAAGACATACGCCAGGCCCTGGCCGCCACCGACTTGATGACCGCTTTTGGACGGATCCAGTTTGGTTCTTATGGGAAAAAAACCAATCAAAACAAACTTGCCACCTATTTGGTTCAATGGCACAACGGCAAGCCTGAATGTGTATGGCCCAAGGGATTTGCCACCACCAAATATGCATATCCCCATAAACCCTGGAAGGACAGATAATATTTTAGACACGGGCAGGCGGAAAAAACACGCCTGCCTCGCACCGAGATTATCCTAACGATGGGGTGGATAAATGGCCATTCTTTTTCGGATTCTGTTGGTGGCAGCCGTGGTGCTCATTGGTGTCCCCTATGCCCTGGTAGGTATCGGCCTGGTCATGGGGGTTATGGGGATAAACGACCTGTTCCAGATGACCCAAACCATCGTTATCGGCATCCTGATCGGTGGGCTCTATGCGCTTATCGGCATCGGCATGACCCTGATCATGGGGGTCATGGGCATCATCAATCTGGCCCACGGTCAGATCCTTATGACTTCGATGTATATTACCTTTGTTTGTTTCAAATATTTCAATATGGACCCCTATCTGTCCATCATGGTTACCATGCCGGCCTTGTTTCTTCTGGCCTTTTTTATCGGGAAATATCTTCTGGACCCTTTGATCGGCAAAGAATCCATCCTGCCGGAAAATCAAGTCCTCATGACTGTGGGCATCGGTCTTTGCCTGACTGAGATCGCCCGATTCATTTTTACTTCCAATTATCAGTCGGTTCGTACCGGTTATGCCAACAAGGCTCTTTACCTGGGAGGGATTTCTTTTAATTATCCCCTGACCATTGCCTTTTTTATTGCCATCCTCCTTACGGTAGGTCTTTTTTTCTTCCTCATGAAGACTGATATCGGACGCTCTATTCGGGCCACAGCCCAGGATAAAGATGCGGCTGTGCTTATGGGCATTCCCCAACGGAGGATCACTTTCACAACCTATGCCCTGGGTTCAGCCCTAGATGCCGCGGCCGGTTCCTTGCTTCTACCGGTATATTACCTTTTTCCTGATATCGGCGGTCCTTTTACCCTGAAAGCCTTTGTGATCACTATCCTGGGTGGCATGGGCAGTACGGTAGGGGCTATTCTGGGAGGACTGACCCTGGGTGTCTATGAATCTCTTGGAGCGTCCTTTATCTCAATGGGCTATAAGGATGCCGTGGGCATGGTTATTTTTCTTCTGGTTTTGATCTTCCTCCCTGGAGGATTGAAACGGGTGACCCAAATTTGATGGATTTGTAAAAAGTCATTCGATTTAATCCTCTGAATCTTCGAAGAATACATGGCCATCAGGAGGAGTTCCTATGAGAAAACCTATTACGGGTCTTAAAAGTCTCACCATTCTTTTCCTGGCCGGTGTTTTGCCTTTGATCATTCGTCAGGAGTATTATCAACATCTGATGATCCTGGTCCTCATGTGGGTCATCATCGGATCCAGTTGGAATCTGCTGGCCGGTTATACGGGCCAGGTTTCTTTCGGTCACGCCGCTTTTTTCGGCATCGGGGCTTATACCGCGGGCATACTGAACACCAAATTGGGACTTTCTCCCTGGTGGGGGATACTCTTCGGGGGATGGTCAGCGGTAATCCTCGGAGTCATTATCGGTTACCTCTGTTTTCGTTTACGCGGACCTTACTTTGCCCTGGCCACCCTGGCTTCCGGAGAGATATTAAGACTTATTGCCAACAATTGGGTGGACTTCACCGAAGGCATGGTGGGCATTATGATCATTCAGACCTTTTCCAGCAAGCTCCCCTATTTTTATATCGTCTTTTTCATCGCCGCCATCTGTGTTTGGACCATTCATCTGGTCATGAATTCCAAATGGGGATATTATTTTATCTCTATCCGAGAAGACCAGGACGCCGCAGAATCATTGGGGATTAGCGCCACTTTTTATAAAAATGTTTCCCTGATGATCAGCGCCTTTTTTACCGGTACGGTGGGGGCTTTTTATATGAATTATATGGGATTTATAGATCCTGGGGTGGTCTTTTCCCTTCATGATATTTCCATACAGGCCATTCTGGTCGGGATCATCGGCGGAGTCGCCACTTTATGGGGGCCGGCCGTCGGAGCTCTGGTCATGGTCGTTATTCAGGAGCTTTTTCGGACCTCCCTTTTTGGACTGGGTCCCAGTTGGATCAGTCACGGTCATGCCTTGGCCTTTGGAATCTTGGTGGTTCTAACCATCCTTTATCTCTCCAACGGCCTGGTGGGGGACTGGAACAAAATCAAAAAAATTTTCCTTAGAAAAACGGCAAGGGAGGCCTCGTGATCATTTTTGAAGCCCGCGATCTGGTAAAATATTTTGGAGGTTTATCAGCGGTTAATGGGGTCGGCTTTCAGGTGGAGGAAGGGGAAATCTTCGGTTTGATCGGACCCAATGGGTCCGGAAAAACAACGATCTTCAATCTGATCAACCATTACTATCCTTTGACTTCTGGAGATATTTTTTTCAAGCAAGAAAAAATCACCAGGCTGACCACCCATAAAATCTGCAAACTCGGAATTGCCCGGACTTTTCAGGTAGTCAAACCTCTGGCCCGCATGACCGTCCTGGACAATGTCATTGCCTCGGCCTTTTGCCGGGAGAATGCCCTCAAAGAAGCCCGAAAGTTTGCCTTGGAAACCATTGAATTTTGCGGCTTGGAGTCTTATCAGAGCCAGGTAGCTAAAAGCCTTCCCATCGGACTCCGCAAACGTCTGGAAATCGCCCGCGCCCTGGCCACAAGGCCTGAGGTGCTTCTATTGGATGAGACCTGTGCCGGGTTGAATCCCAAAGAGGTCAACCAGGCCATTGATCTGATCCAAAAAATAAATAGGCAAGGGGTGACCATCATTATTATCGAACACATAATGAAGGTAATCATGACCATTTCCAAAAGGATTCTGGCGATAAATCACGGGAAGCCGATTGCCGAGGGGACTCCGGAAGAGGTTTCCCGGAATCCCCAGGTGATCGAGGCTTATCTGGGGGAAGAATATGCTCAAGGTCAGTAATATCGATGTTTATTATGGGGATGTCCAGGTCTTGTGGGATGTCTCTTTTGAAGTCCGCGAAAAAGAAATCCTGGTATTGATCGGAGCCAATGGGGCGGGGAAATCAACTACCCTGCGAACTATTTCCGGACTATTAAAACCCGTGAAAGGGTCCATTGAATTTGATCAGGTTCGTCTGGACCAAATCCCGGAACATAAAACCATAGAAACCGGCATTGCTCACGTGCCGGAGGGAAGGCGGCTTTTCCCGTAGATGACGGTGGAAGAAAACTTGATCATGGGCTCTCTTTCACCGGTGGCCAAAGTCAAAAGAAAGGAAACCCTCCTCTGGGTCTATAGCCTTTTCCCACGTCTTGAGGAAAGACGCAGGCAATATGCCCGCACCCTGAGCGGGGGCGAGCAGCAGATGTGCGCCATCGGCCGGGGACTGATGTCCATTCCCAAACTGCTGATGTTTGACGAACCCTCTCTTGGACTTGCTCCCGTTCTGGTGCAGGAAATCTTCCGCATGGTGGAAAAGATCAATCAGGAAGGGGTGACGATTTTGCTGGTTGAACAAAATGTCAAACACACCCTCTCTATTTGTCACCGGGCCTATGTCCTGGAAAACGGCCGAATCGTTCTGGAGGGGACAGGGGAGCAACTATTAAACGATCCTCATGTCAGAGAAGCCTATCTTGGAATCTAAGAAAATAAGAATTCAGAATTCAGAATCCGGAATTCAGAATAAAGAAGTTCAATTTTTTATTCTGGCTTCTGGCTTCTGGCTCCTGGCTCCTGCTTTTTAATCATGGAAGCCCTGATCTTAGCCGCCGGAGAAGGGACCCGGCTACGGCCCCTGACTTACCTCAGACCCAAGCCCCTGCTCCCTATCCTTAACCGGCCCTTGCTGCAATGGACCTTGGAATATCTGAATCGGTTTTCCATCGACCGGGTGATCCTGAATACCCATCATCTGGCCGGCCAGTTTGAGACTTGCCTTCCTTCCTTAGATAAAGGGGGCATCCGGGAACTGGTAACCCGCTATGAACCCCAAATATTAAACACCGGCGGCGGACTGGTGAATACCAGGGATTTTTTCCGGTCCGATCCTTTTCTAGTGATCAGCGGCGATATCCTTACCGATATCGATTTGATAAAGGCCGTGGATTTTCACCAGCGACATAACGATCCGGTGACTCTGGTACTTCATGATTATCCTGAATTTAATCAGATAAAGGTAGATTCCCAGGGCCGTATCCTGAAACTGAGGAAAGGCGACATTCACGGTCTGGACTTTGCCAATATTCACATCCTGGACCGAACCGTTTTCAATTTACTCCCGGCCCCGAGCAGTTTTGATATCACTCCCGCCTATCAAAAAATCATTGACGAGGGGATAACGGTTCGTGCTTATGTCAGTCAAGGTCATTACTGGCGGAATATCGGAACACCCCGGTCTTACCTCAAGGCCCATGAAGAATTATTGACCGCCCCCCGCCCTCCCCTCTCCCTTCTAAGGGGGAAGGCTGGTGGAGTGTCTCAACTACCGGTCTACAATAGATATGATCCGTCATTCCCGCGAAAGCGGGAATCCAGGTTTAACGACTGGATTCCGGGTCGAGTCTGGAATGACTACCCCGGAATGGATTCACTGTTACAGTTCACTAGTGAGAGTGCACCAAACGGGAATTCTCAATATTTTCCAAGAAGAATTTTTGTCCATCCGGAAGCGACCATTGAAAAAGGTGTTGAATTCTCCGGCTGGGCCTGCATTGGGAAGGGTTGCCGGTTGAAGGCCGGTTGCCGAATAAAGAATTCGGTTCTTTGGGAAGAGGTGGTAGTGGAATCGGGAGCCTCCGTTTCAGAATCCATTCTCGGCCGGGGGGTTCATCTTGATCGATCCCTGGCCGGGGAAGTAGTTGTTCCCTCCTTCCCACGCTCCTGCGTGGGAAGGACATAGAGGGACGCTGAAACGTCCAAGCTTTGCGTTCCCACGCCGGAGAGTGGGAACGATGGGAAAAACCTGGTTCTAATGCCTGAAGGGCCTGACAGTAGGAGGAAGACAAAAAAAAATTGAACATTGAACTTTGACGAAACCGTAAAAAGTCGCCCAAAGCCCATTTCCGTCATTCCCGTGAAAACGGGAATCCAGTGTTTTTAATTGGTTGGGCATTGACTGGGTTCCCGCCTGCGCGGGAATGACGACTTCTTACGAGACCGTCAACTTTGAACGAGTTAAGCATGAAACCTCTGATTCATTTTCTCCTACAACATCTTCCTTCCCTTACCGGCTATACCGGCCGTCTGCGTATCAAAGCCCTCAAAGGGGACGGTTCGGACCGCAAAGTTTTTCGGTTGTTTGCCGGGGAGCGGACTTTTATTTGTGTTTCTCATCCTAATGGCCGCCAGGGAATTCCATCGGAAAACGATTCTTTTGCTTATATCGCCGGGCATCTGAGATCTAAAGGCCTGCCCGCGCCTCTGATCCAGGCCTGCGATCCCGGCCGCGGTCTGTTCCTGATGGAGGATTTCGGGGATTTTTCATTGGAATCGGTTATAAAAAGAATCAAGGAACCCCGGCTGATTAAAAGGGTCTATCAGACCATCCTGAAACTGCTTATAAAAATTCAGATTGAGGGGGCCAGGGATTTTGATGCCCGATACTGTTATGACACCCCGGTTTTCGACAGCCGATTTACCTGGGAACGGGAATCCCGTTACTTTATTGATGCTTTTCTGAAAGGGTATCTGGGATGGAAGACGGTCCCGTCCTCAGTGGAAAAAGAATTGAAATCCCTGGCCTGGGCTGTGGATCAGGAAAAGCACCGGCTTTTTCTCTATCGGGATTTTCAATCCCGGAATATCATGATCTGGTCCGGCGGAATCGGCCTGATCGATTTTCAGGGAGGCCGGATGGGGCCGCCCCAATACGACCTGGCCTCGGTGTTAATCGACCCCTATGTTAGTATCCCACTCAACATTCAAGACGAACTTATTGATTTTTACCTTCAGGAATTATCAAACCGGCTCCCGGTCAGGGCCAAAACCTTCCGGGAAAATTATGAAATCATCGCTTTTCAGAGGAATCTTCAAATCCTGGGGGCTTATGCCTTCCTTTCCCGGGTTAAAGGGAAAAGCTACTTTGAGGAATATATTCCGGCCTCCCTGACGACACTCAAAAGGAGGGTTGCCGGCCCAACTTTTCGCCCCTTCAAGGAAGTGAGGAGGCTGGTCAAGGAGCTTTAGGACATTCTGTGCCACCCTCAGCAGATAAAAATGATTACTCCCTGGTCAAGGTAATCTAATTTTAACTCTTTGGTCACACCTTAGTCACAAAAATGATGTTTAATCTTAACTAGTTCTCATCCGGAAAAGACCTTTCCGGATGAGAACACACATCTGCCAGTTATCATTTATGGCCAGAAACCCTTTGAAAAAGGGTTTCTGGCAAGAGCTCCAAACGGAAATCCAGGTGTTTCCATCCGGAAATTTTAATTTCCGGATGGAAACTGACTATTATTTTATCATAGACACCCCATAATCTAAAATATACAATGTCCTCTATCATGGCCAAATCCAAAATCCTTGTTGTGGAAGACGATCCGGATATCCTGGCCCTTTTGCATTTTAACCTGGAAAAAGCGGGCTATCAAACCTTTCGGGCTGATAATGGAGAACAGGCCATCCTTCTGGCCCAAAAGCATTCACCCGATCTGGTTCTCCTGGACCTTCGGAGGAAATGGACAGGGTGGTCGGACTTGAATTGGGGGCCGACGATTACGTCGTCAAACCTTTCAGTATTCGAGAAATAATACTTCGCATCCAGAAGCTATTGGACCGTCAGGAGAAGCAAGGTCCCCCCTCCTTCCTGAAGGCCGAATCCCTCATCCTGGATTTGGAGGCCCACACCGCCAAGCTGGATGATCAATGGTTGGATTTAACTGCCACGGAATTTCGGTTATTGGCCCATTTGATGCGCACCCGGGGCAGGGTTCAAACCCGTGAAGTCCTTTTGGATAAAGTCTGGGGTTATTCTTTTGAGGGATACAACCGAACGATCGATACCCATATCCGGAGAATTCGCATCAAATTAGGATTTCTTCAAAATCTGATAGAAACGGTCAGGGGTGTGGGATACCGTTTCAGGAATTAAACCATGAGCCTTCGCTGGTATTTAAAAATACTCTCCGCCTTTCTTCTGGTGATCCTGATCATAGTCGTTCCCAGTGCCTTCTATCTGGGATCCAACCTTAAGCAGTTTCTAATGGATCAGAAGGAGGAAGAACTCCGACGAGAATTGACCCTGGCCGCCAAGATGGCAGCAGATACTTTCAATACGGGCCCACAGGATAGGGAGAAGATACAGCGTTTGGCCCTTGAAGTGGGGGCGGATATTCAAAAACGGGTAACCATCATTTCCCGCGACGGGAGGGTGCTGGGGGATTCCGGTCTAACCCATGAAGCCGTAGGTAAAATGGAGGATCATTCCAACCGGCCGGAAATTCTGGCTGCCAAAAATACGGGGTTCGGCCGGAGTGTCCGCTTCAGTACCACCCTCCAGGCCACTACTCTCTACGGGGCCGTTCCTATTGTTAAGGACAATAACCTTTCCGGATATGTGCGGTTGGCCTTGCCCCTCAGCCAGGTGGAAGCGCTGGTATCCGGCCTGCGACGAAACCTGCTGCTGGCCGGGGTAATGACCGGCATCCTGGCCATCCTGCTCAGCTTTTTTCTGACCTGGAGTATCAACCGCCCTCTGCGGGAGATCACCGGGATGGTCAAAGGAATGGCCGACGGTGATCTGAAACAACCTTTTCACCTTTTACCCAAAACAGAATTCAGGGATCTTGCTTCCTCCCTGGAACATATGGCTGATGAACTGACTGAAAAAATGGAGCGGCTGGATCGTGAAACAAATCAGTTGACCACCCTGCTTTCCACTATGCGCGAAGGGGTTTTAATTACGGATGAAAAGGGACGCATCATCCTGATGAATCCTTTTTTGCAGGAAGTGCTCGGCCCTAAAGTTTCCTGGAAGAAACGAACGGTCCAGGAAATATTCATGAACAGCGAATTACAGGACGCGGTCGATTCGGTCTTAAAAAATGATACCTTCCTGGAAATACCTCTGGTTTATGGTCGAACCCCCCAGTATCACTTCGAAGTCCACATCGCCAGTCTGGCTCCGGCCCATCGTTCCCGTCGGGCCGTGGCCTTGTTCCACGATACGACCAAACTCCAGTATCTCTTGAAGGTGCGGCAGGATTTTGTGGCCAATGCCTCCCATGAACTGCGCACACCGCTGACCTCCATCAACGGTTATGTGGAGACCCTTATTTCTTTGGTTCCCGACGATCCTTCCGAAATCAGGCGCTTTCTTTCCGTTATCCAAAAAAACGTCAAACAGATGGGCTTCCTGGTCTCCGATTTATTGGATTTGGCTAAATTAGACCAGGAAAAAACCAAGAGCCGGATGGAACAGATTCAGGTCAAAGAGGTTCTGGCTGCTGCCGTCCAGATGATCAAGGACCAGGCCCGGGAAAAAGGGATTTATTTTTTAGAACAGTGGGACACCCTCGGGGATGATTTAAAGGTCTTTTGGGAAAAAGAGCGCATGGTCCAGGCCATATTCAATCTTCTGGACAATGCCGTAAAATACACCCCGGCCGGAGGGCGAATCAGCTTGATAGCTAAAACAGTTCGGAGTTCGGAGACTTCGGCGAGCTTAGCCGAGCCCTTCGGAGTTCAGAACATGAAGGAATTACACCCTGAACTGATAACTAAATACTCCGAACTCAACAGAGATTTCGTTGAAATCTCTGTTGAAGACACCGGAATCGGTATTCCTAAAGAACATCTGTCCCGAATTTTTGAACGTTTTTATCGGGTGGATAAAGCCCGTTCCCGTGATCTGGGAGGAACCGGTTTGGGTCTGGCCATCGTCAAACATATCGTCGAAACCCACGGAGGCACGATCCAGGTCCAAAGCACCCTGGGTCAAGGATCCACCTTTTCCCTTATTCTTCCTTTGAAACAATTGCAAGATTAAATTGGTTTTTTAAATACATTTAGATCAGGTTGATAGTTTGTCTAATATTTATTAGAATTGACGGGGTTAAGAATCTGGAAAAAGGGAGAACCCTGCTTTCTACCAGGACGAGAAGTGAATTTTTAATCTTATTACAGGAGGGAATTATGCAGAAAAAAAGGTTTTTAAGAACGGGAGGGCTGGTCTTATTTGTGATGTTGCTGGTTATTACCTCTGGGGCTGCTCAGGCCGCGGAATTCAACTGGCGGAAACAGGAGGGAACGACCCTCAGGGTCATGCTCTCCAAAAGCGCCTTTACCCCCATGAACCAGGAATTCATAAAGGAATTTGAAAAAAAGACCGGTATAAAGGTTATTGAAGAAAGTTACGGCTCCGCGCCCCTGAGACAAAAACTCAGCCTGGAGTTATTGGCCAAAAACAAAGACCTGGACGTTTTTCAGGGTATGGGCAAGACCGACCTGGAGTATTACCGGGCCGGATGGGTGACCCCGTTGGACGATTTCCTCAAAAATACCGCCTTGACCGCTCCTGATTATGACTATGCGGATATATTTCCCAAGGTGCGGGCTATAATCGATGGTAAAACGGTAGGCCTTACCATGAGTATGAATCCGGTGGTCCTTATGTATCGCAAGGACCTCTTTGAACAATATAAGGTCAAGGTGCCCACCAACTGGAAGGATCTTGAAGAAGCAGCCAAGAAGCTTACCCTGGACACGGATGGCGACGGCAAGACCGATATCTACGGCTGGATAGCCAGGATGAACGAAGAAAATACGGCTATTTTTTCCTTATTCCTGTTCTCCAACGGGGCTGAGTGGTTAGATAAGAACAATAAGCCTGTATTCAATTCTCCCAAGGCGGTGGAAGCCCTGAAATATTATGGGCAACTTTTAAAAAACTATGGACCTCCGGGGGGCAGTACCATCGGCTGGCAGCAAGTCATCGGGGCCTTTGCCCAGGGCAAGGCGGCCATGACCACGGAAATATCCATTTTTGCCGATATGGTCCTTGAAAATCCGAAGCAGTCCAAGGTGGCCGGGAAAATCGGATACGCCTATCTTCCGCCGGCCAGGCCGGAATACGCCACCATGCTGCTGCCGACCAATGACTACCATATCAGCGCCTATTCGCAGAAAAAAGAAGCCGCTTGGCTGTTCATACAATTCATGACCGATAAGACCCGTTTACTGGCCTACCAGCTTAAGATGATGCCCACTTCCAGAAAATCGGCCTGGATGGACCCGAAATTCAAGGCCGCCGACAAACTCCCGGAGCTGACCAAGATACAGTATGAAGGGATCCAAAAGGGAATAGTTCAATATGAAATACCCATCACTGCTTTTGATGAAGCCCGACCTTATCTGTCCCGGATGATTTACAGCGCCTATGAAGGGGGCGATGTCCAGAAAACAGCTAATGAGACGGTCAAGAGCATTGAAGAGATCATGAAGAAAACCAAATAGAGGCTTTAGTCAGGTCAATCCGGAAAGACCGGTTCCTTGGCCGGCAGCCATCGCTGCCCCCGAGGGCGCAAAGGCAGAGTAAGGGCTGTCGGCTCTTTGCCAAAGGCTTCAAACTTAATAGCTTCTTCGGATAAGGTAAGCAAGGCCCAGGCGCCTGCCGGTTCGGGGTAGGTGGTAAAAGTCTCGGTAAGTGATTGGGCTGTCAGGTGGTGGATCCCGTCGATGCAGTGCCAGGAGTTCCAGTGCACATGACCGGCCATGGCCAGGACTGCCGTCGGGCAATCGGCCAGCAGATCCCTGGCCCGACGGGCATTCCGGTAGCCGCCGGCCCCGGGGGGATATCGTTCGAAATAGTAGTTTCCCTGCATGGAGGCATCGCTAAAGGGAATATGGCTGAAGACCACTGTTGGCTGCTGGGAGTCGGACAGGGCTCGGCTCAGCCAGTCGAGGTCCTCTTGCGCTATTTCGAAGCCCTTCCCGGTAATCGCCACGTTGGCCTGCCAGAACACCAAATGCCAGCCCTCCAAATCCAGGGTCCGGGAATCCAGGGTCATCCCCAGGGCCCTGACCGATTCCGAAGGATCCAGATTGACAAGGTCATGATTGCCCATCAGATGCATCACAGGAGCCGACAGATCACGAAGCTGGACGGCGGTTTTTTCGAGGTAATGGCGCTCCTCGGCTTCCGTGGCGTTGTTGATGCGGTCACCCATCTCTACCACCAGCTCTACCTTGAGGCCGTTGATCGCTGCAATAGCCTGGTCGAGAAGAGCCGGAGCACGGCTGCCGATCTTAGTCCCTTTATCTGCTCCGGCGTGAATGTCAGTGAGAAGGGCGATGTGTAAGGGATTTTTCAAAGGCCTGCCTCTTGATGAAAAATGATTAGAAAAGGTGAGCTAAGTCGTCATTCCGGCGAAAGCCGGAATCCAGGCTGAAAATACCAAGCAAACCACTGGATGCCGGCCGACTCCCAGAGGGAGTCTTTGCTTAAAGTTCGGCGAAGCCGAAACGAATCGAGTCCGGCATGACGGAGAAAAAACAAGCCTGGAGTTTAAGCCAGGGTTATTTTCGCACTAAACCCTCAAGCCAGCTTGGGCACCGACGAATCATGAAAAAGGGCGCGCCTTACGCCTTACGCTTAACGCCTAACGTATTTTCGTGTTAAATTGATTTTTAACGGAGGAAGTATAAAATAAAACCTAAATCGGGTCAAGGAGAAAGAGGCTTTCAAACCAAGGATATGAATATATTACTTTTTGATTATGATGGAGTCATTGTCGATTCTTTAGAAGTTTTTAGGGACCGGGTTATTTCCACCTGTAAGCGATATGGCTCCAAGAACATCATTTCCAAAGAAGATTTTTTAACTTTATTTAACGGTAATTTTTATGAAAAATTAATGGAGAGCGGTATTCCTAAAGAAAAAATCCCCCAAATGATTCTTGATTTTCAAATCGGGTTGGATGAACAAAAAAATATAAGGTTGTTTGATGGCGTAAAGGAAATGCTGGAAAAATTATCAAGAAACAACCGATTAATCATTATTACTTCCAATGTGACCAGGGTCATTGAAGAATCATTGAAACTAAAAAATATGACTTGTTTTGAGGAAATCTTAGGGGCTGATAAAGAAACCAGCAAGGTGAAGAAAATAAAAATGATGAAATCCAAGCATAAAGGCTGTTCTATCTATTATATCGGAGATACCCGGGGAGATATTCTTGAAGGGAAAAAAGCCGGAATAAAAACTATTGCGATTACCTGGGGATGGCACAGCCAAGACCAACTGGGAGAAGAACAGCCCGACTTTATGGTAGATTCACCCCAGGCCCTGGTGAAATTGTTTGAAAATGAATAAATACCGTCCCTGCTAGGCCCATATGAATAGAAAAATGAAAAAGCTGCAAGCCATTCTTGACAAACAGATCGGAAGAGTTCACGTCCATAACATAGTCGCCACCTCATCCGGTCCGTATGCGCTGCTTCCGGCTTCCCGATTTTGCTTGCGGATATCGAACTTCTGATTATCTCGTCTTATCCTTCCCAACCGCCATTTTAACGGAAATTCCATTTTTTTGTCATTAAACCGTCACCTTGCTGGGTTTTACTGGATATCATGAAAACGGCAGAAGGATTCCTAGTAGGTTGCCCGAATTGTCAGACCGATGCCCTGTATCGGTACGGCCGGATCTGGTCGGGCCGACAAAGATATATTTGTCTTTTATGCGGCAGGCAATTCACCCTCGGTTCCAATCGAAAAGAATGGAAAAACAAACCGACCTGCCCTGTCTGTGGAAAGCAAATGCACTATTATCAACAGGGAAACGGTTTCGTCCGATTTCGCTGTTCCGGATACCCGGATTGTAAACAATATGTTAAAGTAAAAATCCTGGTTGCCAGTGATGAGGCCGGTTTCTTTGAAAAAAAAAAACAAACAAGAAATTAATTTTAGACTATAGGAGAACAAAAAAAAGATTGATTTTAGGCCCGAGGATTGCTTGAACTACCTGAAGCCAAGCCGGAGATCATTCCTGAGAGATCCTTTGCTTTCCCAAGGTCATCCACCGGAAGCTAAAGACAAAGACCATGATTTTAGAGAACGTTATAGAATCTGAGAAAAATAATTCTTCGGTCTTTTGAATTCCTTTTTTGGGAATTTCCCTGCCCACAGCCTTTCTCAGCTTTCGGACAACTTAACAATCTTTCAATTATCCTATAAAAGCGGTATAATAAAATATTGATGAAAAGGTCTTGCTTGGAGGTGTTCTTTTTTGTCACATTTGCTGATCATCGGAGGGAGTGATGCCGGGATTAATGCGGCCCTTCGGGCCCGGGAGATGGATTCTTCAATGGATATCAGCGTCCTGGTTGCCGACCGATTTCCCAATTACAGCATTTGCGGCCTTCCTTTTTATCTGAGCGGGGAAGTGCCGGATTGGCAAACCCTGGCCCATCGGACGATTGAGGAGATAGAAAGGCAAGCCATCCGTCTTTGGCTTGGTCACCGGGCCGTGAATATTGATCCCCCAAATAAAACAGTAACAGCCGTGAACCAGGAGAGCCAACCCCGACGGCTCAACTATGACCGATTGATTATCGCCACAGGCGCGGTCTCCGCTCGACCGACTCTCGCGGGGTTGGACCTTCCGGGTGTCTTCCATTTGCGCCGGATGGGGGATGGCTTTTCGATTGAACGGTATATGAGCGCCCGGCATCCGGAATCAGCGATTATTCTCGGATCGGGCTATATCGGCCTGGAGATGGCCGATGCTTTGACCCGTAAGGGCCTGACCGTAACCCTGCTGAATCGCTCAGGCCGTATTTTAACCGAACTGGATCCGGAACTGGGTGATATGATTCGAGGGGAGCTTTCAAAACACGGCGTTGGGGTGGTCGACCGGATTGACATTACTTCTATCGAGAAAAAGGATCAGAAGTTGACCGTAAGAAACAGCCAGAGTGTCCCTCTTGAATCGGACCTGGTTTTGGTGGCCACGGGTGTTGCCCCGGAAACCACCCTGGCCGGAAAGGCCGGGGTGGTGACCGGCATCCGCCAGGCCATCCAGGTCAACCGGGCCATGGAAACAAACATCAAAGATATTTATGCCGCCGGCGACTGTGTGGAAACCTGGCATCGCCTGCTGAACAAATACGCTTATCTTCCCCTGGGAACCACAGCCCATAAACAAGGACGCGTCGCCGGTGAAAATGCCGCCGGCGGATCTCAGGAATTTTCCGGGACCCTGGGAACACAGGTGGTCAAAATTTTTGACCTCGTGGTGGCCCGCACCGGGTTACTGGATAAAGAAGCATTAGAGGCCGGTTTTGATCCTCTAACTGTCAAAATGGAGACTTGGGATCACAAGGTCTATTATCCAGGCGCATCCTCCTTGCATATCCGCCTGACCGGTGATCGAAAGACAAAAAGGTTGCTCGGGGCTCAGATGATCGGCTCTTATGGAGCAGAGGTCTCCAAACGCCTCGATATCCTGGCTACCGCGCTGTTCAACGGGATGACCGTTGAATCACTGAACCACCTGGATCTTAGTTATACCCCTCCGTTGAGCAGCCCCTGGGATCCTGTTCAACTGACGGCCCAGGCCTGGTCCTTGGAACAAAAGTTTTTTTGCCACTAAGGCACTGAGGCACAAAGAAGGGCTTAATTTCATGAGGGTTAAACAAACATGAAAGCTTTATGCATTCCTTCGTGCCTTCGTATCTTCGTGGTAGGCTTTTGGTTCCTGCTTTGTCCGGGTTAAAGATTATTACCGCCGAAAAAAATCCAGGGCCTGACGGGGAACATAGACGCGACCGCTGCCGTTGTTGGCCTTGGGGGCGTAAACGGTGATGCCGTTCATTTCCCATTGCTTTCCGTTTATCTCAAAAACATCTTTGCTGAAAGGAAGCCGGGCGGTTTTGGCGCCTTTGGTAACCACCAGGGCTTTATTGGCCGGGTCTGTACTGTCGATACTTATCGAGGCCCCCAGCGCCGGAAAGGCCAGATCAGCCGGTACAAAAAGCTCCTGATCCGTTTTGGAAAGGTCCAAACCCATATGCCTGGAGGTAAGGAGGGCGATATCCGTGTTCTCCAGGAGTGGCAGGGGCCGGTTAAGGCCAAAATAATATAAAAACAAGTCCTCCCCTCCATGACCGTTGGTAGTCCAGCCGATAACGGAGCGGCTGCTGATCATAGGGCCGACGGTATAATTGAGAAACCCCTTCCTGGTTTTTTGAATGAGCTCGATTTCCTGGGGGGTCAGGTCGCTGATGCCGTAATAGGATTCCATGATTTCTTTAATTTTTCCCTCCGTAGGAAAACGGCCCAACATGGCTTCAATCCCCTCTCCGGTCAGTTTGGCTTTTTTTAGAGGATCTACCAGGGACCCTAAGGGCAGATTGGAATAGGTATTATCGGTCTTCCTGGAACCCAGGGACATACCGCCGTTGCCGTGATCGGAAAAGGCCAGTACCAGGGTATTTTGTCCCTTCTTGGCAAAATCCAGGGAAATATTCACGGCCCCATCAAAGGCCACCAGGTCACTGATGACCCCGATAGGATCATTGGCATGGGAGGCCCAATCGAGCTTGCTGGCTTCGACGAACAGGAAAAACCCTTTTGGATTCTTGGACAGGATCTCGATGGCTTTTTGGGTCATTTCAGATAAAGAGGGTTCATTAGGCTTCAGCGTTGATCGGTCAAACTCGTAAGCCATATCATCGTTGGCAAACATCCCCCAGACCTTACGGGTATTGGCCGGGAGGTCCAACAGGTCCTGCCGCTTTTCAATGAAGGTAAAACCCCGATTTTTCAGGACCTGGATCAGGTCCTCTTTGTCCGTCCGCTTACCGCCTTGAGTATTCGGTCTCAGATATTGTTTCCCTCCGCCGAAGACCACATCGATGTCCAGATAAACCTGCTGTTCGGCAATTTCATTATAATCGCTTCGGGCTTCGACATGGGCGGAATATCCGGCCGGGCTGGCATGCTGGATGTTGGAGGTGGCGATCAGCCCTACTGACTTTCCGGCCACCTTGGCGGCTTCCAGAACCGTCGCTAAAGGCTTGTACTTCCAGTCCTCTCGAATCGGCGGAACCCCCGGGATGGTGGCCAGGGAAGGGTAAATCCCCACATATTTATCATTGGTCTTATAACCGGTGGCGAAGCCCGTGGCCGCCGGTGCGGAATCAATGATCAAAGAGTCCGCCCCATAGGTTCGAAAACCCGTCAAAAACATCTTATCCAGGGCCATCGGTTTCCCCATATACCAGCGGGTAATGGTGGTGTGGGTGGAACCGGCACCGTCCATCATTAGGACGATGACGTTTTTTTGTTGCAATCCTTTCGAATCAACCTTTTTGGGAGAAGAAGCCCAACCATCATCGGAACAGAAAGCAGCGCTGATGATTAAGAGGATGAATAAAAATTGAACTTGTCTTAATTGCGAAATAGACATGGGACCTCCATCGCCTGGAATTTTTTTCAATAACTTTTCACTCTTGTCCAAAATAAGTTTTTAAAAAAATAGACCCTCCGAATGGAGTATGGTAAAGAAATTTCGACCAAGAAATAAAAT
>JACQYK010000154.1 GCA_016208255.1 Deltaproteobacteria bacterium | reverse complement strand
TTATCAAATCCAAAAAGGTCCGCAGTGTCCCACGGAAAATGCGAGAACTGACTCGTAATATCCGCCTGGTATTCGACTACTTACGGATGACAGAAAACTCATGCCCCACTCACGCTTGAAAAGGAGAACAAATTTACCGTGCTTCATCCAGGTTTTGCCGGTGATTTTTTTATAGATCGAAATTCAGCCTGGGGCCCAGACGCCAAAAATACCTCCCTTTGACCGGGAGGACCTTTGGCTGATGAATTTCCTTAAGAAAAGGGATTATCCGGAAATAGGGTCTCTTCCCGGTCCGCCCCAACAGAAATGATCCCGATGGGGACCCTTACCAGTTCTTCGAGGCGATTTAAATATTTTTGGGCAGCCTGGGGAAGGTTGGCCCTTTTTCGGATCCCTTCGATCGGTTCCGACCAGCCTTCCCATTCTTCATAGACCGGCCGGCAGGCTTCAAGGGTTTTAAGCCGGGCCGGCATGCTGGTCAGGGTCTGATTATTAAAGGAATAGCCGGTGCAGATTTTTATTTTTTTCTGTCCGGTCAGGACATCCAGTTTAGTAACGGCCAATTGGGTCAGGCCGTTCAGCCGGGCTGAATCCCTCAAAACAACGGCATCCAGCCATCCGCAGCGCCTTGGTCGGCCGGTGGTTGCACCGTACTCTCCGCCTTTTTCCCGGAGGGCTAATCCAATTTCATCAGTCAGCTCCGTGGGAAAAGGCCCTCCCCCTACCCGGGTAGTGTAGGCTTTAACGATACCGACCACCGATTGGATCCTGGTCGGTCCCACCCCGGATCCATGACAGACACTTCCGGCCACCGGATTGGATGAAGTCACATAGGGATAGGTCCCATGATCGATATCCAGATGAGTTCCCTGAGCCCCTTCAAATAAGATGTTTTTGTTCTCAGACAAAGCCTCCTCGATCCGGAGGGAAACGTTGGTCACATAAGGCCGGATAAATTCGGTTAAAGGTCCATAGGTATTGATGACCGCCTGGGGATCGATCGGTGGAACCTTTAAAAAATTTTCAAATATAAAATTTTTTTCAATAAGATTGGTTTTTAACCTCTCGGCAAAAACCTCGGGGTCCAGGAGGTCGACCACCCGGATACCAATGCGGGCCACCTTGTCTTCATAACAGGGACCTATTCCTCTTCCCGTGGTACCGATGGAGGCTTTCCCTTTTTGGGCCTCCCGGGCCAGGTCCAAATGTTTATGAAAAGGCAGAATTAACTGGGCCCTTTCGCTTAATCCCAAATTTTTCGGACTGACGGCTATTCCCCGCTCCTGGAGGGCCAGGATTTCCTGTTGAAGGACTTCCAGATCCACCACCACCCCATTGCCGATCAGGCACTTTTTGGAGGTATGGAGGATTCCCGAGGGGATCAGATGAAGGATGAATTTGTCTTTTCCGACCACCAGGGTGTGACCGGCATTATTTCCTCCTTGAAAGCGTACGACTACGTCGGCCTGACGGGTCAGAAGATCCACTACTTTTCCTTTCCCCTCATCGCCCCACTGCGTACCTACTACTACGACACAAGACATGGTTTACTCCTTGTCCACTGATCTGAGTTATATGGGGTTTTTAAGCTCCCAGGTGGAAAAAGTCAACCTATTACTGGGGCCTTTAGAGTTCGAGATTCAGCGTTCATCGGTATTCTTAGTTGGTTTAAAAGTATTTCATTTGTGATTAGACGAGATATCCCCATTCCTGAAATTTGCTTTGAAGTTCCTCTTCATTTTGAAAAGCCTTAAAATAAACGTATTCGGGAGCTAAATCAGCCCCATTGGGCCAGACAATAGTTTCTAACTGGCTATCCAATTTCAATTGAGAAAAGATGGCTTTATCGCGCAAACTTTCAAAAACAGGACCTCGCAATGCTTCTGCTAAATCCGCCACACCTTTTCGTCCGTCATTAAAAATTACCTCTACCTTAAAATCGCCAATATATTTTATGTTTTTAATGTGTAGAATCATACTTACTCCAAGGGATCAATAGGTTTAGGTTTTTCTTGTTTTCGACAGAGTTCCCAATCTTCCATTAATTCTTTTTGGTGAATTTCCTGCCACTCCAAGACATGTCGGAGAGCTCTTTTAGGAAAGGTTCCTTCAACTATACCGGTAAGAATGTGAACAATGATTTCGTATTCTCCGTACTTGGCATGGAAATGAGGAGGCAAATGATCATCCCAATACATCGCAATGACAATACCTAAAAATGAGCTTATAATAGGCACAGTTAATCCTTTTAATAATAAATTGATAGCGCTAATAAAAAAAATTAATACCTCATAGACCGCAAGCGGGCGATACGTTCTTCGATGGGCGGGTGGGTGGAAAACAGGTTGAGCAAACTGCGCCCCGACAGGGGATTGACGATAAACATATGGGCCGTAGCCGGTTTCGGATCTTCCATGGGAATCCGTTTGGAGGCCGTCTCCAATTTTTCCAGGGCCCCGGCCAATCCCAAAGGAGATCCTGAAAACTGGGCCCCGGAGGCATCGGCCAGATATTCCCGGGAGCGGGAGATGGCCATCTGAATCAGCAGGGCGGCGATAGGGGCCACGATAGTCATGACCAGAAGCCCGATAATTCCTCCCCCGCCTTCCCCTTCTTCAGAATCCCGGCCTCCGCCGAAGATGGCCGACCAGCGGGCCATATTGGCCAGGATCATGATGGCCCCGGCCATGGTGGCGGCAATGGATCCGACCAGGATATCCCGGTTTTTGACATGAGCCAGTTCATGGGCCAGAACCCCTTTCAGCTCCTGACGGGATAGTATGCGTAAGATGCCGGAAGTGACGGCCACGACGGCATGTTCCGGATTTCTGCCGGTGGCAAAGGCATTGGGAGAATCGTCCTCAATCAGGAAGACCCGGGGTTTGGGAATACCGGCATGCTGGGCCAGTTCCATGACCATCTGGTGGATCTCCGGGTGTTCTTGAGGAGCGATCTCCCGGGAAAACATTAAAATTAACTCCTTAAGTGTTTGTTTCTTGTTTGCTCGTTGCTGGTTGCTCGTTAATCGTTTAAAAGCAAGAAACAAAGAACCAGTAACCAGCAACCAGCAACCAGCAACCAGTAACCAGTAACCAGCAACAATGAACTATGGTACTTATCTTTTATTCCAAGTCAAGTAAAACTGGAAATCGTTATCCTTTATTAAAGATAATTTCTCCGTTCCGATCGGCATCGATGGAAATTTTTTCTCTTTCCTTGAATTCTCCTTCCAATAATTTCAGGGCCAAGGCATTCTGGAGACGGTGCTGCAGGACCCGTTTCAAGGGTCGGGCCCCATAAACCGGATCAAAGCCCTCCTGGGCGATTTGGTCCCGGGCCTTATCGGTCAATTCAATTTCAAGGTGTTTTTCCGCCAATCGTTTCTGAAGCAGGCGGATCTGAATATCGACGATGGCCTTGATCTGATCGCGGTTAAGGGAGTGAAAAATGACGATTTCGTCGATCCGGTTCAGGAATTCCGGCTTAAAATGGGCCCGCAAGGCTTCCATCACCCTCCGCACCATTTCCTCCCGCTCCCTCTCGGTCAGGTCCTGAATGAAATGGCTGCCGATATTGGAGGTCATGATCACCAGGGTGTTGGTAAAGTCCACGGTCCTTCCCTGACCGTCGGTCATCCGGCCGTCATCCAGGATCTGCAGCAAGGCATTGAAGACCTCCGGATGGGCCTTTTCGATCTCGTCGAAAAGCACCACCGAATAAGGCCTCCGCCGTACCGCTTCCGTTAAGTATCCTCCCTCTTCATAACCCACATATCCCGGAGGGGCGCCGATCAAGCGGGAGACCGAATGTTTTTCCATGTATTCGGACATATCGATCCGAACCATGGCCTGTTCATCATCAAAGAGAAACTCAGCCAAAGCCTTAGCCAGCTCGGTCTTGCCTACACCGGTAGGGCCCATGAAGATGAAGGATCCGATGGGGCGATTGGGGTCCTGAAGTCCGGACCTGGCCCTGCGCACGGCATTGGCTACCGCCCGGATGGCTTCTTCCTGGCCGATTACCCTGGCTTTAATCCTTTCCTCCATGGTGATCAATTTCTGCTTTTCCCCTTCCATCATCCGGGAAACAGGGATTCCGGTCCATTTGGCCACCACTTCAGCCACGTCCTCATCATCGACTTCCTCTTTCAGCATCTTCTGTTCCTGTTGAAGGACTTCCAGGCCACGGTTTTCCTCCTCCAGTTGTTTGTTCATGTTCAGGAGCACTCCATAACGGATTTCCGCCGCCCGGGTCAGGTCCCCCTGCCTTTCGGCATTGCCGGCCTCCGTCTTCTTCTGTTCGATTTCCTCCTTGATCTGACGGATCTTTTGTATGGCTTCTTTTTCCTTTTGCCAATGGACCTTCATGGTCCCGCTTTGGGCTTTGAGTTCCCCGAGTTCTTTTTCAATTTTGTCCAACCGTTCTTTGGAGGCCGGATCCACTTCTTTCTTCAGGGCCTCTTTTTCGATCTCCATCTGGAGTATCTTTCGTTCCAGTTCATCGATCTCCTGAGGCAGGCTGTCGATCTCGATCCTCAGCTTGGAAGCGGCTTCATCGATCAGGTCAATGGCCTTGTCTGGTAGAAAGCGGTCGGTGATATACCGATGGGACAAAGTAGCCGCGGCCACGATACCCGTATCTTTGATCCGCACTCCATGATGGACTTCGTACTTTTCCTTTAATCCCCTTAAGATAGCAATCGTGTCTTCTACGGTGGGTTCCTTCACCAGAACTGGTTGAAACCGGCGCTCCAGGGCGGCATCCTTTTCTACATATTTCCGGTATTCGTTGATGGTCGTGGCGCCGACGCAGCGCAATTCCCCACGGGCCAGCGGCGGTTTAAGCATGTTTCCGGCATCTACCGACCCTTCCGCCTTTCCGGCCCCTACCAGGGTATGAAGTTCATCGATAAAAAGAATAATCTGACCCTGGGCTTCGATCACCTCTTTGAGCACCGCCTTCAATCGGTCCTCGAATTCTCCCCGGTATTTTGCCCCGGCGATCAAGGCTCCCATATCCAGGGCCACAACCCGTTTATTTTTCAAACCCTCCGGCACATCACCATGAATAATGCGCTGGGCCAGACCTTCGACAATGGCCGTCTTTCCTACGCCGGGTTCTCCGATCAAGACCGGGTTATTTTTGGTCCTCCTGGACAGGACCTGGATGACCCGGCGGACTTCGTCATCCCGCCCGATGACCGGATCCAGTTTTCCTTCACGGGCCAGATCGGTCAGGTCCCGGGCGAATTTTTCCAGGGGACGATATTTATCTTCCGGATTGGGGTCGGTAACCCGTTGACTGCCCCTGATGTCCTTCAGGGATTTCAATATATTTTCCCGGGTTAAGCCCAGAGAAATTAAAGCCCCGGCCAAGGGATCGCCCTTCTGGTCTATTAAAGCGATCAGGATGTGTTCCATACTGACGTATTCATCCCGCATCTGAGAGGCCTCTTTAAATGAGCCGTCCAAAGCGGCGTTGAGCCTGGGAGAGATGTAGCTCTGTCCTTTTCCCGTACCTGAGACCTTTGGAATATTATCCAGTTGATTTTTAATAATATTCTTGACCTGGTCCGGGTTGATTCCCAGTTTTTGCAACAAGGGTAAAATAATATTATCGGGCTGGTTTAGAAGGGCGGTCAACAGATGTTCGAGTTCAATCTGCTGATGTCCCATCCCATCGGCCATGGATTGAGCCGATTGGATGGCTTCTTGTACTTTTATGGTAAATTTATCAAAACGCATGATTTCCTCCAAGAGGTTCCCTAAGTTATATTTTTTTAATGTCTATTTAAGGTCAATTTATCACAAAAATTAACCATTTCACCCCTGTTTGTCAAGAAGGGGGCAGGGCTTATCCGAGGGGAGGGGGATTATGGTTGAAGCACCAGTATTTGTATAAGGGGAAGGGGAGCAAAGGGTCCGGGGTTTATCCCACGGGAACGGGATAAACCGGAATATCTTTTCAGGATCCCAATTCTGATGAAATCGTAAAAAGTCTCCGAAAGCCCTTTTTTGTCATTCCCGTGAAAACGGGAATCCAGCGTTTTTAATAGGTTGCGCAGAGCCTGGATTCCCGCCTTCGCGGGAATGACGACTTTTTACGCCCTTGTCAATTCTATCTTATCGTAAATTAGCTTTAAGATCAGCAAATAGCGGGCGGAGAGGTTTGAAATCTTCTTTAACCTTATCGATGCAGGTCTCAAAAAATCATTTTTGGGGAAAAAGAGAGGCGGGGGTCCAATCGTTCCGCCTCTCTTTTAGGCCTAGGCAGGATTTCTTATAATTAATTTTTCCCAGGTTCCTCAGGCAAGGCCGGGACCTTGTCCGTATCGTAAAGGGCAATCAGACGGGTATGCTGGTAGCGTTCATGCTCCTTTCGGGAAACCTTTTTGGGGCTGTAAAGATCGCCGGTCCCATAAACCTTGTAATATTCATGGGGGGTGTTAACCAGGTATTTGTCGAGAATGGCCTGGGGAAAATTGGCCCTGGCTTTGGCCAGCTTCAGGTTGACTTTCGGCGGTCCAAAAGCCGAGGCACTTCCTAAACTGATGAATATTATCTTTCGGCCTTTGCTTTCTCTGGACAAGAAATCAACAAACCGTACCAGTCTTTCATATTCCAGAGAATTTCCCTGCAGTTTACTGACCCCAACCGGGTAAAACAGGGTGATCTGGCCGGTGCCCTGTTCCCTGGAAACCTCTTCGATCTTTTCCAGGGTTTTCTGGGCGATTTCCTGATGTTTCTGGGCGGCTTCCTGTTGCTTTTGGGCAGCCTCCAGAATAAGCCGATTACTCTCTTCCAGGCGTTGTGTGGAATTCTTTAAGGCCTCCTGAGCACCTTTAATAGCTTCCTGTGAATCCTGCAATTTGGAAAATTCGGCCTGGGCCATGTTATGTGAATTGACAAAGAGTTCGGCCAGGGAGACAGCCTGTTTGGTTGAGGTCCCGCCGGTCCAGGTTCCTTTGGGGAATTCCACCGTTTTCATCCCCTGGCTGGGTTCCGTAGTTTTAAGGGAGGTATCCCGCATCTGAAGTTGCTTGACTTGTCCGCCACACCCGAACAGGAAAAATAAAGCAACTATTCCCACCATAATCTTGTAAATCATCTTTCTTCTCCTATCAAAAATTAATTTCACCAACAATACCGAAAATCAATAGCAAATACCGTACCAGAAAACGATATTTGTTATTCTATTGATATTATTATGATAAAAATATTTTGAGTCCTGGAGATTGTATGATCGGGTATCTTCTTGTATGATTTTCCATACAACATGACCTTGTTTATCAACATTCTGATTTGAAGACTTGCTAAACAATTATTATTTTGGTGGCAACTTTTCAATTTTTTGCATTTTTAGAATAAATTTGTTAAGATGCGCGAAATTATTAAAAAAGAGAGAATACGCCCGTGAATTTTTTAGAGACCCTGACCGGTGCCTGGCGCAGAAATAATTCCCTGCTTTGCGTGGGGCTTGATCCTGACCTGGAAAAGATCCCTGACCATCTTCGATCCCTCAAGTCGCCCCTTTTTGAGTTTAACCGGGCCATTATTGACCTGACTTCCGATCTTGTCTGTGCTTACAAACCCCAGACGGCTTTCTATGCCGCGATAGGTCTGGAAAGGGATCTGGAGCAGACTATAGCCTACATTCACGACCAACACCGGGGCATCCCGGTTATTCTGGATGCCAAGCGGGGAGATATCGGGTCAACCGCCGGGTTGTATGCCCAGGAGGTTTTTGACCGCTATAAAGCGGATGCGGTCACGGTCAATCCTTATCTGGGGAGGGATGCCCTTGATCCCTTTCTTGATAGGAGAGACAAAGGGGTGATTATTCTTTGCCGGACCTCTAACCCGGGGGCAAGCGATATTCAGGATTTGGAGGTAAAAGGGGAAAAGCTTTACCGGGTCGTCGCCCGGAAAGCCGCCCAGGAATGGAACCGGAACGGGAATGTGCTTCTGGTGGTCGGTGCCACTTATCCCCGGGAGCTTGGGGAAATACGGGCCCTGGTGGGGAACATGACTTTCCTGGTGCCGGGTATCGGTGCCCAGGGAGGGGACCTGGAAAAAGCGGTGATCAACGGGAAGACGCAGGACGGAACCGGGATGATCATCAATTCCTCCCGGGGGATCATTTACGCCGGTGGGGGAAAGGATTTCGCCCGGGCCGCCAGAGAAGCGGCTCTTCGGCTTAAGGATGAAATTAACAGATACCGTTAATTGGCAACCAAGTTCTTTAATACGAAAATAGGTTTCGAGCCTACCAGCTTATTTTCATGATTGGTGGTGCCACGCCCCTGCGGGGCATGGCGGTTTAGTTCTAAAATAGATTTCGAGGCATTTCGTTGATCCGGTCTATTTTCATGTTCCGGCCTCCTTGGAGGCCTCCTGTTTAGGTCGACGAAGTCGACCGTATCGTGGTGCCACGCCCAAAAGACGGGGCATGGCGGTTTATGAAGAAAATCCCTATTCCCGGGTCTTTTTTATGAAATCTTTAAACATAAGACTCGGTTGAATACCCCGGTTGTTTTGGTATTTCCGACTCGAATAGATTTCGAATGGCCCTTCGAGGGTATGGTAATAAATCTGGCAGACTTCGACTCCCGGATAGATTCGGACCGGTTGAATGCAAAAAATTTCCAGGGTCCAATAGCCTTTAAATCCCACATCGCCAAACCCGGCAGTAACATGGACAAAGATGCCCAGTCTTCCCACGGAAGACCGTCCTTCCAGCATAGGGACATAGCCGTGGGTTTCGGTATATTCAATGGTTCGGCCCAAATATAACCGGTTGGGTTCCAGCACCAATCCCTCTTCCGGGATGGTGATGTTGGTAAAGGGGTTTTCCTTTTTCATATCCAAAGGAAGATGGGTATAAGTGATCAACTCATGATGCAGGGACAGGTTATAACTGTTCGGATTGATCTTTTTTCTATCAAAAGGTTCGATAATAATTTCCTGGCCGATTTTTGAGCCAATTTCCAAGCCGGATAGGATCATGATTTATCCTGTTATCGAAGGGGGCAGCGAGATGAAGAATTTTCCTGCAGGAATATTAAAAACTTCTTTTTTGTGATCGGATCCACTGGCCTGGTTCCCGGTGTCGGCCAGCCCTTAACCCAAACCGGCGTAGTACTCCTGCACCTTGCGCAGGGCCCGGGCCGCCCTTCTGAAGGTCGGAAAGGTGGCCATCCCGGACCGGATCAGTTCCGCCCGGGCTTTGGCGATCACCTTCCAATGCCAGTCAGCATGATCCCCGGTAATCACTCCCCGCTCCCCGAAGATAACCACATAGGGTTTAGAATAGGTATTCCTCAGGTTGATATGGCTTGTTATCTGGCTATTCAAGCCCTGGAACCTTTCATCCGAGGCCAGGGTTATCAAGACCCATTCGTTGATATTAGCCATTAGGATATCGAAGGACGGGTGTTGGCCCATGAGATGAAGCATATCGATATCGGTCACTCCCGACCCGGCGACAATAGACAGGTCCACGGGATTGCTGATCCAGTCCCAGATGGAGACTCCCCGTTTCTTCAGTTCTTCGCGCATCTCCTGGGGAATCGGGATGACTTCCAGCCCCGATTCTTCGCATTCCTCAGCGGCAATGACGCTGGGACCGCCACCCCCCCCAATCACCCCCACCCGTTTGCCCTGGACCATTGGCAAAAAACGAAAAGCAACCGTCAGGTCGATCAATTCATCAAAGTCGTCCGCCGAAACAGCCCCGGCCTGCCTGACCATGGCCTCCCAGACCGGGAATGATCCGGCCAAGGAGGCGGTGTGAGAAAAAGTCATTCGTGATCCTGCCTGACCCCGGCCGCCTTTCATTATGATCACCGGTTTGAGCCGGGTGGCCCGAGTCAGCGTCTCAAAAAACCGCCGTCCATCCTTGACCCCCTCGACATACATCAGGATGATTTTAGTCTCCTGATCCTGAAGAAAATAATCCAGGTAATCGCATTCCGTCAGATCCAGGCCGTTGCCATAACTGATCACCTTACTGAACCGTATTCCACGTAAAGAGGCCAGATGCACAAAACCGGAAGCACCGCCGCCGGATTGGGAGATCATGCCCACGGGCCCGGAATCTTTGGGCAGATTAAACCCGAAGGAGAGTCCTACCCTGGGATAATAGACACCCATGCAGTTGGGACCGATAAGGCGGATGCCTTTATCAAGAGCCAGTTTCAGGACCGCTTGTTCCAGTTCCGCTGCGTCCTGTCGTCCGGTTTCACTGAAACGGGCGGTATAAAGGTGTACGCCTTTAACCCCCTTTTCCGCCAGCTCTTCCAGCATACCGGTCACTTGAGAAGCGTTAACGCAGGAAATGGCGAAGTCAACCGTTCCAGGAATATCCCGAACACTGGGGTAGGTTTTTAATCCCATGATTTCCGGATAGTTGGGGTTGACCGGGTAGATCGGACCTTTGAATCCGTATTCCACCAGATGGTGAACGAAGCTGTATCCGAAGGAATAGACATTAGCCGAAGCGCCGACGACGGCTACTGAACGGGGGTGTAGAATGGTTTCCAAAGCTTGAACAGACATTTGTTTCTCCCTACTGCCGATCCAGATAGGCCTGATAATCCGCCAGATAGCCGGTTATTTTGACGGCCAGCCTGAAATCGGGGAAAGTGGCTAGATTGGCCGCATGATACCTTTCAATGGCCTCTTTGACAACACGGTCGCCGCCGAACCCGTCATTTTTTTCCACGACCAGAATCATGGGTTTCTTTAAAATATTTTGCCCGGCCAGAGTCTGTTTCAGGAGCATACTGATTCCGGTCCGTCCCCCGAACCGGTTGAACATGGCAATGGGTTGCATGAAAATCAGGGCGTCGATGCGGTCATCGTCTCTCAGCAGCTCCATAACTCTGTTAAAATTGTCCCCGGCAAAAAAACGTCTTCCCACATCCAGAGGATTTTTAACACTCGTCCCCTGGGGGGGCACGATGGTTTCCAGTTCCCTGATGGTATCGTCTGAAAGCTGAGGGACTTTGAGCCCTTCGGCTTCGGCCTGATCGGTCATGGTGACGCTTCCCCCTCCGGCTCCGCCAAGAATGGCTACGTTCTTCCCTCTTGGTAACGGCATCCTCTGTAAAGCAGAAAGGGTGAAAACCAGTTCTTCCAGAGAGGTCACGGAAATGATTCCGGTCTGCCTGCATACCGCCCGCCAGATGCGGGAGGAACCGGCGATCGCCGCCGTATGAGACATGGCCGCTCTGGATCCTCCTTCGGTCATTCCGCCTTTAAAAATAACCAGAGGCTTTTGGGAGGATACCTTCCGGGCTGCTTCCAAAAAAGCCCTTCCGTCATTCAAGCCCTCCAGATAGGATCCGATTATTTTTGTCTTTTCGTCCTGGGCCAGATAGTTCAGAAAATCATGGGCCTTTAAATCCCGGGCATTTCCAAAACTGGTCACTTTACTGAACCTCAATCCCTGGGCGGCGGCGTTCATGACAAACATGCCGGCCATTTGTCCGCTCTGGGAAAAAAAACCCACCGGTCCGGGGACATTGGGGAACATCGGCTGAAAGGCCAAACCGCCCTCCGGGCAATATAACCCCATGCAGTTTGGGCCCACAATCCTTATCCCGTTCTTTCGGGCTAGATCAATCAGTTTTTTTTCCATTTCCAGAAAGTCGTCCCGTCCGGATTCCCCGAAGCCCGCGGTATAGAGATGAACGAATTTCACTTTTTTTTCCACACAATCCTTCATAACCTCCAGAGAGGCCTCAGCCGGAACCGTAAAGATAACCAGGTCCACAGGTTCGGGTATATCCTTGACCCGGGGATAGGCCGGAAATCCAAGAATGGCTTTGGCCTTAGGATGAACCGGAAAAATTTTCCCTGAAAAATTCTGTTCAATGGAGCCTTTGATATAGTTGTTCCCCTGGCTCATCATCATCGGATCTATCTTGGGCGAAGCGCCGACTACGGCAATATTTTTGGGGTGAAAAAGTGGATGCAATTCCTGCAATAGGTTGTCGGACATGGAAAGGTCCTTTTCATTTCTTGTGGGTATTCCTTATGGCTCATCCCGGAATGCCTGATCACGATGTTTATAAGAAGTGAATAGGTTTAGTCTGATAAGAGATTAGAGTCAAGGAAAAGATGCCCATTGCATTTCATTTTTCTTTTTACTAAGATCAATCCCTGATTATCCGGAAAGATCGGATAATCAGAAAAAAGGATGATGACTGGAAAAATTTTGTTTCATGGAGGATGCCTATGACCCCAGGAGCCCTGGAGGGGATGAAGATTGTCGAGTATTGCAATATGGTCAGTGGACCCTATTGTTCCAAACTGTTGGCTGATATGGGAGCGGAGGTTCTTAAAATAGAACCCCCCTTAACCGGGGATGATTCGAGAAGAAGAGGTCCCTTCCCGGAAGACGTTCCTCATCAGGAGAAAAGCGGATTGTTTCTCTATCTGAACAGCAATAAGAAGGGACTGACCCTGGACCCTAAAAAGTCTGAAGGAAAAGAAATCTTTAAAAAATTGATTGAAAAAACGGATGTTCTCATTGAGGACCGTCCGCCGGGTGAGATGGAAGAACTGGAATTGGATTATCAAAATCTAAAGGCCATTAATCCGGGGCTGATCATGCTTTCCATCACCCCTTTCGGCAGGAGCGGTCCTTTTAAAGATTATAAGGCCTTTCAGCTCAATACGGTTCACGTCAGCGGGCAGGGTTATATGCTGCCCATTCCCGCCCGGGATTTGGACCGTCCGCCGGTCAAAGTCGGCGGGCAAAGCAGCGGGTTTGATGTCGGACTGGTGGCTGTGGTGGCCCTCACCGCCGCTTATTATTGGAAGATCCGGACCGGGAGAGGTCAATTCATCGAAATGTCAAAACAAGAGGCCTTAATGTCCATGCAGAGGGTTGAAAGCGTTACTTACGCCAATGACCGGGTGGTTCTGACCCGGGGCGGCGGCAAGGTCCAGCGGATGCCCGGCGGAATTCTGCCCTGTAAGGACGGTTATATTGTCATTGTAACTCCGGAGGAGCATCAGTGGAAGGCCCTGATTCAACTGATCGGCGATCCGGATTGGGCCAAAGAAGATTGGTGCCGGAATCCCGCTTCCAGGGCGGAGAATTCGGAAAAAATAAACGAGTGGATCATCGAATGGACCATGAACCACACCAAAGAAGAGATTTTTCGAAAAGGGCAGGCCTTAAGCTGCCCCATCGCCCCGGTCAATACTGCCGAGGATATCTGTCATTCAGAACAATTCAAAGCTAGAAAATTTTTTGTCGATATGGAGCATCCCGCTCTGGGAAGGCTCCCCTTCCCCTCATCCGCTTCCCGTTTTTCAAAAACACCCTGGAGACTGAGGCAGGCCGCTCCGCTCCTTGGTGAACACAATGAGGCGATTTATGGCCGGCTTTTGGGATTTTCCAGGGAAGAATTAGCCGCCCTGGAACAGGGAGGTGTTATATAGTGCGAAAATAGGGTTCAAAGTCTAACGAGTCTGTTTTCATGTCCCGGCTTCCTTCTGGAAGCCTCTTCTAAAGCTCGGCAAAGCCGAGCGAATCGTGGTGTCACGTCCCTATCGGGACATGACGGTTTAACGGTTTTCGAACTGGGAGGGTTGAAACTTTCAATCCACCCTTAAATTTTCCAATGATTTTTTAATAAAAAAACCTGACCAGTTCAGCCACAAAGACACGAAGGCGCAAAGAAGGGATATGATGTTTAACCCTTATAAGAAAGAGCGGTATCAAGAGAATTATTACCGACCAGCCCGCAGGCCTTTGTGGCTTGGTGACTTTGTGGCTGAACTATTACAAAAATCCCTTTGGGGACCGATAGGAGCATTTAATGAATAATGGACCATTAAGCGGAATACGAGTCACGGAATTCACTTCGGCCTGGGCTGGACCCTATGCCACCTGTTTACTGGGGTTTCTGGGGGCGGAAGTCATTAAGGTGGAAAGCCGGAAAAGGCTGGATCACGCCAGAAACCTTTCCTTCAGCACCGGCAGACGTTTTACCGGCCCAAACGAATCCACCGTTTTCAATAACCTGAACCTGAACAAAAAAAGCGTCACTCTGAATCTGACCAAGCCCAAGGCCATCGAAGTCGCTAAACGGCTGGTCGGGTTGAGCGATGTGGTCATGGAAAACATGAGGCCCGGCGTCATTACCCGCCTGGGGCTGGGATATGAGGTACTGAAGGAAATCAAACCGGATCTGATTTATCTCTCTTCCTCCTCTTGCGGCCAAACCGGACCGGAAAGAGAGTATGTGGGGTATGCCCCGACTTTTGCCGCCCTGGGGGGCATTTCCCATATTACCGGTTATGAAGACTGGCCCCCCAGCAATTTTATGGGATCCATGGACCTTCGAAGCGCAACCACCTCGGCCTTTGCCATCATCAATGGATTGATCTACAGGCACCGGAGTGGTGAGGGGCAGTACATCGACCTGGCCTCTCAGGAGACCATTGCCGTTCTGGCCGGTGATATATTTCTGGATTTTTTTATGAACCAAAGGGTCCCCGGGCGTAAGGGTAATCGGGACGAGTGGATGGCGCCCCATAATTGCTATCGCTGCCGGGGAGAAGACCAATGGGTCAGCATCGCGGTAGCCACTGATTCGGAATGGCAGGCCTTGTGCAGGGTTATGGGAAGGCCGGAATTAATTGAGGATGCCAGGTTTCACCATCCACCCGACCGGCTCATAAATCAGGAAGTCCTTGACGATCTGATTAATCAATGGACAAAAGACAAGGACTACTATGAAGTCACCAAATTATTACAGGAGGCGGGTGTGGCAGCGGCTCCTTCCTTAAGTTCGGAAGGACTTTTTAAGGATCCTCATTTAAGGGAGAGGGAAGTTTATTCTCAGTTGGAGCATCCTTTTATAGGCCAGGACTGGGTGATTGCACCTCCCTGGAGGCTTTCCGAAACTCCGGCCCGGATATGCCGGCATTCTCCTCTTCTAGGAGAGCACAACGAGGAGATTTTCGGTCAATGGCTTGGCCTGTCAGCGGAAAAGATCCACGAGCTTGAAAAAGAAGAGGTGATTTATTGATTCATATCATGTATTTCTGAGAATCCCTCTATTTTTAATGATACAAGCTGTAGGGAGCCCGTTTCTTGTTACTCGTTACGGGTTGCTTGTTAAAACCAGTAACCAGTAACAAGTAACGAGCAACAGAGAATTTCCAATTATCTTCGGTTGGTCTTTAGGAGCAAAGGGAAACCGTCCCATGCAATTAGAATATTATGGTTTTTCCGATAAACCCTTTGAGTTATCCCCCGACCTCAAGTTTCTTTATCTTTCCCTGGGCTTCCGGATGGCTCTGGAGACAGCAGCCCGAGGCATCATAGAACGAAAGGGATTAATCGTTCTCACCGGAGAAGTGGGGACCGGGAAAACCATGTTAATATACGGAGTCATGGAAAAACTCCCCCCCAAGGTAAAAACAGCCTTTATTTTTCATTCCACGTATAATTTTAAGGAATTGCTTCAACAACTTTTTTACGAATCGGAAGAAGCGGTACCAACCGGAGGGATTGCTGAACTTAAGACAAGCTTCCTGAAATATTTAAACCAGTTAAAAGACCGAGGTGAATTATTGGCCATCCTCCTCGATGAAGCCCAGAAGTTATCTGAGGAGGTTTTCAAGGGGCTCTTTTCCCTTCTTGAAACCGAACCCTGGGTATCTGAAACCCTTCAGGTTGTTCTGGTCGGACAACCGGAGCTCGAGGAAACCTTCAATGCCGCTTTTCTTAGATATCACCCTAAGATTACTCCGCTGCGAATAAAGATCAGCCTTTTGTCCAGCAAAGAATCCCTGGAATATATTGAGCATCGACTGAGGAAGGTCGGAAGGTCATCGGTCGATATTTTTTCTTCGCAATCCCTGTCCCGGATCGTTGAAAAGGCCGGTGGAATCCCCCGGGTTATCAATATTATCTGTGATAACGCGCTGTTTGCCGGATTTAGGGGTTCCGTCAGGAGAATTG
>JACQYK010000125.1 GCA_016208255.1 Deltaproteobacteria bacterium | reverse complement strand
GCTGAGCATGCCCAAGATCATCAGAGGAAATCCCAGAATCAGACTATTGTAGTTCAAGGCATCCAATATCTCCAGCGCCGGCAGCCGATGATAAAGAAGACCCAATCGCTTGGATTTGATCTGACGTTCCTGGATGAGGTACATGATTCCGGCTAGAAAGGCTATGGCAAAAACCCCGTTGCCGGCAAAAATAAAGACGATGTGAACCGTCAGCCAAATGTTTTGCAGTAAGGGGTTGATCGATCCGGTTTGAAGTGGAATGAAAGAGGAACTGATCATCATCGCCGCTGCCAGGGGAGAAAGGAAAGAGCCCAGGACCAGAATATTGAATCGAATCTGGATGATCAGATAGACGCCGATGATCGCCCAGGCAAAAAACGATAAGGACTCCCGTAAATTATGAACCGGCAAATAGCCGGTTTGGATAGTCCAGAGGCCGATGGCTAAGGTGTGGTTTATAAACCCCAAAAGGAGAAGACCATAGGAAATTCGGGCCATGGTTTTTATTTGAAAAACGATAAAAATAATGTATCCCACTGTGCCCAACAAATAGAGACTTAAAGCGCCTTTAAAAAAGAAAATGGCCATAGGTCCTCACGAGAGGGAAGAGAAGGGTTGATTTAAAATTTCGGTTAATTTGGACCGGGGATACGGCGGATCCAGGAGCTGATCCAAAAAAGCATAGAGGGCTTCAAAATTTCCGGTTTCCAACCAGGATAAAACCGGGGCTTCGATCAAGGCTTGAAAAATTTTTTGATTTTCCTGCTGAGACATTCGGCGGGTCAGGATCTCGTTGCGTATTTGGCCCAATAATTCCAGATAAGGACCGTAAATTTCGCTGAATTCCTTCTCCAGGTCCTGACGGATTTTTTTGGCCAGGGCCGGGCTTTTACCGGCTGTGGAGACGGCAATAGTCAAATTCCCCCGGGAAACCAGAGAGGGGAGGATAAAGTTACAATCCTGGGGTTTATCGACAATGTTGCATAGTATCCCCCGCTCCCGCGCTTCCCGGCCTATTTTCCCGTTAAGGACCGGATCATCGGTGGCCCCGATAACCAAGGACTTCCCCGAAAGGTGTCCGGTTTGGTAGACCGGAGACAGAAGTTCAACCCGGCCCTCCCGCACTTCCTTTTCAAGATAAAGAGTCAGATCCCGACTGATCAGAAAGACTTTGGCCGCGCAGGATTGCAAAGTCTTAACCTTTCTTTCTCCCACCTGCCCTCCCCCGACCACCAGACAAGGGACATTTTTCAAATCCAAAAAAACCGGATAATAACGCATTGCTTTTAATTAATTTATCTATAATATTTTATTGTCACATTTTAGTCTTTTGAAATTCAAAAGAAAAATTTAAAAGGATTTACAAGATAGCCTTGATTTTGTGCCTTTCGACCTGTCTGCCTCCAGGCAAGCATACAGGCACGGGGAAGAAAAGCACAAAACCGGATTCTCCTTCTACCTAAGTAGTAAACGTTGAACCTTGAACTTTGAACCTCGAACCTTGAACTTTGAACTTATTTTTTAATCTTACCATTAATTGTTTGCTTGTCAACTTTTACCCCTTGAGATGGTATTGTCCCATAGGACAATACCCTGAAGAACCAATACTTGAAAAATAAAAGGGAATAGTGTATTTAAGCAGAATATGGCTACCGAATTACTGATCAATGCCCGGTCTTATGAAACCCGGGTAGCGGTGATTGAAAACAATGTTCTGGCCGAACTCCATGTCGAGAGGCCCAGCCGCTACAGTCTGGCCGGCAATATTTATAAAGGAAAGGTAGTCCGGGTCCTGCCCGGTATGCAAGCCGCCTTTGTCGATATCGGCCTGGAAAGAGCGGCTTTTCTTTATATTACCGATGTAACTGATAATTATGAAGAATTCGAAGCCATGATGAAGGAAGAGGAGGAAGACCGGGAAGAAGGTCTGGGCGAACTGGAAGACGAACTTGAAGAAAAGGCGTCCACCCGTCAACCTTATTTTAATATTGAGGACCTGCTCAATGAAGGGCAGGAACTCCTGGTCCAGGTCGTCCGGGAACCGCTCGGTTCCAAAGGAGCCCGGATCACCACCCACATTTCCCTGCCCGGCCGCCATTTAGTCCTTATGCCCACCATGGACCATATCGGTATTTCCCGCCGCATTGAAGATGAAGCGGAACGAAAAAAACTCAGGGAACTTTTAGCGGAGATTAAGCCGGATGGCTTCGGACTGATCGCCAGAACGGCCAGTGAGGGGGCACCCAAAGACAAAATCAAGACCGAAATGGATTTTTTAATCAAGCTCTGGAACAACATTCAACAAAAAATGCCCCGGGCCGCCATTTCCAGCATGATTCATCAGGACTTGAATATTACCCTCCGGGCGGTTCGGGACCTGTTTACCAAGGAAGTCGATCGACTGGTAATCGATTCCCTGCCGGAATACGAGCAGATTCTGCAATTTATCGACACCTTTATGCCCAAATTGAAACACTTGGTCCACTTTTACCAAGGGAAAGAACCCCTTTTTGACGGCTATGGGATCGAGGTGGAAGTGGGACGCGCCCTGGGCAAGAAGGTCTGGCAGAAATCCGGCGGTTATATCGTGATTGAAGCCACTGAAGCCTTGACCTCGATTGATGTCAATACCGGACGGTATGTGGGTAAGCGGAACCTGGAAGAAACCATTCTCAAAACCAATCTGGAGGCGGTTAAAGAGATTGCCTACCAGTTGCGGTTGCGTAATATCGGCGGATTAGTGGTTATCGATTTTATCGATATGGAAAAAAAGAGCGACCGGGAAAAGATTTTCAATGCCCTGAAAGAAGCCCTGAAACGGGACAAGAATAAGACCAATGTGCTTAAGATGTCCGAATTGGGGCTGATAGAGATGACCCGGAAACGAACGCGTGAAAATCTGACCCGGCTTTTCCGGGAACCCTGTTTTTATTGCGAGGGAGAAGGCTGGTTGAAATCCAAGAATTCCCTTTGCTATCAAATCTTCCGGCAGATTGAGCGCGAGGCCTGGGAAATCCCGGGAGATACCCTGACCTTGCAGATCCATCCGGAAATCGCCAGTCTTCTTCTGGATGAAGAGCATCCGGCCATGGAAGAGCTGGAACAACGGATCGGCAAGAGGATTTCCGTGGAGTCCAAGGAAGCCATGCACCTGGAACAATTTAAAATTTATAACGAAAAATAGAATTATTGTTTTTTCTTGACAGAAGAACAGCTTTTGAGTTAAATTTTTTAATTTGCTGGGCGGGTAGCTCAGCGGGAGAGCATCGGCCTTACAAGCCGGGGGTCACAGGTTCAAATCCTGTTCCGCCTACCATCTGCCAAATTTGAGGTCTCAAAATCGGGGTCGTAGTTAAGTCGGTTATAACGCCGGCCTGTCACGCCGGAGGCCGCGGGTTCGAGTCCCGTCGACCCCGCCAGTAAATCCAAGGGGTTAACCAAATCGGTTGACCCCTTTTTCTTTTGTTAGGTTTATTAGTTGCGGTTTTGTGCCGCTCTCAGCCGGTCCACTGCCCAATTTGATCAGAAGACTCCATGCCCCTTTTCCCAATCTTTGTCCTTGACCCGGTCTCCCTCTGTTCTTATAATCTTAGAATAAAATTACTATTAATTTATTGTGCATTCACTGAAAAATAGTTTACTTATCAGTTAGTTTTAAGGGCGAATGTGCTCGGCATCCGGTAGGCGGTTATCCTTTTAACCTTGATATTTATCAGGATATGAACTTTCACTGTTCTGGAGTTATTCCCGTTAAAAAATTGCCCCGGCAAAAAGGGAAATCTGTTCAAATTACAGTCACCAAAACCACCTTATGCTTCCTTTATCAGCCCCGCCGGGTGGCATTCCGGCTCGGCAGGTCTTTTATTTGACCAAGGAGGAGCAGCCATGATAAAAAGAGCCGCGTGGGTGATGTTTTTTCTGGCGGCCCTGGCGTTCTGGTCTTTTGCTTCACAGACCATGGTCCAGAAAAAACTGAAATACAGTTGCTCGGCCCAAGTTTTTGAAGCTTTCGAAAAAGAAAGGTTGGAGACCTTTACCCAGACTACGGGAATTGAGGTAGACCTGTATGTGACTTCTTCTCTCGCGGCGGTAAACCGTCTTTTGGCCGGGGAGAGCGACATCGCCAGCGTAGCCCGCTGGGGGACCTATCCCCTCCAGGAGGGTGGATATTTGGAGACCCCCTTTTGCCTGGACCCCCTGGTGGTTATTATCAACGCCCGAAATCGGTTGGCTAATCTCACCGAAGAACAACTCCGGAATATCTTTAACCGAAAAATCACCAACTGGAACGAGTTGGGGGGGAGAGACGAGACGATCATCCTGGTCGTTCCCGGAAAAAATACCGCCGCCCATGAAACCTTCGGACGCCTGGCTTTGAAGCGTAAAGAGATCGAATATGACATCATGACCCATCGTTCCGCCCTGGCCTTAGAAGCGGTCAAGCGTTTTCCGGCGGCTGTCTCATTCGTTACCCAAGGGACGATCGGCAAGGCCGGAGGAGTAAAGACGGTCAGAATCAATGGTCTTTCCCCCAAGGACAAAGGGTATCCCTACTTGCAAAAATTTTCCTATGTCACCAAAGGGAAACCCGCCGGTCCGGCCAAGGCTTTCGTTGATTTTACCCTTTCTGAGCAAGGGAAGGAGATTATAAATAAAAGAGGGATGAAACCTATTGGGCCAAAGGAATAATATTTTCAGGAGGTGACCATGGAAAAAGAATTCTTTGAACGGCTTGCGCAGAAAGGGGTCTCCAGAAGAGATTTTCTACGCTTCTGCAGTCTTCTAACCGCCACCCTGGGGCTTTCGTCATCCTTTGTGCCCAAGGTGGCGGAAGTCTTTGCTGCACCCAAGCAACGGCCGCCGGTGATCTGGCTTTCCTTCGGAGAGTGTACCGGTTGTACCGAATCCCTTTTGAGGACCATGTATCCCTGGATGGCCGATCTGGTTCTGGATATCTTGTCCATCGAATACCATGAAACCATCATGGCCGCCTCCGGGCATCAGGCGGAAGAAAACTTGAAGAACGCGGTTAAAAAATACCAGGGGAAATTCATCTGCGTCGTGGACGGTTCCATCGCCACTAATTACAATGGGGCCTATGGAAAAATCGCCGACCGCACCTTCTTGGAAATCGCCAGGGAAGTCTGCCCCCAGGCCCTGGCCGTGGTCAGTATGGGCACCTGTGCCTCTTTTGGCGGTATCCCGGCCGCCAAACCAAACCCCGGCGGGTACAAGGGGGTCAAAGACGCCCTGGGCCTGAAAACGGTAAATATTTCCGGCTGCCCCCCCAACCCGGTCAATCTGGTAGGCACTATAGTGAATTATCTCCTTTTGGACAGACTTCCGGCCCTGGATGACTTGGGCCGTCCCCTCTTCGCCTACAGCAATACCATCCATGACCAATGTCCCAGGAGATCTTATTTTGAGAGCAATAATTTTGTCCTTGAATTCGGCTCCATTGAAGCCCGTATGGGTTATTGCCTTTACAAGCTGGGCTGCAAAGGTCCTGAAACCTACAACAACTGCCCGACCGTCAAATTCCTTGGCGGCACCAGTTGGCCCATTCAAGCCGGGCACCCCTGCATCGGCTGCAGCGAACCCAATTTTTGGGACGAGATGACCCCTTTTTACAGAGAAAATATCAAAGCCTAGCAGGGGTCCAGTTAGGCAGGCGGCACCCTTTTTCTTAAAATTCAAAAATTATTTTAAGGAGATTCGAGGGCTATGAAAATAACAGTTGATCCGATTACCAGGATAGAAGGTCACCTCAAGATCGAGGTGGAAGTGGCCGGAGGCAAGGTGGTCAAGGCCTGGAGCTCAGGCACCATGTTTAGGGGTCTTGAACTCATTTTGCAGGGCCGGGATCCGCGGGATGTGCATCACTTTACCCAGCGCGCCTGCGGGGTCTGAACTTACACCCACGCCCTGTCCTCGGTGAGGGCAGTTGAAAATGCCGTAAAAATCAGGATTCCGGATGTCGCCCGCATCTTGAGGAATCTCTTGCAGGGGGCCCAATTCCAGCAGGATCACCTGGTCCATTTCTACCACCTCCATGCCCTGGACTGGGTGGATATCGTCAGCGCCCTTAAAGCAGACCCGGTCAAGACAGCCGCTCTTTCGGACAACGTTACCAATGCCCCCTGGGGGGGCACGGCCTACTTCAAAAATGTGCAACTGCGCCTCCAGACCTTTGTCAACAGCGGTCAACTCGGGCCATTTAATAACGCCTACTGGGGACATTCGGCCTACCGTCTTCCGCCGGAGGCCAACCTCATGGCCGCGGCCCATTATATCGAGGCCCTTCGCCTTCAGGCCAAGGCCGCCAGGATGCACGCCATCTTCGGCGGGAAAAATCCCCATCTCCAATCATTGGTCGTGGGCGGCATCACCTGTGTGGCCGATCTGACCCCGGACCGTATTGCCCAGTTTCTTTATGTCTGGAAAGAAACCCAGGAGTTTATCAAAGACGTCTATATTCCCGACCTTCTGGCCGTGGCCGCTTTTTACAAGGACTGGGGCGGCATCGGCGGCACCTCCAATTTTCTGGCCTGGGGTGATTTCCCGATGGGCGAGAAAGAGCCGGACAGCCTCTTCCTGCCCAGGGGGGTGATCATGGAACGGGACCTGAAGGGCATAAAAATGCCCGATCAGATGAAGGTGACCGAACACGTGGCCCGTTCCTGGTACGAGGCCGGATCACCCAAACACCCCTGGGAAGGAGAAACCAAGCCCCAACACGGAGACTATAAGCCCGAGGGCAAGTATTCGTGGTTCAAATCTCCGCGCTATGAGAGAGAACCCTGTGAAGTGGGACCTCTGGCCAGGGTACTGGTTGCTTACGCCAGGGACAAGAAAGAGGTAAAGACGCTGGTCGACGATACCTTGAAAAAGCTGGGTGTTCCGGTGGAGGCCCTTTTCTCAACCCTGGGACGGACTGCGGCCAGGGGCCTGGAAACCGTGGTTATCGGGGATGCCATGGAAGACTGGATCATGGACCTGGTGGCCCGTATCAAAGGCGGGGATATCAAGACTTATCAGCACTGGGATATGCCCCAGGGTGCAGCCCTGGGCTTCGGTCTGAATGATGTGCCCCGGGGAGCCCTGGGTCACTGGATAAAGATCAAAGACAAGAAAATTGAAAACTACCAATTGGTCGTCCCTTCAACCTGGAATCTTTGTCCCAGGGATGAAAACGGGAAGATGGGTCCGGTGGAGGAGGCCCTTATCGGAACACCGGTGGCCGACCCGAAGCAACCTCTGGAGATCCTCCGGACCGTTCATTCCTTTGATCCTTGTATCGCCTGTGGAGTCCATGTCATCGACCCGGATTCCAACCAGGTTTACAAGGTCAAGGCGCTTTAAAACGAAAAAAGTTCGGTGTATTGTGTTCGGTGTAAAAAAAACAGCAAACCTAAGCCAGAAAAGATAGACGAGGTCGTGAAAACGAAGTTCAGGCATCAGCGAATTGCTTTTTCTCCGAACTCCGAACTCCGAACTCAAAATTCTAACTCCGAACTCCGAACAATAAGGGTCTAATGAATTCTCCCCCCCGGATCACCATCTTAGGAATCGGAAATATCCTCTTCACTGATGAAGGGTTCGGTGTCCGGGTTGTTGAGCAACTGGGGTCAGGCTATGAATTTTCTGAGAATGTCTCGATTCTCGACGGAGGGGTGCTGGGGATGAATCTTTTAGGCCTCCTGTCGGAAACGGACTTTCTCATTGTCATCGACGCCATCCGGAAGGGGGAGAATCCCGGAAGCCTTTATAAACTGGAAGAGTCTGAAATACCCTCCCGGATCAGGGCCAAAAACTCCCTGCATCAGGTTGATTTTCTGGAGGCCTTGACCATGTGCCGGGTCCTGGATCAGTGCCCGCAAACGGTTGTTCTGGGTGTAGAACCTCAGGATATTGAGACTCTCAGTTGCGAACTGACCCCCTTGATCCGAACTAAAGTCGCCCCGATGATCGAGAGGGTCCTGGAAGAAACCGTCCGTCTGGGGGCCTCTTATCGCCAGAGGGAATAACCTGACAAGACCTTGTTGAAATTCTCAATTCTAAGCATAGCCCAAGATTGACAAGTTCGTAATAAATTGCCGGAAGCCCGAATTCGTCATTCCCGCAAAAGCAGGAATCCAAGAAACTCAACTAATTCTGGACCCCGTCCCCCGATGAAGACATTCGAGGGCTGGCTTCGCGGGGGTGACGGCTTTGGAGACTTTTTACAGATTCATCAAGATTAAGAATGGCCTTTAAAATTTAAGAGATAAATTCTCAGAGATCTGGAGCAAAATTTATAATGTGTTTGGCCATACCTTCCAAGATCGTGGAAATTAAAGACGGATTGGCAACCATAGATGCCGACGGCGTCATCCGGAAAGTCAGCCTCCTTTTGCTCGAGGAGGCCGAAGTCGGTGATTATGTAATTGTCCACGCCGGATTCGCCCTCCATAAGATCGACGAGGCCGCAGCTCTGGAAAGCCTGGATATCTTGCGCCAAATGTTGACCCTGGCCTAAAAGGATCCCGGACAGGCCGGAAGTCGAAGGTTCGAGTCCCGTCGACCCCGCCAGAAATCTAAGGGGGTCAGCCAGAGAGGTTGACCCCCTTTTCTTTTCTGTATGCCTTTAGGTTGCGGATGGTTGGTGTCATCGAGCCTGTCAACTGCCTCCTTTTTCCCTTCTTACCTTATTGGCCGATGGTGTCTCTGACGATTCTTAATAGCTCTTCCCGGTCGAATGGTTTTCTAAGGCTTGCAACAGCCTTTTCTAATTGAGGGAACTCAGCTTCCACTCCGCTTATAATGATTATCGGTATATTCCTCAATTTTTTTCTTTTTTGCATCTTTCGATAAAAAATGTTGCCCCAACTCTCGGGCATCTCAAAATCAAGGGTGATGAGATCTGGAGTTTCTGCTTTTACCATTTCAAGGGCCTCTACCCCGTTGAAAGCAATATAAGCCTCGTACCCGTTATCATTAAAGAGAGTCTTAAGGTATTCCGCAATACTCCGGTCATCCTCAACAATCAAAATCCTTTTTGCCATCACTCGTCTCCTCTCATATTCCTTATCTATCCCTTGGGCAGTGTATTATTTCCTGGTGGGGGACATGGGCTGGTTATCCTCCCCCTCATAGTTAAACCACCCGATTTAGTTAAAGCAACATAGGCTTGTTTGAAACTCACATCGTTAGCCAACGAGGTTGACCCCCTTTCTTTTCTGGTTAGGTATAGGATGAGGTTTTTTGCCTTATCGAGTCGGTCAACTGCCCCCCAATTTCCCTCGGGGTTTCAAACTATTCCCCTGATTCTTTTGTAAATTATCATCGGTAGGGAAAGTTGATTCTTCCCCAAGATACTCTGCTGCACCTGCTACGGTGGCCGGTATGGTAACTTTGAAAATGGACCCTTTCCCCGGTGCGGTTTCGACTGCAATCGTTCCGCCGTGTTGTTTTATGATTTCGTGGGAGATATAAAGCCCTAATCCAGTCCCCTTGCTGCCCTTTGAGGAGAAAAACAGGGTAAACATATTATTCTTTGTCTCCGCATCCATACCGATACCGTTATCCTCTATGATGAAGGTGACCAGATCCTGATTTCGACTCAGATCAATGATTACTTTGTGGTGAAGCTTTGATGTGTCTTCCAGACAGGCTTCCACGGCATTTTCGAGAAGATTTATCAGGGAGATGCGGAGGACCTCGACATCAATCTCAAAATTTCCCAGATGGTTATCATAATTGCAAATCAGCTCGATACCGTGATCTCTTACCTTTGGTTCTACTGTTCTTATGAGGTCGTTTGTAAAGCTAACCACATCGGCCTTCTCATAATTCATCTTTCTTTCTTTGGTGTAATAAAGGATATCGAGGATTGTCTTGCGGATACGGCTGATCATTACCTTGACCAGCTCGATGCCATCCTTGATTCGGTTTTGATCGTTTTTCTTGAAACCGGTATCCAGAAAATACATCCCTCCGTCGAGTCCGGTTAGTAAGCCTTTTACCCCATGGGACATGGATCCGATCATCAGACCGAGTGAAGAAAGGCGGTCCTGGAGTTTCCGGATCTCGGTGATGTCCATTGACATCTCCATAACCAGCCTTATTTCTCCTTTTGAATTGAGGATAGGGGCAGTCCGAACCAGGACATGGAGCTGTTCCCCATTTTGTGTGGTTAAAATTTCTTCAGAAGACTGAGATTGACCGGTTTCGAATGTTTCTTGAACCGGGCAGGGGAAGCAGCGTGCCGTTTTATGTTTATACTTTTCATAACAATAACAGCCGAGTTCTTCACCGAAATCTTCCTGGAACTTCCTGTTGGTTTTCGTAAGTCGGAACTCCTCGTCTTGGATAGAAATATAACATGGGACTTCGTTAAAAAGCTGCTTTAACTCCACCTGGGTTATTTCTAATTCTGCAATAAGCTGTTTTCTTTCCTCTTCCGCTCTTTTGCGTTCAGTGATATCCCGGGAAATATGAACCACCGAAGCCACTTTTCCAGAATCATCAAACATGGGAAAGGTGGTTATTTCCACATATACTTTTCCTCCGCCCCGTTCGAGATGGACATGCTCAACCGTCGTAGGGGTCCCCTTTTTTGCCGTTTCGTACAAAGGACAGGGATCAAGAGGGGGAGTGCAGGGGGAGGATTGGTGATGGGTTATTAAGTGGCAGGTTGTCCCGATGACATCGTTTCTTTGCAGATGATACTGATTCAGAAAGGCCCGATTGGCATCGACAATTTTAAAGGTGCCGGCATCAATTATGGAAACGGCGTCACTGATGCTGTCGAAGACCAATTGGCTGTGGCGGCCTAAGCTGTCCATCTCTTTCTCCCCTTGAACAAAGAGTCCGGGGGGGGAAACTGTTTTATTATCTAAAGTTGTCTCGGGTTCGGCAAGCGGTCCTTGTTCCGGCGCAAGATTTTTTGTCAGCAAATGGTTTTGTTCGGACTTTTCGTCCATAGGGCTCCCCTGCTTCCGTGAAAAAGAATTGGATCCTTTCGGTTAGTCCCGTGGGGTTTCCAAATTTGCCAAGATGTCCTTAACCAGTTTGACCATTCGTTCAGGATCGAAAGGCTTGCTTACGACCGCGGCAGCTTTTTTGATGGCCCGATGGGGAGCGGATAATCCGCTAACCACAATGACGGGAATGTCTTGGAAAGCTTTATCCTTGGTCATCTTTCGATAGACCATAGGACCGGCATCCTCAGGCATATCCAGATCCAGGGTAATAAGGTCTGGTTTTTCCCTCTTTAATACCTCTAAAGCTTCGGTGCCATTACCAGCGGAACAGGTTTCATATCCGTTATCGCTAAAGAGGGTTACCAGGTAATGGACGATATTAGCTTCATCGTCGACAACCATGATCTTTTTAGCCAAAATTACCTCCTTTTTGGTAATAATTTAGCTTGTTTAAAAATGAATGGTGTAAATTTCGCATATCAGGAGTTAGGGGATCTTGTTCTTTTAGGTTGTCTAAAGGGTGACTAAGGGCCCTTATACCGGCCTGTTTGTTTTCATCAATTCCCAGGGCTGCAGCCTCCAGTCCCAGGCTCAGGCCCAGCAATTGAGGGTAGAGAAGGGAAGGCAAGACGTCTTGGGTATTCCCTTGTTCCAGCAGGCTTGTTCCAATCCGTCCAAATTGCATCTGGCAATGGGTGCATCCGACACAAATCATATCGGCCCCGGCCTGTCTGGCGGATTTCATCTTTTTTTCTCCAAGCTCCCGGGCCAACGTATCGTTTTTCCCGTTCAGGGGATCTCCACAGCATTGAAGTCTTAAGGGCCATTTAACGCTTTTCGTTCCGGTCACCTCGATGAGTTTCTCAAATTTGGTCGGATAGTCCGGATTATCAAATTGGACCACGTCGCGTGGACGTAAAATATGACATCCATAATGGGTGGCAATCTTGAGGGACTTAAAGGGACGGATAATTTTTTTGTGAATAATTTCCGGACCGAGGTCGTCATAAAGTACGTTCAGCAGATGTTTTATTTCCACCCGCTCCGGATAACGGAGACCTTCATCCTTTAACAAGCTATCGATTTCACTTCGAAGATCGATATGTCGTTTCAATAGAAAATCCGTATATCGCAGTGTCCCGTAACAACATTTGCAAAGACACAATAAGGATAACCCTTTTTCACCGGCCAGGGCGATATTACGGGCCGAGGCAAAGACAAAAGCCTTGAAGTCCAGAAAGCGGATGGGATATCCACAGCAATTTAATTCGATATCCTCCATCTCGATACCGAATGTCTTGAGGACCAAACGGCTGGAGATTTCATATTGGGGGACATAGTAAGGAACTTTGCAGCCGGGAAACAAGATAAAATGCATGATCTCCTTTTTAATACTATTGATTAACGTGTAAAAAGTCATCGAATAAAACGGCAAACTAAAAAGTTTCAGATCCAGGATAATCCTGCGAGGTGCGGGACAGATTGACTTTTTACGAAGCCGTCACTTTCGATTGGCCCTCTTCCTGCCTGGCCTGTTGAAAAGCGAAATTTTTCAGTTCAAAAAGTATATCCGTCACCCGGACTCCCTGGGGGCAACTTTCCTGGCAACGATAACAACCCAGACAGTCCCAAATCATTCCGGCCCCCAAGACGTTATCTTGAAGACCGAGTTTTAAACTGTGCATAATCTGGTGCGGCAATAACCCCAATTTTTCCATAGGTTTTTCATAGTTGAATACCACCGGACAGGCACTAGAACAGGACGTGCAGGTAAAACAGGAAAAAAAGGTACTGCCCTGCAGGGATAGACCTATCTCTTTTTTGAAATTTTTTCTGGAAGGGGTTATCGGAAAAACAGCCTTTTCACTTTCGGAATCAAACTTAGTCATGAAATCATTTCTTGTCCGGGTAAAAAGTTCGGGGCATCCCAGACTTTCCAAGTTCTCTCTCAAATTAAACCACAATTCTTGAAGACCAATGCCGACAGGGCAGTACATAGTGCCTCGATAACATCCGGTACAAATGGAAGCACCTTCCTGAAAATGGGAGAGTGTTTGGGGTGAATTTTTTTTTCGAAAAACTAAAGATTTAAAAGCGCCCAATTTTTCTGAAGACAAAATGGTTAAGTTAGGGATAAACCGAAGGATCGGCCTGACCGCACAATGCTGGGTGCAAATTGCGCAATTGGTGCAGGCATCCAGCTCAATGGCCTGAATAGTTGCGATGTTGGCCGGCAGGGCTTTGGCCCGGTCCATTACCCCGTTAATCAAAAGCACCAAGGGGCTGGTAAAGATATGAAAAAATTTGGTGAAGGGCAATAAAGCCAGACCGATAAAAGAAGCCAAGAAATGGAAATACCATAGTAAATCTCTGATCTCTTTCCGGCTTAAAACAAGAGCCCCGGAACTCATCCCCTTAGCCAAGCCATAAGATATAAAAGCCGAAGACGGCTTTGAATGACAGGAAGCACAATTGAGGATATGGACTTCCTGACCTTTTTTCATGGTGCCGGAATCCAAAGAAGGGGTTTGAGGAAAAACTACAGCAAATTCCTTAGCCCAATAGGCCTTTAAGGCTTTGGCCTCCTCCTCATCGGAAATAGAGGAATATTCGGAAACCATTTCTTCAAATCGCTGATGGGAAACGATTTTAACGGCCTCCAATAAAAAACCCGAAAGAATAATTAAAAAGAGAAGCAGCAGGGCATAGATATCCCAGACGCGGGTAGTAAAACGCATGACCCGGTCGGAAATCCGCCGCCATAAGGCCAAGACCAGCCCCAACAGGACTATGGTCCCAAAAAGATTTCTTAAAAAGAGAAAAGGATTCAAGGTTGAGGCATATTCACTGAAAAGCTTTTTGGTCACATATTGGTCCAAGACATGCATCAGCAGTAATAAAATGAAGCCGCCGAAAATGCACAAGTGTATTAACCACCGAAGGAAGCTTTCCCTCCGGAGCCTTGACAGAAGAAGTACATCCAGAAAAAGAATTTTGATCAAAGAAAATATTTTAAGACTGAAAAGACTGAAAATCACACCCTTGGCCGCGGCCGAAACCCTCCCGGCTGTTGTAATCCGTTGGGCTTGATTGTTTATTGGATATCGGAACCAGGAGAGGACTTTATAGATCAAACCTATTCCACAAAGGATCAGGGCGGTGTATAAACTGATCGAGAAGAACATGGACCATTCTCCGAATAAAGAAAGATTGACAAAAGTAAATTGATACTTAATATTGATCTAAAGATTTATGGTTTGTTTTAAATTTAATCTATTGAATAAATTCATAAAAATACGATCAACCTAAGTTGAAAGAGATAGAGAGGTCGCCACTAAGTGAACAAAAAACAGTTTATTGAAATTCGTAGCCAATTGGGTAAAACACAAATTAAAATGTCACACTTATTGGGCATCTCGGTCAAGGCCATACAGAGTTTTGAACAGGGTCTGAGAAAAATTCCCGTTCACATAGAACGACAGATGTGGTTTATTTTCGCCATGCAAAAATCCCAACATATTAAAAAGAGGCCCTGTTGGATGATAAAAAAATGCCCTACGGAAATCAAACGCAATTGCCCGGCTTGGGAATTCCAAGTGGGGCATCTGTGCTGGTTTATTAATGGGACGATCTGTCAGGGAGAAGTCCAAGAAACATGGGAGAAAAAAATGAAAATTTGCCGACAATGCGAGGTATTTCGGTCCATACTCCCCCCTCCTTCAGCTTCAGTTAAAAAGGATGAGTCTCCGGCTTTCCCCGCGGACTCGTGAAAGTGGCCCGCTCTTACTACGGATCTTGTCCTAGATATTTTCCCGGGAAACTTGGTGACTGGGATCTCTCAAATGTCCCTATAAGCCTTTCCCCAGGGGTCGATGGCTCGTCAGGAATATTAACAACCATCTAAGGGTGCGACCATCAAAGTTTGCCCTTCAAATTCCAGTCCGCCAAGGAAATTCACAGCCTCCGAAGCCTTATCGTTCTTCAAATCGACAACGCCATAACCCCGGCATCTTCCGGTCAGACGGTCAGTGGGAAATCTGATGACCGAATAAGGTCCCCACTTTTCGAACAGCTCACTGAGTTGAGCTTTTGAAGTGGTCAATGGAAGATTACTAACATAGATCTTAGCCATTTCATCTCTCCCTTTAAAGATTTTTGAAAAAATCTTTTTTCTATGTTCTATCCTCACCCCTCTCGCACCCTTGGAGATCGAAGCAAAGGAAAAGACGTTTCATCGGGCCTTTCTTTGTACCGGGGCAACAATTTTTTATTCTTTCCGTCGGTACCGGTCAAGAAATACCAGGACGATGTTTTATAACTGTGCCAAGCCTCTCCAATCACGTGTCGGCCTTTAATTCTGACCCCCGCTTGTAAGATCTCAAAATTACCCTCCACCCTTGGCATTCCGTAAACACGGGCCTCTCGATCTTTGCCATCCTCACACGAAACCATCTGTTTTTGCATCTCATCCTCTCCTTGACCAAGCGTTTTATGAGGAAAGTTTGATTGATTAATTTATCTTGTGCCCGTTAGCCTTTATTTTACCGATCCCTTTGGTTAGCTCTATCAGCACCCCGAGACCTTGCTGGACCTCTTCGCTTGAGCAAGCCCGAAGCAGGCCGATAGGCCCAACTTTTTTGCTTTTCGTCAAGTTTACCTGGGAAGGCACCTCGGCGATTTTTTCCAGAAAATTTAGGGACTGCGGATCAGCCAATTTTTCTGTCAGTTTGAGCAGGGAGACCAAGCTGTCCCCGATCTGATCGATTTCTTCGGGAGAGAAGGCCTGGGCGAACTTAGCCCGGAGATCCAGTGTGGCTTGAATAATTCGAAATACCCCTTTTCTTTCAAGATCATCAAGATAGTTGATCATCTGGGGCACGGCAGATTTAAGTAAAGGCTCTAAGGTGTTTACAAAGTCGATGATATTTTCCAACTGCCCCAAAAGATAGGTGATATTGTTCACGTTTCTGAGCATTCGCTTGCCCAAAGTCAGGAGGTCTTCGAGCTGAAAGGCTGATTCCACTTCTTCCAGCTCTTTGATCATCAACTGAACAGCCTGATTACTCATGGGCATCAAATCATCTTTAAGTTCTTTCTTGCTTTTTGCATTTTGAGCCAGGGGAGCAAGCTGGGTCTCGATGCGCTCGAGTCGTTCAAGAATCAATTCCTCGTTATTCATAATAGGCCTCCTCCTCTCAGGCCAGTCCCGATCGCAATTTACCGGCCATAGTGAATTGGGGTTCCAGGGGCAGTTCAAGACCGCGAAGCATCATATTAAAGTAAACCCACTTAAACATCATCTTCCCCCAGTAATTAAAGTTACTGTCCCCCAACAGGGTAAACGGGCCGAGGCCTGGGAAGGGATACCTGCCGGGCAGTGGTTCGACTTTATAATTAAAATCAATAAGGACCGCTTTCTCATAACCGGAGACAATGAAACAGGTGGCATGCCCGTCAAAGGTCGGCTTCGGTTCTTGCCCGTCTATTTCACGCAAAATATTCTTGAGGACAGTATCGGATTGATAATGGGCAACCGCCCCGGCCTTGGAGGTGGGGACATTCGTTGCGTCTCCAAGGACATAGATATGGTCATAATTCTTGGCTTTGAGGGTAAAATGATCGGTATCAATAAAGCCCATCGGATCTCCTATATTGGAATCCAGAATGAATTGGGCCCCGAAGTTGGGTGGTATGGTTACCAGCAGATCATAGTTAATTTTTTCACCCTTGTGGGATTCGATGGTTTTCTCATCAGCGTTGACCTGGGCAATATCGAAATTTGGGGTGACTTTGATATTCTTTTGTTCGGCAATGGTAGCCAAGGCCTTGGTAGCCATCGGCTTGGTGAAGATGCCGGCAACGGGAGTGACAAATTCAATCTCCACCTTATCCCGGCATCCATTGACGGAAAAGAACCAGTCGGCCATAAAGACGAATTCTATGGGCGCCACCGGACACTTATAAGGAAGTTCGGCAATGTTGAGCACAACACGGCCGGAGTTGAATTTCTTCAACCTCTTATGGAGCTCCATAGCCCCTTCCAGGGTATAAAAAGTATGAATATTGCCGTACCAGTCATTCTTCATGCCCTCGACTTCCTCGGGCATGATCCGACAACCGGTGGCAATGATCAGCCAGTCGTAATCATAGCGACTTTTTTTGCCTTCCACCTGGCGTTTTTCCGGGTTGACCCCAACCACCTCGTCCAGGATGAAATTTACCCCCTTGGGAATAAACTCCCTTTTGGGCTTAATGCAGTCTTCCTTAGTATAGACTCCAAATGGGATAAACAGCCAGCCGGGTTGGTAGTGGTGGATTTCTTCATGGTCAATGATGCTGATCTGCCATTCGGTATCGCTTAATTCCTTTCGTAAGGTATTGGCCATCATGGTTCCACCGGCACCTGAGCCCAAAATGATTATCTTCTTCATCTAAATTATCCTCCTCAATGAATTATTAACTGCGCTATGGATCAGACTACCCGATAAGCACCTATTTTTTAACTATTTAATAAAATTAAAATTTTAATTAATTACTAACACCTTATTTATCCTAATAATTAGTATATTAAACCCTACAATGTAGTATTATTATAACTACGTTGTTCTACCTCGTCAAGTTTTTTTTGGATAAAGCCCTATTGCGGAGTTTTTCGAAATATTCAATTGGGTTATTGAGATTTGCGGGATGTAGCTTACTATATTGAGGCATTTTTTGAGGAAGATGGATATTCTCCTTATCTGGAGCTGTTTATTTCGGCCAGCCCGATACTCCCGAGGTCAAGGTCCGTAAACCTTTCTCCCGTCAGTCATTTCCTTTCTTTTTTTCAAAACAATAAGACCGGAAAGATCAGGGAAGACTCAACTTTATTAAAATTGACTTTGTCTCCTGCTTTTAAAATCCTATTGATTATTCTTAAAATTTATGTTTCAATAACGTTATATCTGGTCAACCTCGTAAACAGTTTAAAAACGACTGGTTAATCGGCGGATAACCCGCCCTGTCGTACTTCGCCGCCGATCGAAGTGAATTCAGGTGGTTTTATCCCGCCGAAGTCGAGAAACCTTTAAAAGTGGTTAAGAGGGGACGTTTTTCAAAGGTCTCTACGAGCCGGTATTGAATCCCCATTTTACCGGAACCTGCCGATAGGCTTTTTACGGGTCTATTAATATCTAATAAGGAGTTAAATTATGCACGAAACTGTACCCACCAAATTTAAAGGGGCCAAAAAATATGTTCTGGATGAGGAATTGGCCAAAATCGTTAATATTACCATGGGGCTGGAAATGCCTCTGCTGCTTAAGGGAGAGCCCGGCACCGGAAAAACCATGCTGGCTCACGCCATTTCCGAGGCCTTCGGCATGCGACTGATCGTCCTCAATGTAAAATCAAGTATGAAGCTGATCGATGCCCTGTATCAATATGATACGCTGACCCGTTTAAACGACAGCCGTTTCGGGGATTCCAAACGGGATGTCAGCAATATTGAAGACTATATCAAAATGGGCAAAATCGGCCAGGCCTTCGTGGCCGACAAGAAAGTGGTCCTATTGATCGATGAAATCGACAAGGCCGACACGGATTTCCAGGATGATATGCTGGATGTCCTGGATCAAATGGAATTTGATATCATCGAGATTGATAAAACGATTCAAGCCATCAACCGGCCGGTCATCATTATCACCTCCAACGCCAAAAAGGACTTGTCCGATCCCTTTTTAGGCCGCTGTAACTTTCATCATATCGCCTTTCCGGAACCAAGCATGATGCGGGAAATCCTTCATGTCCATTTTCCCAATATCGACCAGGACCTGCTGGATAGCGCCGTCCAGACCTTTTATCGTCTTCGGGATATTCGGGGGATCGAAAAAAAACCGGCCACCCGGGAATTGATCAACTGGATCCGGGCCTTGAAAGCCGATCCGGATTTTAAAGTCAAAGATCTGGCCAAAGGAGAAGTCCCGTTTTTGGGGGTGTTGTTTAAAAAGAGTCCGGACTATGTGGTGGCCCAGAACAGCGTAGGCCGGGGCAAGAGATAAGACCATGTTTGTAGATTTTTTTTATTTTCTGAAAAAAGTGGGGATTCCGGTTTCGCCGACCTCGTTTTTGAGGCTGCAAAAGGCCCTGGGCCTGGGACTGGTTAATTCTCTGGACGACTTTTACATCGCCGCCCGGACCGTCCTGGTCAAGAGCGAACGCTATTTTGATTTATATGATCAAGCCTTTGCCCACCATTTCCGCGGCGTCGAATTTAAAGAAGGCGACGAATTTGAATTAGACGAAATGGCCCGGGCTTTACTGGAACAATGGCTCAAAAAACCGGAGGACGTAGCCCAGGCCTTGGGGGTGGATGAAGAAGAGCTGAAAAAAATGACCCCTGAGGAACTGCTCCAGTATTTCCTGGACCGCTTAAAAGAACAAACCGAGGAGCATCACGGGGGCAACAAATGGATCGGGACCAGTGGGACTTCTCCGGTAGGCCACTCCGGTACGCACCCGGGTGGGATGCGGGTGGGCGGCGCCGGGGGCGGCAAGTCCGCCGTTAAGGTGGCCCTGGACCGGAGATACAAGGACTATTCCCAGGAAGGTCCCCTGACCCAGTCTCAGGTCGGAGAAGCCTTGAAACGACTCCGGCATTTGATCCCGGTTGGCCCCCGAGATACCGTCAATATCGACAAAACCATCTATGAAACCATGAGAAACGCCGGGGAGATCGAAATCATTTTTGACCAGAGTCTTAAAAACCGGCTCAAGGTGATTCTGGCGATTGATAACGGCGGCTGGTCCATGGACCCTTATGTCGATCTGGTCCAAACCCTTTTTAATTATGCCCGGGACCAATTTAAGGATCTGAAAACATTTTTCTTTCATAACACCATTTATGACTATCTCTGGGAAGATGCGCCGAGACGCTCCAAACCCATTGCCACCGATCATCTGATCCGTCTGGACCCGGAAACACGCTTTATTATCGTTGGGGATGCCAGTATGGCCCCTTATGAATTGATAGGCAACGACGGCTACATCTATGTAGGCGAAAGGTCCGGCCGGCCCAGTTATGAAAGGCTGAAGTTTATTGCCGACACCTTCACCCGCGCCATATGGATCAACCCCGTGCTGGAAAGGGATTGGGCCTATACCCGGACCATCAGCCAGATCCGGGAGATCTTTCCCATGTTCGAACTGACCCTGGACGGTCTGGAAAAAGCGGTCACCCATATGATGTCCAAACATTAACCAGCATCTTCAAGTTCCTCCGTTGCTCGTTACTGGTTTCTCGTTTCTCGTTTTAACGAGTAACCAGCAACGAGCAACGAGCGGTTCATTACCGGAAACGGTTTCCAAGGCAGGGTTAACTCCTTACCGGGGCATCAATAAAACTGAAGGACAGGATCATACGATGAACGGCAAAGACCGGGGCGATGTCCGACCCGGAGCCCGGGTGCAGGTGGTACAAAAACAAGATCAAACCTCCGGAAAACTGACCGAAGGAATCGTCCAGGATATCCTGACCAAATCCTCCCATCATCCCCATGGCATCAAAGTGCGTCTGACCAGCGGTGTCGTGGGCCGGGTGAAAGGAATTCTATCCTGATAACCTTAGAGATGTTCCCAGTGTTTCCTTTCTTTTTTGGCCTTTTTGGAAAGACGATGAGCAGTCCCTTTTTTCTTTTTAGGCTGGTCATCCCGGTCGTCTTCCGGGAATGAATCCGGGTCCCCGGACCATATCTGTTCCTGAATCCGACGGGCGAAATCTTCAGAACGAATCCAGCCTGTTTTGAAAATTCGGCAATAGGAACCCAATTCCTGATCCGAGGTGACCACCAGGATTTTCTCTCCTTCTTTTTTCGCCAGTCTTTTGATGATATCATCAGCGGTTTGGCCCTGGGGAGAGTACCGGATTTTTATACCCTTATAAATATCCCTTCCTTCGTCCCAATCTCCCCCTTGACCCCCGTCAAAAACCACCGTTATGGGATTGGCTATTTTTCGGCGGTATTGAGCTAACCATTCCAATAATTTTTCCCGCCCTTTGGAAAAATCGTTTTTCTCCGCCTGTGACAGGGGAGGATATTTCCGGATCAAATTATATCCGTCTATAAGAATATGAATGGCCATTTATCTACGAATAGAGGATCATATTTCCGGGCAGTACCTTATAAGATAAGAGACCTTTGAAAAATGTTCAATTTTGGCCAAGGTCAAGAAAGGCGAAAATTTTAACCGCAGGAATATATGGAATATTTCGAGGATTGAAATTTGAGCCTGACACAGAAATTGGGCAAAAGGGGACATTTTTCAAAGGTCTCTTATAATTTGATGATGAAGCCATCTCTATGGTGAAAATCAACTGCCGGGCCGGGATGAGTCACGGCCCACAGGGACAAATCGCCCGCACTGGTTTTCAGGACGGTGCTGACGGCCATCTCCAAGGGTTGGACCGCAGGGATCATTATGCTCAAATCAATTTCCAAATCTACCCGTAAAGAATCCAGCTGGATCCGGGACTTAAACGGCAGGGAGGAGAAGGCCTTTTCCTCAAAGAGACCTTGACGATAAGTTTCAAAGCGAAAGACGTTCCAATTCCCGGAGGGCGAAAGGTTAAATTCCCAATAACGGGTGGAATCCCTGGGGCCGATGAAAAACTCAAAGCAGGTGTCTTCCCATAATCCGATCCGGCGGGAAGGCCGGTCCGCTGGCGGGGGGACCTCGATATCCCTTATCCGGCCAAGCAGGTGATAGGTAAGGCCAAGGGTCTGGTCCCGGCGGAAAAAGGAGCCGGTGATCTTAAAGGGCGGAGACCCGGTTCCGGAAAAAGGTTTCAAAGAGAAGTTCCGGGATTTCATTTCAGATCCCGGATAAGGGCCCGAATGGCGGGCTCCTCTGATTCGATGCTTTCGGTAAGTTTGAACTGGACCAGGGCCCGGGTCAGATTTTGTTTTTCTTTTACGGCCTTAAAGTAGATATTACCCTCCAGGTAGTCGGTGAAAAATCGAAGTCCCAATTCGAAGGCGATCAACCTGATGGCCTCGAACAGATATCGATAATCATTCTCTTTGAGGAAATTCCCGGCCTCGGCCAGATAGCCACTCAGAATAGCCCGGCAAAGATCGGGTTCAAACCGTACTTTCTCCCAATGTTCGGTCTCTTCTCCCAGGGGATTACATCCGGAACGGAGGCAGTCGCCGATATCATAATGAATCAGCCCGGGCTTGACGGTGTCCAGGTCCACAAGGCTGACGGCCTGCCGGGTGCTGATGTCGATCATGACGTTGTTGACCTTGGGGTCCCCATGGATCACCCGGAGTTCCAGCAGGCCCTGTTCTTTAGCCCTTTCCAGAATATCGATCCCGCTTCTTCGACGATTTACAAATCCCAAACCATGATCCACCTCCGGAGAACGGGATGGTTTTTTTTGGGTCAGGACGGCATCAATGTGTCGCAGTTTTCAACCGGCAGGTCCCGGGTGAGGCGGTGGAACATCCCCAGAGCATAGCCGACTTCCCGGGCGTGGGTAAGATCTTGGATGGTGTCAAAGGACCTGGCTCTGTCAATAAAACTGAGGGCTCGCCAGAAAGCCCCATCCGGGCCGATCCAATGGTCTTGACCGTTCTGAGTCAATAAAACCCGGGGAACCTCCCAGCGGCGCCCCGGGGCCGGGGGGTAATCCCGCAACCGATTGAGGACCTGTTTGCAGCAGGTTCCAATGTTTTGCATGACCTTTTCCGGATTAGGAAAAACAGCGGTGTTGATCCGCTGCAGAATAAATTTATCTGTTGCTGAGTGGTTTAAAACCACCAGATAGGTTGCATGAATATTCCCCCGGCCATAGGCCCGGATGGTTCTAATAGTTCCCTGTGGTTTAAATTGATCGGCCGCAGAGGAGATAATCGTATTCAATGACATCCGTCTCCTGAAAAACCCTGATTTTCCTTGTAGGCTCAACAACGGTTTTCACCGAGAATATCTTTTGGACGATTCTCGAAGCCCTCATCGATTCCTATTATATTAAGGGTAACCCGTCAATACTTAATTCTCCAAGCCTTCTGATTCCTAAACGCCAGGTACTATGAACCGTTATTCAAGGCTACCGGGATATTCGCCTTTTAACTCTTTCTTGCTCTGTCATCTAAGAAGGGCCTTAAACTCTTCTACTACTCTATTCCGAAGTAGCTCCTAAGGGAAGCGGGTAAAAAGCTTTTGACTTCAATTTTTGATTTTTGTAAAATAAAAACACCTCAATAATTGAGTTTTCATTTTATATCGGCCCATTAAAAGCACGATTAGGGGTCCGATACCTTTGGGCCCCAACTTTGATATAGGGGATATGGCAATCGGCACAGGCCAGGCACTTTATCTTGAGGCCCTTTAGCGGGTGATCCTTATCGGTGCTGAAAATTCCTTCGGGGAAGTAAGATGGAAAATCCGTTATAGCCTTCGGCCTTCGGCGTCAGGAGAAAAATGGGGTTCTTTTTCGAGGCACTTTAAAGGAGGGGAAAGAATGGAGAGGTTCATTGTGTTCATTTCCTTGGTCGCCCTTATCGGCTGGATCTCCTTGGGACAGGCCCAGGGAGCGGACAAGGCCTTCCAGGAAGGGAAGAAGTTATTTGAGAATACCTGTGCGGATTGTCATCGCCTGAACGGTCAGGGCCTGCCGGCCAAATTTCCGGCCCTGGATAAAAACCCGTTTGTGATCGGCGACCCGAACCAGGTGATTGATACCGTCCTCAACGGAAGAAAAGGGAAACTGGGGTAGATGCCGACTTGGAAAGAGACTTTTTCCGACCAGCAATTGGCGGCAATCATCACCTATGTGCGCCAAGCCTGGTCCAATAAGGGTTTGGCCGTCACACCCGATATGGTCAGGAAAAGACGGAAATAACCTGTTTGCTACAGATCCAAGCAAAATTATACCAACAAGATCAGCCTGAAAAAAGAATATGGGACTTTCTCGTCCCATATTCTTTTTTTTCCGGCTATCCTGGTTAGGAGATGGATTAAAAAATGAAATGGAGTAAAGAAGCCGACCAAGCGGTTTCCCGGGTCCCTTTTTTCGTCAGGAAAAGGGTCCGGAAGAAGGTGGAAGAAGAAGCCGAGCGAACCGGGAGCCGGATGGTGACCCTGGATCATGTCCAAAATTCCCAGAAACGTTTCTTAAGTGAGATGGACCAGGAAGTAAAAGGCTTTCAGGTGGAAACCTGTTTCGGTCCGTCGGGATGCCCCAACCGGGCGGTGGAAGGCGAAGGGATCGCCCAGGAATTGGAACAGGGACTCCTGAAAAGGGATCTGAAAACTTTTTTGAAAGAAAAAGTTCAGGGTCCTTTGAAAATTCACCATGAATTCCGGGTTTCCATTTCCTGCTGCCCCAATGCCTGCTCCCGTCCTCAGATCGTGGACTTCGGGATCATCGGGGTCAGCCGTCCAAAGATAACCGATGAACCCTGCAGTCAGTGCCGGGCCTGCATCGACGTTTGTAAGGAGGAAGCGGTTAATTTGGAGGAAAGCGCTGAAAGTCCGCTTATCGACTTTGATAAATGCTTATCCTGCGGCCAATGTATTTCGGTCTGCCCCACAGGGACCTTGCAGGAGGTCTCCCAAGGTTTCCGGGTCCTGGTGGGCGGCAAGCTCGGCCGCCATCCCCAATTGGGAAAGGACCTGGGTAAAATTTATTCCAAAGAAGAAATGCTCCAGGTTTTAAATCAATACCTGGACCTTTACCAGTCTCGCAATCAAAGAGGGGAACGCCTGGGGGAGATATTGAAGCGGCTGGAAGACCAGTGATGCGAGTGATTACTAAAAAGGTATTGAGGATTATTTGAACAGGATCCTGTTAGCCATAACGATCAGCGGAAACTTTATTTCATAGGAGAGGCAAAAAATGAAAAAGATGAGGCCCGGTTTAATCGGATTTATTCTGGTAATTTTCTCCTGGGCCCCCTCCTTTGCTCAGGATGCCACGCGCTATTATGACCAGGGGAGAAGCTATTTCAATCAGGGAAAATATCATGAGGCCGTTTCCGCCCTGACTAAGGTGATCGACCTCAATCCAAAGCACGCCGCCGCCTATAACTACCGGGGCCTGGCCCGAAAGAGATTGAATGATGATGACGGGGCTATGGCCGACTTCCTGCGGGCCATTGAGGTGGACCCCAAATTTCCCAGCCCCTTTAACAACCGGGGAACCATCCTGGAAAAACGGGGTGATCTGGACGGGGCTATGGCCGACTACACCCGGACCATTGAGCTCAACCCCAATAGCAGTATGGCTCATGCCAATCGAGGGCATGTCAGATTCCTGCGAAAGGATACCTATAACGCCTTATCGGATATTGCTCGGGCCATTGAACTGGACCCCAGGAACGACTACGCCTTCTTTGTTCGAGGGGTCATCAGAGAGAAGAAAGGAGAATTGGAAAATGCCCTGGCCGATTTCAATCGGGCCGTTGATCTCAATCCCAAGAACACCAGAGCCTTACTCAACCGCGGACTTCTCAAGCAAAAAAGCAACAACTTCAAAGGGGCCCTGGCCGATTTCAATGGGGCCCTCGGAGTGGATCCCAAAATGGTTTCCGCTTATGTCCACCGGGCTACCTTGAAAAGACTGACTGAAGATCTGGGCGGAGCCATTGCCGACTTGACCCTGGCGGTTGAAATAGACCCCAAAGCCAGGATTGCCTTTAATAATCGGGGTTACCTGAAACTGTTGCGAGGAGATTTGGAGGGAGCTTTGCTGGACGTCAATCGGGCCATCCAACTGGACCCCAAATCCACCATGGCTTATAAAAACAGGGGATTGATTAGAAAGGAGCAGGGGGACCTCGAGGGGGCCATGAATGATTTCAGCCATGCCATTGAGCTGGATCCCTACAATAAAATGGCCTACCTGGGCCGGGGAGAGGTCCGGGAAAAACGGGCCGATTATAAAGGAGCCCTGGCTGATTTTCAAAAAGTTCTGGAGATAGATCCCGCCAACGCTGAGGCCTTGGAAGGAATAGAAGAAGTCAGGGATAAAATGAAGGCCGGTGCTCCAAAAGATCGAAAAAAGACCCCGGGCAAGACACCGACGAAGGTTGCCAAATCCCAGCCTCTTCGCCCGATCCAGGTAGATCAGCTGGAGGTTATGCCCTACTTCGGTCCGAGGTGAAACCACGAAGCCGTCTAATTTAACTCAAACCAAATCGGGGGGAAGCAACATGGATAATGATCAGTCCTTTTTTTCAACCTGCGGCCTTGATTGCGGCAGCAGCTGTCTGCTGAAAGTAAAGGTCAAAGAAGGAATAGTCCGGCAAATTACAACCGATGACCAGCCTGGCCCTGGTTTGAAGGCCTGTCCGCGGGGCCTGGCCCAGCGGAATGTTCTCTATGCCCAGGACAGGCTTCAGACCCCACTGAAACGGGTCGGGGAAAGGGGCAGCGGCCGATTCGAACCCGTTTCCTGGGAAGAGGCTCTGGATCACATTGCCCGGGAACTTCAAAGCGTGAAGGATCAATATGGTCCTCAATCGGTTTTTTGGCTGGGCCATTCCGGGTCCTCCGGCCTTCTGCATAGTACCGGCCGAACCGGACCCGGGGGACGTTTTTTTTCCATTTTCGGCGGCCACACCGCCCATTGGGGTAACACTTCTGCGGAAGCGGCTATATTTTCCTCGCTGATGACCTTCGGCAGCCCTTATACTAAAAATTCCCGGGACAACTTTCTTTATTCCAAGCTGATCATTTTATGGGGATGGAACCCCCTGGTGACCCGCTTCGGACCGGATACCATCCATTATCTGGTCGAGGCCAAAAAAAAAGGCACCCGGTTTTTTTGCGTCGATCCCCGCTTGAATCAAACGGCCAAGCTCCTCGATGCCCAATGGATTCCCATCAAACCGGCTACGGACACGGCCATGCTTTTAGCCATGGCCCAGGTCATGATCGATGAGGACCTCTATGATCATGAGTTCGTCGAAAGGCATACCGTCGGTTTTGAATCGTTCGAAGAATATATTATGGGCGGGGAAGACAATGTCCCCAAGACCCCCGCCTGGGCGGAAAAGCGGACCGGGGTGCCTGCGGACACCATTATCCGTCTGGCCCGTGATTACGCCCGGCAAAAACCAGCCGCTCTCTGTACCGGCTGGGCGGCCGGGCGAACGGCCTACGGGGAGCAATTCCACCGGGCCGTTTCCGTCCTGGCGGCCCTGACCGGTAACATCGGAATACCGGGAGGGTTTGTATCCGGAGGCACCGACAGCATGGCCATGGGGTCTTTACGAGGGTTGCCCAGACCCAAAAGCCCGGTAACCCGGGTTCACGTCTGCGATCTCTACGACCTGTTCATGAAAGGCCGGTCCGGAGGATTTCCCGGAGACATCAAGGTCCTTTATATTACCGGCTGTAATCTGTTGAATCAATGGCCCAATGTCAACAAGGGGAAAGAGGCCCTGAGGCGGCCGGACTTGATCGTCGTCCACGACCTGTTTATGACCCCAACCGCCCGCTATGCCGATCTGGTACTCCCGGTAACCCATTTTCTGGAGAGAGAGGATTTGGGACAACCCTGGACCGGCGGTCCCTATAACCTGATCATGGAAAAGGCCGCAGTGCCTTTGGGACAGGTCAAGTCCGATCTCGAGATCTTCAGCGAATTGGCTTCCCGGATGGGAATAAGCGGTTTTAATGAGAAGACGGAGACGGAATGGCTGCAGGACTTCACCGCCTTAAGTCCGGGCTTCGCGGGATATGACCGGCTTAAAAAGGAGAAGGTCCATCACCATACCCTGGAGAAACCCTGGGTGGCCTTCCGGGAAGAGATTGAGGACCCGGCCGGTCATCCTTTTAAAACGCCTTCCGGAAGGATCGAAATCTACAGTCAAAAAATCGCCGAAATGAAAAATCCTTTGATTCCGCCCCTACCCAAATTTATAGCGCCCTGGGAGGGACCGCTGGACCCCTTGACCAAAGACTATCCTTTTCAATTGGTCAGCCCTCATTCCAGGGCCAGGGTCAACTCTTCACTGGACAACATAGCCCGGCTCAAATCCCTGGCCGATGATGAGCTGTGGCTTAACAGCGAAGATGCCGCCCAATTAGGGGTGAAGCCGGGGGAAGAAGTTCGTGTTTTTAATGGGCGGGGAGAAATGATCCGAAGGGTTAAGGTAACCGATCGCATCATGACCGGCGTAGTCAGCCTGGATGCCGGTGCCTGGTACCATCCGGACGAGCAGGGCGTCGATCAAGGGGGCTGTGTGAATGTGCTGACCCTGGATAAAAAATCCCCCGCCGGGGCCTTCCCCTGCAACAGCTGTCTGGTTCAGGTGAGTGTTAGAAAAGAAAAATAGATTCCCAATTCGGATTGCGGATTGAAAGTTTTTGGGCTTTTATTTGAATCGCTGTCATCAGTCAAACCAGACTTGCCCCCATTTTTTAATTCTGTTGACAGTAACAGCTTAATGTAATATGATATGTAATACAATAAACACCCAGAATCAAAGGAGCGAAAAATGGGGATCCGAACCATTCGTATGGATGATGATACTGAGCGTTTACTTTCCCGAATCATTCAGACCACCGGCCTGTCAATCACAGCAGCTTTCAAAGAAGGGCTGAAGGTATTTCAGAATGAACTGATCAAAACAAAGAGAGGGTCTCCTTATGATCTTTATAAGGAAATGAATCTTGGCCCGGGAGGTTATGCCAAGACCCCATCCACCGAAGTAAAAAATTCAGTAAAAGAAGCCATCAAAAGGAAACTAAAGCGGTGATTCTTGTGGACACGGGACCTCTCATCGGATTGTTTGATCCTTTAGATCCTTTTCATAAAAAATCGGTTGCCCTGCTTCGACAAATCCACGACTCCCTTTTTTCTACTCTTCCTGTTTTAACTGAGGCCTTTTATATGCTTAATCCCGGAAGTCCGGGGGCCGAAAACTTGAGTTCTTTTATCATAAAGGGAGGGCTGTCAATTTGGTTTATGGATGAATCAGCCTTATTTCGTGCTTTTGAGCTGATGAAAAGATACGCCGATCACCCCATGGATCTGGCCGATGCCTCTTTAATTACCGCAGCGGAGAGATTGAAAACAAGACGTATTTTAACGATAGATCGTGATGATTTCGAGACCTATCGGATCAAAATGGGACATCGTTATTATCCCGTTGAAATAATAAAGTAAAGCTATGAAATCCAAATTATCCTCCAAAGGTCAATTGATTATCCCCAAAACCATCCGCCATGCTTTGGCCTTGAAATCAGGGTCCCAATTCAATATCAAAGTTACTACTCCGAAAAATAATTCTTGAGCCTATTCAAAAGGACTCAACCTGGGATTCCTTATATGGGAAATATTCAGGGATTGATTTGCTTGGCTCTTTAGAGAAAGAACATCAACAAGCGATAGAGAATGAACCCAAGCTTCGTTCTTGATGCATGGGCCATTTTAGCATTGCTCCGGAACTGGTCAAGTTTGAGATGATAGACAATAGGGTATTTCTTCCTGGCCACATAAAGCTTGATTGACCGATTCGGACTGAAATTCAATTTTATTAAAGGCCATGTTTGGCCTTGACCTGTTCCCAGGAAATATTCTGACCGCGTTTATATTTATTAAGTCTCTTATCAACGAGGTCGGCTATCCCAAGATGTTCCAGAAGGTTTTTCCGCCTCTTTAAGAAGTTCATATTCGTAGGCGATGCTTTGATTCAAGATCCGGATCATTCTTTTTCCTGGAGATATTCGAAGGCATTCTTGAAAATTTTCAGGCCAGCCCCTTCTTCCGTCTCCAAATCCTTCCCTTCCCGTTCCCTTATTTCTTTACGTAAGGTCCAGTTGGGATGCTGGGTGAAGTGGTGGTAGGCCTCGGGATGGGGCATCAGTCCGAAGATGCGGCCGGTAGGGTCACAGATACCGGCGATATCCCGTAAGGAGCCGTTGGGGTTATCGGGGAATTGGCCTTGGGCCTTTTCCCCTGAAGGTAGGGTATAGCAGAGGGCGTCCTGATTATTTTCCTGCAGTTGGTTCAGCACTCCTTCCGGGGCATAGAATTTTCCTTCCCCATGGCGGACCGGCAATTCCAGGAAATCAATCCCTGTGGTAAAGATGCAGGGGGAACCGGGATTGACTTTCATCTTTACCCAGTCATTTCTGAAATTGCCGCAATCATTGGCCAGCAGGGCCACCTCCCGCCGGTCATAATGTCCCTGAAAACCGGGGAGCAGACCCATATTGACCATGGCCTGAAAACCATTACAGATGCCGATGATCAATTTTCCGGCGGCGATAAATTCTTCCAGGTCGGATTTCAATTTATATTTCAAACGGGTGGCCAGCAGGACTCCCGCCCCATGATCATCCCCCCAACTGAACCCGCCGTCGAAGGCCAGCAATTGATAATCCTTTAGCCTGACCGAGGAATGTCCCCTGGTCGTATCGATCAACTCGCTGATATGAACCCGGTCGGCTTCAAAACCGGCCACAGTCAGGGCATACTGGGTTTCCATGTCGCAATTAAGGCCATATCCGGTCAACACCAAAGCGCGCTGAGTATTCATCATATCAGGCCTCCGAAGGTTTGATGAAAGGCCTCTCTCAAGGGCTTGAGCCTGCTTTTTATCAAGGTCTGTCTACCGTTTTTAATGATCAGGGTCTGGTCCTTTCGCACTTTTCCGACCTGTCCCATCCGGCATCCGGCCATCTGTTTTTCAAACGCCTTTTTCTTTTTGGGATCGACGCAGAGGATAAAACGACCGCAGGACTCCGAAAACAAAAGTTGGTCGGCCCTCAAGGGAGAGGCCGCCGGGACCTTGGCCAGATCCATCTCCAGGCCCAAATCTCCGGCCAGGGCCATTAGGGTGGCATGGATTCCCATCCCGCCACGGTAAATTCCGTGGGCGGCGTTCACCAGACCCTGTTGAAGGGCCAGGTGTAAAGCCCCGTAATGGATTTTTTCAGGGTCAATTTTTAACCTGGGAACATTCAGTCCTATCTGCCCATATAGATCATAGTATTCCGATCCTCCCAGTTCATCTCGGGTGTCCCCCAATATATAAATCAGGTCGCCCGGAAGCTTAACATCGGCGGAGACACAATTTCGGATATCGGGAACAATGCTGGTGGCTGTAAATTGCAAGGTCGGCAGCCCGGAAATACGGTGAGCTTCTCCGAAAGGACCGTTGATATAGCCGTCCACATACATGCTGTCTTTTCCCGAAAGCAGGGGGATAGCGAAGGCCAGGCAGACATCCCTTAAGGCTAAATTGGCTCGAACCAGTTGGGCGGCCTTGTATTTCCCATCCGGGTTTTCCTGAGGGTCATATTGAACGCAGGGCCAGCAGAAATTATCCACCCCGCCGATCTGCTCCAGGTCGCTTCCCACTGCCAAAAGTCTACGAACCGTCTCATCAATGGTAGCGGCCACCATGGCGTAAGTGTCGATGAGCCCATAGCTGGGCAGGAGGGACTGGGTGAAGGCAATACCTCGCAGCGAGGGCAGGTGGGGCCGGATTACAATAGCATCCCCTGGAATATCCCTAAATTTTCCCACCAGCGGCTTAAGGACATTTCCCCCCTGAACTTCGTGATCGTATTGACGGGTAATCCAGTTTTTTGAGGCGATGTTCGGTCTGGATAACATGTTTTTCAGTAACCCGGGATAATCCTCCGGTTCTTTGATTACCGGTTCGAATAAACCTCTGGCCGATGGTTCCTGCCACTCGGCCTCAAAAATCCATTGAGGGAAATCGGATTTTAAAAAATCCAGGTCCACAGAGGCACAGGTTTTCCCCTCATAAAGCAGGTGGACCTTTCCGGAATCGGTGTAGGACCCTATATCGGCACATTCCACATTATGCTTGCGGGCCAGGTCCTGGAACCGGTTCCAGTGTTCAGGCTTTATACCCACGGTCATCCGTTCCTGGGATTCGGAGACCCAGATCTCCCATTGATCCAGACCCATTGATCCAGACCCTCGTATTTTAGGGGGACCCGATCCAGATGAACCTCGCAGCCGTTGCTGAAGCGGGACGATTCACCGATGGAAGAAGAAAGCCCGCCGCCGCCGTTGTCGGTAATATAAGACACCAGTCCCTCATCCCGGGCTTCAAGGAGAAAGTCATGCATCTTTTTCTGGGTATAGGGGTCTCCGATCTGGACATGACCGGCCGGGGTATTGGCGCTGTAGACTTCAGAAGAGGCGGTAACTCCGTGAATCCCGTCCTTCCCCACCCGGCCGCCGCACATGACGATCAGGTCTCCCGGTTCGGTCTTTTTCAGTTCGATCGGGTCTTCCTTAATCCGGGCCGGCATGAACCCCAGGTCGGCCACAAAGACCAGACATTTGCCGATATAATTGGGATGGAAAAAGACCTGGCCGAAGGGCGTGGGAATCCCGCTTTTGTTTCCCCCGTCCCGTACTCCTTCGACGATCCCGTCCAGCAGACGGCGGGGATGAAGTTTGGGTTTCAGAGGACCGGCATAGTTCCTCGGTCCGACACAATACCCGTAACTGCCCATCCAAAGCCGGGAGCCCTTGCCGGTACCCATGGGGTCCCGATAGACCCCGACTATTCCGGTGATGGCCCCGCCATAAGGCTCCATGTTGGAAGGGCTGTTATGGGTCTCGGCCGTGATGCAATAATAATGATCCGCATCGAAGCGGGCCACCCCGGCATTGTCCCAGAGAACCGAAATAACCCAGTCCTTTTCTTTCTGGATCTTCAGGGTCGGGGCTTCGATGCAGGTTTTGAAAAGGCTGTCGATCTCCTGCCGTTCACCGGTGGAAAGATCCTTATAATGAAACAACCCCCGGAAGGTATTATGGTTACAGTGGTCGCTGCGGGCCTGGGAGATGTATTCCAATTCCACATCGGTGGGCAGGGTCAGACCTACGGACTTACGGGCTTCAAGGGTTTCCGGTTTCTGGAAATAGGCTTGGATAACCGCCATATCGCCCCTCGGCAAGGCCCAAGACCGCCCCCGGTTCAAGCGGGCGAATTCATCCAGGGAATCAATGGGTATGACGGCTACCGTCGGCTGATGGTGCAAGGCCACCTTGGGTATCTGGATGCCTATTCCTGAGGCAGGATCCCATTCCGACCTGGAATAAATCCTCCACTGCTGGATCAGGTCGTTGGCTAAAAGTTCCCGGGCGATTCGTTCCATTGCTTCTTTTTTAAACCGCGGGGCCTTGATCTGGTATTGCTTAGAGGTATAAACCGCTTCACCAGCGGGAAGTGAAATATTCAAAAAGGCCTCGATGGCCTCTACGGCCGTACTTCCGGGGTTATCCTTGACACCGGGCAGGAATCCCACCCAGATAATCCAATCAAAATCCCGGGCCAGGGGCTGGAAGGAAGAAATCTGGGTCACCGGATTGGTGAAGATTTCTGCTCGAACCGCTTCTAACTGCTCCAGGTTCAAACCGGTATCAAAAGTCAAAACCTGGATGGTTCGGACCTCTTCCAGCTTAAGCCCCAGATAATCCCGGGACTTTCGCTTCAGGGTTTCCCCTTCGGGATCCCGGATCTCGGGTTTCAGCCTTATCTCTAATCGTTGGGGCATGGTTTTTCCTATCTTGGTCGGCCTTTAGTTCGAAAATACCTTTTTCACCCCCACCTCAATCCTCCCCCATCAAGGGGGAGGAGGTCCATTGGTTTCCCTCTCCCCTGGTGGGAGAGGGTTGGGTGAGGGGGACTTTTATTTTCATAGTTCGTGGCGCCCGCGTTGGCCGGCTTGAAGTTCAGTTAGAGTTTGAGATGGTCAAAAAATAATAAATGATGAACACATTTGTCAAATTAATAATTATTATATACATTAATAACGCCGTAAATAAATGTAACCCACGAACAAAAATTAAGCTTATGTTTTTACCAAAAAATTCTATCCATAAAAATTTCCCGCACCAGTGGGTCATGCAGACGCTCCTCGTCTTCCACCGGCAAGAAAGGAAAACAAGCCTTGAATTCTTGGGCAAACAAACCTGCCCCCGTTCCCAACGACTCTCCTTCATCCCCATAAACCTCGACCCCTTCCATCCCGCAACTGGGTGAACCGCTCTTAAAGATAAATCCGCAAAGATTTTCCTTTTCCAAATTGATACACCGGTTTCGGACCCAAACTTTCATCCGGTCGGTATGATCGATTTTGGTGTGGATCGTGATCAGCCGTGGATCGGCCGGATTGCCCTCCAAATGCATGGCCTCCCGGGGAACCCCCAGGCCGTATTCCACCTCGGGACAGACCGGAACCCATTCGATATAGGAGCTTAGAATGTCGGTGATGAAGGGATCCTGTTTATCCCCTCCATCATAACGGACCTTGTCCCCCAACAAACACCGGCTGACCCCGATTTTGATTTTTTCACCCATTATCCTTCTCCCCTAAGGAAATCTACTCCTGCAAAGCGGTTCTCGGTCCGGATGCATCAATAAACTACCTCTTCTGCCATCGCCCTTCTCTTTTCCTTGATATTCGCTCAGGACCCTCCAGGATGGGTTTTCCAATGGTCCGGCTGATGGCCTTCAAAAGATTAGGATAAAGGAGGTGATGGATGGGTATCAAAATAGTCCAATAGAGGATGCCGATCAATCCCCGGGGGAGAAAGCGTGATCGTTGCTCGAGTTCACTGGTCCCGTCAGGCAGGGGCCTGATGTTGAACTCCAGAAGGGCCTCGCCGGGAGCCTTCATTTCACCAACCAGCATGAGGTGTGTAGGGGGGGTGATTTCCAATACCCGCCAAAAATCCAGGGGATCTCCGGGCCGCAATTCGGTGGGATGACGCCGTCCTCCCCGGAACCCGGTGCCTCCGAGGATGCGGTCAGACCAGCCTTTTATTTTCCAAAGGCTTTGACCGAAATACCAGCCGGTTTCCCCGCCCAGTTGAACGATAGGTCTCCATATTTCTTCCGGAGCCGCCTGTATTCGGATCCGGTAGCCCAGTTCCAGGATGGTTCCCCCGGCATAGTGAGTATCTCCACAATAAATCCATTCCTGGGGAATGTTGGCGCTGGCATCCATCCAGCAGGTGTCTAACCGTTCCTGTTCAATCTTTTCCAGGGCCAGGCGGATGGTTTGCCGGCAGTTATACAAATCCTGGGGAATAATGTCCCGGATGCGGTTGTCATGACAGATCACCGGGTTGCGCAGTCCCTCGGCCAAAGGCCGGGCAATGGAGGAAGGGATGGGGGTGATAAGATGGATCCAGTAAGAACTGAAGCGGGGGCTTAAGAAAGGGACCGGGATAATCCATCGCCTGGGAAGCCGGGCTTCTTCGGCATAGATTTTAAAAAGCTTTCGATAAGAAACGATTTCGGGGCCTCCGATATCAAAAGTTTGTCCCAGTACTTCATCATGTTCCAGACAACCCTGCAAATAAGTAATGACATTCCGAATGCCGATGGGTTGGACCGGCGTATCAACCCATCGGGGGGCCAGCAAAATGGGTAGACGGTCGGCCAGATAGCGCAGGATTTCAAAAGAGGCACTCCCGGCACCCAGGATCATAGCCGCTCTTAAAAAAGTGGCCGGAATGGGACCGGATTGTAAAATACGGGCCACTTCCTGGCGGGAACGCAAATGTTCGCTCAGGTGCTTATCTTCCCGGCCGCCTAATCCTCCCAGATAGATGATTCGGTTTATTTTCGCCTGGGCGGCGGCCTCGGCCATGTTCCGGGCCCCTTTCCGGTCCGTTTCCGTATACCCCTTGGGGTCGGCGATCATCGAGTGAACCAGGTAAAAAGCGGCAAAGCAGTCATCGAGGGCTTTGACCAGGGATTCTTTATCCAGGACATCCCCGGCAGCCAGTTCTACGGAGGGGTGGGTGCTCCAGGGGCGTCCTTTCAATTTGGTCACCGAGCGTCCCAAAGCACGGACCCGATAGCCGGCGGTTAAGAGCTTGGGAACCAGCCTCCCCCCCACATACCCGGTGGCGCCGGTTACCAGAACAGGTTGAGTCGTCATCAAATTCCTTGTCGGTTAAGAATCCATAAACTGAAGTTCAAGAGAAAAGCGAAACTGACCCGCACCGGATAAAGAAGAAGCAACCCTTCCGCCCACTGATAAAATTTAATAAAAAGAATGGCGAATATCAACTTGAATTATAACATAATCCCTTTCCGCCTCAACCAGAGTTTCTTTTGAAAGCTCATTCTTTCTTGGACCTGTCTGAATTTTATGAAAGAGACCAAGCACGCGGGTTGCAGGAGATGGCCGACATCTCATTGAATATCTTATGGATTTTCTTATAATAATAATTTAATTCGTTAAACCATACAGAAGGTAATAGAAAAGTTTACAGAACGGAGAAAAATTGGTATCCTTAGGATTATTTAGGATTACGATTCAAGTTTAAGGAAGTTTATCGAAAAATCACAAAGTTGAAGAGCGAAGAACGATGACCTCTGAAAGTATAAAAATTGTTGGGATACGGTTCCAAAATTCCGGCGCAATCTATGATTTTGACTGCGGCCATTTTGTCTTGAACTGCGGAGACCTGGTTATTGTTAAGACCGAGCAAGGTACGGGCCTGGGAAAGGTCGTCCGAGGCCCGCAGAAGATTGACCGGCCCCTCGAGGGGAAAGAAATTAAAAAGATATTCCGCCTGGCCAACGAAGCCGACTTGGAGCTGCACCGTAAGTTCCAGGAAAAGGAGAAGGAGGCCTTTTCCTTTTGTTCGGAACGAATCCGGGAAAGAAATCTGGTTATGAAATTGGTGAAGGTGGAGTGTTTTTTTGATGGGAGTAAAATCGTCTTTTACTTCACGGCTGAAGGACGGATCGACTTTCGGGAACTGGTCAAAGACCTGGTCCATCGCTTTCATACCCGGATTGAAATGCGTCAGATCGGGGTTAGAAATGAGGCTAAAATGCTGGGAGGTCTGGGTCACTGCGGCCGTGACGTTTGCTGTTCCAACTTTCTACCCGATTTTGCCACGGTTTCGGTCAAGATGGCCAAGGAACAAAATTTGCCTTTAAACCCGATAAAAATTTCAGGACTCTGTGGCCGGTTGATGTGTTGTCTAACCTATGAGTTTGACACTTACCTGGAATTGAAAAAAGATTTTCCCAAGTGTGGAAAAACCATCATGAGTCCCTTGGGACCGGTTAAGGTGTTAAGACAAAACATCCTGGAGGGAACCGTAGTGGTCGAAACTCAGGACCGGGAGGAAAAATGTCTCAAGGTGTGTGAATTGTCCCAGGGAACGGATGAGCTAAAAAAAGAAAAGGAATAAAATCACTTTGGAAAAAACATTTTACGTGACCACCCCTATCTATTACGTCAACGCCGAACCACACATTGGACATGCCTATAGCACCCTGGCGGCCGATACCTTGAACCGGGTTTATCAATGTCTGGGATATGCCACCCGTTTTCAGACCGGGACCGATGAACATGGAGAGAAGGTGGTCCAGGCTGCTCATAAAGAAGGGATCGAGCCGAAATCTTATGTCGACCGGATCAGCGGGCTTTTTCGCCAAACCTGGTCTGATTTGGATATTCATCCCGACCGATTTATCCGGACTACCGATGCCGATCATGTCCGGGTGGTGACCCATTTGCTGAACAAGGTTTATGAAGCCGGTGATATTTACTTCAGTGAATATGAAGGTCAATACTGCCTGGGGTGTGAACGCTTTTATACCGACCGGGAGCTGGTGGAGGACCTCTGCCCGGACCATCAAACCAAACCCACCCTGGTCAAAGAAGCCAATTATTTCTTTCGCATGAGCGCCTATCAGGACTGGTTGATCGATCATATCAAAAAGAATTCTGAATTTATTCGTCCGGAAAGATACCGCAACGAGGTCCTTTCTTTTTTGAGCGAGCCCCTTGAGGATCTGTGCATCTCCCGGCCCAAATCGCGGCTGACCTGGGGAATCCCTCTGCCTTTTGATGACCGCTTTGTCACCTATGTCTGGTTCGATGCCCTGATCAATTACCTCACCGGTCTGGATTTTCCACAAGGGGACCTCTTCCCCCGATTCTGGCCTTCCGTTCAGCATATTATTGCCAAAGATATTCTAAAGCCCCATGGAATTTATTGGCCGACCATGCTCAAGGCCGCCGGGGTGGAACCCTATCAGCATTTAAACGTTCACGGTTACTGGAACATGGACCAGACCAAGATCTCCAAATCGCTCGGCAATGTCATACGGCCCAAGGATTTAGCCGACCGTTTCGGGATCGAAGCGGTTCGATACTTTTTCCTCCGGGAAATGGTTTTCGGTCTGGACGCCCAATTCAGCGAAGAGGCCATGATCCAGAGGATTAATGCCGACCTGGCCAACAACCTGGGAAATTGTTTCAGCCGCAGCCTGACCATGATCGAAAAATATTGCCAGGGGGTCGTTCCCCAAACGGGGGAGACGGGACCCGCGGAAGAAAATTTAAAGCAGCTGGCCCGGCAGGCCCGGGAAACAGTCCAACTGGAAGCCCAAAGGCTTGCTTTTCATAAGGCGCTGATGTCCCTTTGGGAACTGGTGGATGAAGTTAACAAATATATCGACAGCCAGGCCCCCTGGGCCCTGGCTAAAGACCCGGGGAAAAATCCGAGACTGATGACGGTCTTGTATCATCTGGCCGAAACCCTGTATCGGGTCTCCCTGCTCCTTTTCCCCTTTATGCCCCGAACCTCATTACAGATGAGACAACAACTGGGCCTGGAGGAAAATCAGGGTGCGCCGGAATGGGAAACGGGAAAAAATGGGTGCGCCATTCCTGCCGGAACCCGGATCCGAAAAGGTCCGGCCTTGTTTCCTCGTATTGAAACCGGAAACCCAAAACCGGATTCAACTCCCCCGAGTCGAAAAGCAGCGGCTGTCTCAATCTCTGAAACTTTATCGCTTGAAGAATTCCAAAAATGGGACTTACGGATAGCCAAAGTCCTAAGTGCTGAAAGGGTGCCCAAATCGAAGAAGCTCGTAAAAATGGAAGTGGATCTGGGAGAAAAAAGGACTTTGGTGGCCGGCATCGGAGAGGATTACAACCCGGAAGAGCTGCCGGGGAAAACCATTGTGGTGGTGGCTAATCTCGAACCCACCAAGCTCATGGGAGTGGAATCCCGGGCCATGCTCCTGGCGGCCCGGGACGAAGGAGGATTAAAACTGATCGTGCCCGAAGAAAAAATCCTTCCAGGGACCCGGGTAAAATAAACCGCCATGCCCCGCCTTTTGGGGCGTGGCACCACTAAATATGAAAATAGAACTCGTTGGATGAAGACCCCTATTTTCTTATTAAAGGGCCCTTACCAGAGATAAAAAGTTAAGCCGGCGCTGATGATGGTACCATCCATGTTCAGGTCTTTTACCTTCTGATCACCGTAATTTATAAAATAGTAGCGAATATCGGCATTAAAAACCAGGGCGGGGCTCAGGGGGATATCCAGTCCGCCTCCCAAATGCAGACCGGGGGTATAGGTGGTGCTGCTTCCCGCAATATCTTCAATCTGGGAATAATACCAACCTGCCCCGCCCAAAAGATAGGGGGAATATTTTGCCCCTGGCATCGGATAAAAAAGGGCCGAGACCAGAATAGGATAACTGGTGACCTTCCTATTGTTGGGATAGGATTCACTGGGGCGATAATCGAGAGTCCCTTCAATGGACAGGGCCGGAAAGACCTTCCAGCGGGCCTGAACCCCTCCATACAGGATGGTGTTGTCAGCATCATTAGATTTGTATAAACCTCCCCGCAGCCCCAGTCCGAATTTTCCGCTGTCCGCAAATCCTGCTAAAGGGATAAGAAGCAGGGCTATGGCCAAGGCGGTTATTAAAAAACATGGTTTATTCATAGACATCTCCTTTCCGGTATGATTTTTATCTATAACAAACTGTCTCAGCAAGATCAAAGCAAAAGACCAAAAAGGGGATCGATCAGTTTAGAAATCCCTTTCCAGGTTATGGCCCTTTGTTGGTCCAATGGCTTTAGTTCGAAAATAGAGTACATCTCCCAACGAGTTCTATTTTCATCCGGCTTCCTAAGGAAGCCTTTTTCAGGTCGGCGGAGCCGACCGTATGGTGGTGTCACGCCCCTGGCGGGGCATGACGGTTTAACCTTGTTTTCGCAAGATATATACCAATCAGCTATTTTTGAGTAACTCATGAATTTATTATGATAATTATTTCAAAGTCCCGGTCAGTAACTCCAGGATTGAATGATTTTTCCTCCGGATGAAAAAAATGCCGTAGGGAAAATCCAGACTTCTTATTAATTAATAATGATGAGGAACTCTCAACAAGTTCCCTGCAGCCTTTTTTCGTCATTCCCGTGAAAACGGGAATCCAGGAATTCAAGATGTCTGGATCCCCCCTTTCTCAGGTTGACGGTCCATTTGACTTATATTAAGTCCATCTATGATGATTGAAATGAGTTTCTGAGGAGGGATCAGGGTGGGTTGCCTTGAATTTGATAATTTTTTTGAGCGATGCTAAGGTAGATTATTATGGCCTTAAGGGAATGGGAAGAAAAAGTCTCGCAGTGCATCAAATGCGGTAGTTGTCAATCCGTCTGCCCTGTTTATCTGGAAACGAGTCAGGAAACCCTGGTGGCGCGCGGTAAAATGGCCCTACTGGCCGGATATTTCTCCGAGGCCCTGCCGGCGGATAAAAAATTATATGAATTGTTAAGCAACTGCCTGCTCTGCGGAGCCTGCGCTGAAAATTGTCCCAGCGGAGTTAAGGCCGATGACCTGATTCAACAAGGTCGAAGTTTGTTGATTGAAAAAGTGGGAGCGGCCAAAGGGAAAAGGATACTGGACAAGAATTTCTTGCCCTTTCCGGATCGTCTGAAAACTCTGCGCCAGGGACAGAATCTGTTATTTAAAAAAATTCCCAAAGAAAGAGGATTAAAACTGAGGTTTTTTTCCAACCCCAAGACCTGGCCGGCCCTGGCCAAACCTTTTTTCCTGGATCGAAAAGACCTTCCGATCCAGTCCGATCCGCTCCCGGCCCTGAATATCGGCTATTTTGTAGGCTGCACAACCAACTACCTTTACCCGGAAATCGGGGCAGCCACCATGAAACTCATCAGCCCCATAGGGAAGGTAACCCTCCCGGCCGATCAAACCTGTTGCGGCCTGCCTGCTTTCGGCCTGGGCGACACCCGGACAGCCAGGGACCTGGCCAGAAAGAATGTGTTGGCCTTCAGCGAGGGACGCCTGGATACCATTGTGGTGGCCTGTTCTTCCTGCGCCGCCCATATCAAACTGGAATACCCTCGATTGCTGGCTGATGACACGATCCTGATGTCTAAGGTCCAGGACTTTGTTCAAAAAACAGAGGAGTTGAGTCAATTTCTAAGTAAAACGTCATTCCCCTCACCCCGACCCTCTC
>JACQYK010000157.1:30164-34545 GCA_016208255.1 Deltaproteobacteria bacterium | reverse complement strand
CATTAAAGAGCCGTCACCGCCCTCCCGCCTTTTCTTCGCCGGGGGCTCCTGGCCCTTGGCCCTGGCTTCCTCGGTCAATTTTTCAAATTCAATTTGCCTTTGAAAATTTTCCCGGGCCATGACGTCCATACCAAAGGTGCTCAACATCCGGCGAATGAGGGGATAAGGCGGACTGTCTCCGTGTTCGATTTCCTCCAGTTTGGGTTTGATTTCCTTTTCGATAAATTTCCGAACGGCATCCCTGATCATCACCTGTTCTTCGTTCCATTGATACATGATTATTTTCTCCCAATCTCTCCATAAAACCTGAGTTCGGAGTAATGAGTTCGGAGTTCGGAATAATAATCTTAAAAGAAAAGCTCTCCGAACTCCGAACTCGGAACTCCGAACTAAAAACTTTTATCACTTAGGCGCCATGCGTATGGCCCCGTCCAGCCGAATCGTTTCCCCGTTGATGTAGGGATTGACCAGCAAATGTTCCGCTAATTGAGCGAATTCATCCGGCTTTCCGAGGCGTTTAGGAAAAGGTACGGACTCGTTCAGGGCTTTAAGATTATCCGGAGGGAGCATGGCCAGCAGCGGGGTCTGGAAAAGACCCGGAGCAATGGTGTTCACTCGAATCCCCAGGCTGGAAAGATCGCGGGCCATGGGCAGGGTCATACCCACCACGCCCCCCTTGGAGGCCGAATAGGAGGTCTGTCCGATCTGTCCGTCGAAGGCTGCTGCACTGGCCACGTTGACAATCGCTCCCCTTTCTCCATTTTCGTCCGGGGTGTTGGCGGTCATGGCAAAGGCCGCTTTACTGGACACGTTAAAGGTCCCGATCAAGTTCAGCCGGACAATTTTTTCGAATATCGGCAGATTATGGGGACCCAGCTTGCCGACCGTTCGCTCGGCCCAGCCGGTCCCGGCGCAATTGACGCAAAAATGGACCCCGCCGAACAGCTCTTTGGCTTTCTGAACCGCGTTATTGACATCTTCTTCAGAAGTGACATCGCACTTGAAAAAATAGGTGGTTTTCCCTAATTCAGAAGCAAGGGCCTTACCCTTTTCTTCCTGAACATCCAGGATGATGACATTTCCCCCCGCCGCAACAATCCTCTTTACCGTCGCCTCTCCCAGGCCCGAAGCTCCGCCGGTTACCAGTGCCGTCCGATTGCTTATTTTCATCGTTTCCTCCTCTTTAAAGTTTTTTGATAGCCGAAGTATACAAGAAAAAAACTTAATTTCAAGAACTCTTCCCCTCTTACTCCCGCTGACCCCCAAATCCCGATCTAAATAGTTTTTCCAACCGGGAGAACTATTTGATTATTTTTCAAAAGGGGGCTATTGTTTATCAGGATCCTGACCACGCCAAGCCGAAGACTGGGGAATTCAATGAAAAAAAAGGGTACCGTTATCTTATTGGGTTTTGGCTTTCTACTGTTATTTAGCCCTTTGCTGAACGCCAGAAGCATTTATCTGTTTAGCGGTGAAAAGAATAGTGAAACGGTGTATGGCCGGATTACCGATGAGCGGGGCAGACCCCTCGTTGCCAGAGCGGAACTTTGGTATCGACATTTGGGCCAGGTGAAGGAAGAGGGGGGGGTTCCAACCCCTGAAAGTGAAGGCTTTTCCCGTAATCTATTCCATTCCTCTGTCAGTGATGAGAAAGGCTGGTATCAGGTAACCGGTTTCCCCGGAGAATTCATTCTGCGGGTCACCAAAGGCCCTGAATGGGAATTTAAAGAGATCCCCCTCGATATCAAAATAATTCCCCGGGGGGGTGGTGCCGGCGAGAGAGAACTGGACGGCCGACGTATCGATATTACTCTCCAAAGATTATATAACTTAGCTGATCTTGGCTGGTATGCCGGTGATCCCCACCAACATACCATTCATAGTGACGGCCTTAATACGCCACGGGAAGTATATTCTTCCGCGCTGGCCGGCGGCTTAAGCTGGGCTTTTGCCACCGACCATAACACCCTTAACCAGAATGAAATCTGGATGGAATATACCGGTAAAAATTTTCTGGCGCTTCCGGGCTTTGAATTGACCACCAAAGCCTTTTCTGAAGACATAGCCAGACGAAAAGGGTATGGACACCAAAATGTGCTGGGAATCAATAAATTAATCAATCCAACCGATGCCGATAATCCCGTCATCTGGAACCGGTATCGTTATAACAGTGCCAAGGATGTGCAAAGGGCTATAGACCAGACGCACGAAGCCGGAGGTCTTTATCAATTGAATCATCCTCTGTTTGGCTTTGACTGGCCTAATGGCTCCATCAGCACCTGGGGAGAGATTAAAAACTGGGATGGCCTTGAGGTCTGGAACGGAGATGCGCCTCCACATACACCGGATTACGCTTTGTACACCAATCCTAAACTGCTTTTCAATCTTAATACCATGTCCACTCAAATCTGGTTCGAATTCCTTAATGCCGGTAATCGGGTTGCCGGCTGGGCTTCCTCGGACAATCATGATACGACCGGTCTGACTTATGGCAAATACGCCCCGGTGGGGCACAGAAACGTGACCGGTTCCGGTACCACCTATGTAAAAATGAACCGCCTGAACTGGAAAAACCTTAAAAACGGTTTGAAAGAGGCCAGGGTATTCTTGACCTCGGGATCTTTTGGCCCCTTGTTGCTGGTGACCGCCAATGGCCGGAAGGATCCCGGGGATACGGTCCAGCCGGTTACTTCCTATGGGGATACTTCAAAAAAGGGAAAGGTTAGCTTATCCATTCAATTATTAAGCAATCGCCCTTTAAAGGGGTATGCTAACGGAGTCCGGATTATTCTAAATGGAAAAGTAATAAAAGAGCTGGCCACCGAAGAAGGGACAAGGGAGATGAAGGTGATGACCGAAATACCGGTCAGTACCGAGCAGGACTCCTGGTTATTAGTCCAGGCCTTTGGAGCCTATCCGGCCATGGCCATGACCAATCCCTTTTTCATCGATGGTAACGGAGATGGGAAATGGGGCAACGAGGATTGGACTTTTCCCGAAGGAGCCAAGGAATGGGGAAATCCCTGGCCTAAAACACCACCTATTACCGTGCCCGACGGCCCGGCGAAACCTGAATTCAACTTGCCGCCGGCCTTGGTCACCCATGAAAACCCCATCCAACTGGATCAATATTTAAATCCCGATGGCAGTTTAAGAAAATAAGTGACATTTTAAATCCAGGTAATCCGGCAAATCCTGTCTAATTAAAGCCTTGGAATTTCAAAAAGCTAAACAGCCCGGCACTCTTATCAACTGAGATTCAACAAATCCTCGGCAGTTGCTCCCCGGTCAGCATATCCACCAGTCGTTTGCCGCCGATGGTCGTTTTCATAACGACCTTTCCCGGATTCTCTCTCCTGACCTCTCCGATAACAGCCGCTTCCTGCCCATAGGGGTTTTTTTTCATCAGTGCTAACCCGGCTTCGGCTTGAGATTGAGGGAGAAGGGCAATCAGTTTTCCTTCATTGGCCACGTAGAGGGGGTCCAGGCCCAGGATCTCAGAAGCGGCGGCAACACTTTCCCGAATGGGAATCGCCTCTTCCCAAATTTCCACACCAACCCGGGATTGCCCGGCTATTTCATTTAAGGTGGTGGCCAGTCCCCCCCGGGTGGGGTCCCGAAGGACGTGAATTTCCAATCCGGCCTGGAGCATATCCCCTACCAGGCGATTTAAAGGGGCGGCATCGCTTTTCAAAGAAGATTCAAAAGCCAAACCTTCTCTCTTGGAAAGGATGGTCAGGCCGTGATCTCCCAAGGTTCCGCTGACCAGGACGGCATCCCCGCTTTGGGCGTTTTGCCCGGCAATATGGATTCCCTCAGGAATAAGGCCGATTCCGGAGGTATTGATAAAAATCTTATCCACCGCCCCTTTGGGCACCACCTTGGTATCTCCGGTGACGATCTGGACCCCGGCCTCCAGGGCCGCCTTTTCCATGGAAACCAGTATCTGTTCCAAATCCGACAGGGGGAACCCTTCTTCAATGATAAAACCGACGCTCAGGTAACAGGGTTGCGCCCCTCTCATGGCCAGATCATTGACCGTGCCGCAAACGGCCAAAGAGCCGATATCGCCGCCCGGGAAAAAAATCGGGTCCACCACATAACTGTCGGTGGTAAAGGCCAGTTTTCCACCTTTCAGATCCAAGACCGCGCTGTCGTTCATTTCATTCAAAAAAGGGTTTTGAAACCGGGGGACAAAGACCCTTTCAATCAACTCGTGGGAGGCCCGGCCTCCGCTGCCGTGATCCAGTAATATCTTATCCCAGGACATAAAAATTCCTTTTAATTTTTTCTCAGACAGGATCAACAGGATTTTGGGGTTGTTATTTTCAATTTCCATTGGAAATTGAAAATAAGAATATCATGTCTATCCTGTAAATCT
>JACQYK010000157.1:0-30158 GCA_016208255.1 Deltaproteobacteria bacterium | reverse complement strand
AATATCATGTCTATCCTGTAAATCTTGTCTGATTTATTCTTGATATTTAAAATAAGCCGCGCAGGTCCCTTCCATGGAAACCATGCAGGGACCGAGGGGACTCTCCGGCCGGCAGACGGTTCGGAACAACCGGCACTCCGGAGGAGTTTTAACCCCGCGCAGGACCTCGCCGCAGGCGCAACCCGGATGATCCTTGGCCGGGGGAACTTGCAGGTCAAAATGGTCTTCGGCGGCAAAAGCCCGGAATGAAGGCCGCAAGATCAACCCGCTTCCGGGAATAATGCCCAACCCCCGCCAGGGGGCATCACAAGGAATAAACACCTGGTCTAAGATTTGGAGGGCCTTGGGATTCCCCATAGCGTCGACCCCTCGTTTATACTGGATCTCAACCCGGGCCTGACCCTGTTCAATTTGCTGGACCAGCAGGAGAATGGTTTCCAGGATATCCACCGGTTCGAAACCGCAAACCACGCCGGGCACCCGGTATTTTTCCGCAACCCCTTCATAGGCCGAGGTGCCGATAATGGTGGTGACATGACCGGGATAAATAAAACCCTGGATATTCAAATCGCCGGAGTTTAATAAAGCGCCCAGGGCCGGTGGCAGAAGTTTGTGGGCCGATAAAATAAAAAAATTAGGCAGTCCCAGACGGGCGGCCTCCAACACGGCTGCGGCCACCGTCGGGGCCGTGGTCTCAAAGCCGATGGCCAGAAAGACCACTTTCTTTTTTTCATTTTCCTGGGCCAGTTTCAAGGCGTCAAAAGTGGAATAGACCATGCGGACATCGGCCCCGGAGGCTCGCTCCTTTTGCAGGGAGGAATGGGAGCCGGGGACGCGGACCAGGTCCCCAAAGGTGGCCACCATGACCTCGGGTACTCTGGCCAGCTTGACCGCCCGGTCTATCTCTTCCGTAGCCGTCACGCATACCGGACAGCCGGGACCGGAGATCAGTTGAATGGCAGGCGGCAGGACCTGCCGAATACCGTGGCGAAAAATCGACACGGTATGGGTCCCGCAGACCTCCATCAAACGAATCGGTCTTTTGGAATGGTACCGAATGGCGGCAATCAGTTTTTGAGCCAGTTCTTTGTCCCGGTATTCACTTAGATGTTTCATGGGCATCGGCCAGGATTTCCTTCCAGGTTTTCAAGCTTTCTTGGGCTTCTTCTTCATCGATGCGGTGGAGGACGAAACCGGAGTGAATGATGACATAATCCCCGACCACAGGCTTGGGATCTACCAGATCCAAGCGCACATCCCGCCGCGTTCCCTCATATTCCACAAGGGCGGAGTTGCCGGAAATTTTTTTAACTTGCATGGGTACGGCTAGACACATAAAAACTCCTAAAGAAGGTTCAAGGTTTAACGAAAACCTTAAACCGTAAACCTTATACCTGTATTTATTATAGGGTGGCCAGCCAGCGCTCGGCCGCCTGTTCCAGCATTTCATAAAACCGCAGAGAACCCCCCAGGCCCCTTCGACCGAAATAATAATTGATTTCTAAAAATAAGGGGAGGGGAGACTTGTCTTTTCGGTCAAAAATAATATCGATTCCGGCCAGATTGATCCCGCTTCTTTTACAAAAATCCCTGACCGCCTCTTCCGCCCGACCCTTTAGAATGAGATCTCCTTTAAGGTCGATCAGCCCTCCCTGGCTCTGGTTGGTCCGGAAATTATCCGGGTTGGGTTGAATGCGCCAATAGGACAAGAGCGTATCAAAAAGAACGACCACCCTCAAGTCTTTTCCTCCATGATCGATCCACTCCTGCAGAATAAATCCTCCGGGAGGCAAAGGACCTTTGGGCAATAAATCCAGTTTCTCAACCAATTCCCCTTGGGATCGGATCAAAAAGACGAAGGCCCCCTCCCCTCCCCGGTTGGCCTTGAGGATCATCGGAAAGCCGGATAAAATCGCGGGGAGGATTTCCAGGTCCGGATAGGTTTCCCTTAGAGATTCAAGGTCTTTAAAAATAAGGGTTTTGGGATGGGGGACTTGAAAATATTCAAAGAGCAGATTATCTCCGACTTTTCCTTCCAGGGCAAAACGGAGATCATAATTGGGGAAGACATGAGGAACCAATCGGCGGAATTCCCGGTAGACCCCAGCCGTCACCCCCTGGGGAACAATAACGGCCCGGGCCTTTTTCAGCCGGTTTTTCTCCCTAATGGTCAGGGAGCGCCCGGCGCAAAGGATATTGAGGTCTTTGACAATGCAGGGATGAAGCGAAGCGATCATTTGAGAGACAGGATACAGAAGTCAGAATTCAGAATCCAGAATAAAAAACAATTCTCCCATTCAGGTTTTCAATTCAGGCTAATGTTCCCTTTCAAGTCGATCAGGAAACGAGAGAAATAAATTGTTGCCGATGGTTTTTATTCTGGATTCTGACTCCTGGATTCCGGATTCTTGTTTCCTTTTACCATATAATGGGCCGCTACCGCCTGCCCCAGGGCAATCCCGCCGTCGTTGGAGGGAACCAATGCTTTACTGTAAACCTGAAAACCTTCTGCCTGAAGCCTTTCTTCCATTCCGGTTAAAAGGACCCGGTTCTGAAAAACCCCGCCGCCCAAAACCACTTTTTTGATACCGGTTTCCGTTCTGATTTCCCGGGCTACCCGGAAGAGGACTTCGATCAGGGTCAGATGAAAACGCCGGCTGATCAGGGCGGTCGAAGATCCTCGTTGAACATCTTCGACTACCCCCCGGATAATGGGCTGGGGTTGGATTAAATGGATTCCATTATCGTTGAGGATTTCCCAGGGGTAAGAAGAAGCCCGCTCCATTTTCTGAACCATCTCCAATTCCATGGCCGCCTGGCCTTCAAAGGCCACGGTTTTTCTTAAACCGACCAGGGCGGCCACCCCGTCAAAAAGCCGGCCGCAACTGGAAGTCAGTGGACTGTTGATTCCCTGTTGGATCATCCGCAGGAGGATTTCCACCTTGGATCGTTCCAATCCTTCCCATAAGGGCAGCCGTTGTTCCCATAACCTTTCCCCGTAAGCTTGATACAGGTAACTGACGGCCATGCGCCAGGGTTCTTTGATGGCCCTGGCCCCGCCGGGCAGGGGCAAATAGGCAAAATGACCCCGTCTTTCAAAAGAGGACAAATCTCCTGTTAAAATCTCTCCTCCCCAGATCCGGCCGTCAAGCCCGTACCCGGACCCGTCCAGTGAAAGACCGATCACTTTTTCATCAAGCCCATGTTCGGCCATGCAGCCCACCATATGGGCGAAGTGATGCTGGATTCCGATGGTGAGTATCCCCTGTTGTTCCAGGGCATAGCGGGTGCTCAGATAATCGGGGTGCAGGTCATAAGCGATGATCATTGGTTCGATCTGGAGGATCTGCTTCAGGTGGTTTATGGTCAGTTTAAAAAAATCCAGGGTTTCCAGGTTTTCCAGGTCACCGATATGCTGACTCAGGAAGGCCCGGTTGCCCTTGGTCAGGCAAATGGTATTTTTCAGTTCAGCGCCGCAGGCCAGTATGGGGGCTACCGGTTCCTTTAAGAAAACCGGTATCGGCACAAACCCCCGGGATCTTCGCATCTGACGGAGACGCCCGGATACTTTCTGAACGATGGAATCGTCACTGCGTAAATAGATATCCCGGTTGTGAACCAGAAAAAAATCGGCAATCCCTTTTAAGCGCCGGAAGGCCTCTTCATTATCAAGACAAATGGGCTCTTCCGAGAGATTCCCGCTGGTCATGACCAGGGCCTGAAATCCCTGTTCCAGCAGCAGGTGATGGACCGGGGTATAGGGCAGCATGACCCCGAAATATTGATTGTCGGGGGCCACCGAAGGGGCGATCGAATTGGGGTGTTTTTTTGACAGCAGGACAATAGGCCGCTCTTTGGATTCCAGAATTTTAATTTCCTCCGGGCTGGCTTGGGCATAAGAGAATATGGTTTCCAGATCCCTGGACATCAGGGCCAGAGGTTTTTCCTCCCGGTGTTTCCGGGCCCTTAAACGACGGACGGCTTCTTCCTGACCGGCATCAACGGCCAGATGAAAACCCCCCAGGCCTTTAATAGCGGCAATCCAACCCTGCCGGAGCAGGCGGGCGGTTTCCCGGATCGGATCCGGGACGTCCATCCGCACCCCCTGTTCATCATGTAAAAAAACCTGGGGACCGCATTGGGGGCAGGCGTTGGGCTGAGCGTGAAACCGCCGGTTCAAAGGGGAATGATACTCCTCGGCGCATTCGGGACACATGGTAAAAGCGGCCATGGTGGTTTTGGGCCGGTCATAAGGGATGTCCTGAATAATGGTATAACGGGGCCCGCAGTTGGTGCAATTGATAAAAGGATAATGATAACGTCGATCGGCGGGATCCTTGAGTTCTTTTAAGCATTCGTCGCAGGTGGCGATATCCGGGGAAATGAGAGCCGACCGATCCTCCTGGACCAGGCTGGGAAGGATGCGGAATTGATGGTCATGGTTCAAAGGCCGAGGGTTAACCTCCAGGCCGGTGATACGGGCCAGGGGAGGAGGATTGTTGCGGACAGTCCGCAAAAAAGATTCGACGGCCTCAGCCTCCCCTTCGATTTCCAGTTCCACTCCCTGGGAGGTGTTGGTCACATATCCGGTTAAATTTCCGGCTGTGGCCTGCTGATAGACGAAAGGGCGAAACCCGACCCCCTGTACAATCCCCTGGATGGAAACGCGATATCTGATTTTCATCTTCTGGTGTTTAACTTTTTGAAATAAGACTTGGTCAAGACCAAGATGCATTCAACACAGACGCAAAGCGCGCAAAGAAGAGCTTTTATCGATTGCCACGGGAGGCTCTGCCGACCCAATGCCAAGGCCCCCATTCGGGGGCCGGGTTGAGAAGTCGGCAATCGATAACCCTCGCTACCCTCCGGGTCATTTATTGCCGGAGGCTAGAGTTGTTTTGTTCAATCCCGCCACTCACGGGATTGAACAATAAAATTGGTTTTCTCTGCGCTCTTTGCGCCTTTGCGGTGAAATTATTTTGCCGAAATAAACTAACAATGACAAAACCTTGTACCCCGTAACCCTCACTCCGCTTCAATTTCCCTAATCAAGAGCTCCTTGCCGGCAATGGTTTCAATATCCATGGCTGCACAGCGGGGACAGGCAAAGTTGTAATCCTGAATCCTGAATTCCTTCCCGCATCCCCGGCAGCGGCCGGTCAGGGGGACCGGGTTCATCTCCAGCCTGACCCCTTCCAGAGGGGTGTCCTTAGTGATCACTTCGAAACAGAAAGAAAGGCTTTCCGGAACCACGGCCGTGAACTCGCCGACGTCCAAACGAATGACCTTGGCCCGGGTGGCTCCATGACGGGCCAACTCCTGTTCCACAATATCCAATAGGCTTTGGGCCAGCGAAAGTTCGTGCATAAATGATTGGTTAACTCGATGTTGTAAAAGCCGAGGATGCTGCAGATCCGCGACGGCAAGGGTAAAGCCGTACTAAGGTACTGCGAACCCTTGCCAACAAAGGAGATGCGGCATCACACGGCTTTCCCGAAGGATAAAAATATGTTGCTTTTTTGACTTCCCTGAACTTCACCCCAGGTGAATTTTGGATCATACTCAATTTCAATGTATCCATTTGATATTATTTTTTTTGGAGACAATATAAACAACTTTTATACACATCGAGGTTAATGCTTCCCCATAAACCATACGGTCGAGAGGGGACGGAGGTGGGCAATTTTTTCGAAGTCCCGGTCTTTGTGGAGCAAAAGGGCCTTTTCGTCTAAGGCAACCTGGGCGACACAACAATCAATCGGGCTGTTGACGGTTATCCCCTTGCGCCTTAATTCAAAATAGATTCGGGCGGCCTTTCTCCAAGTGTCCTCTTTAACCTCAAGATAGTATTGACCGGCAAGATACTCATCTAATAGACGCCATTCCCGCTCATCTTTAGCCCCTTGCAAAAGCTCAAGTTGAGTAAAACGGCAGAGACCATAAGGCTCATCGGCCACGATATCCAGAAAGGTTTCCCTGACCTTTTTCTTTTGAGCCTTCAGGATCTCGATCCAGACCGAGGTATCCACCAGGATCATCTGGTTTTCCTTAAAGTCTTATGGTCATAACCCGGATAAAAAGAGATACGGCCGGCCAGGTCGGTCAGGTCTTTTCTTTTTCTTACCCGAATCAATTCCCTCAAGGCCTCATGAATGACCTCTTTCTTGGTTTTGCTCCGGCTGACGGAAAAAGCCTCTTCCAAAAGTTGATCATCAATGACGATATTGGTCCTCACCGGAATTTTCCCCCTTTCCTGATGTGTATCCAATACACATTGTAGGAAGTTTGAGATTTCAGTCAAGGGATATTTTTCATTCCCTTAGAAATCCAGTGGGCTTTTGGCCTCTTTGACCGTCTTGCTCGGTATGCAGTGGGTGTAAATCATGGTGGTTCTTATGTCACTGTGACCGATCAGGGTCTGAATCGTCCGGATATCATAATTGGCCTGTAGAAGATGAGTGGCAAAGCTGTGGCGGAAGGTGTGGGAGGTGACACGCTTTGTGAGTCTGGCCCTGCGAACTGCCTCGTAAAGTGCATCCTGGACATGAGTCTCGTGAAGATGATATCGTCGCAGTTCTTGAGCCGCTGAAACCTTGGTGAGGGTCTTTTGCGGAAAGAGCCACTGCCAGATAAGATCCTTGGCGGACGAGGGATACTTCTTTTCAAGCTGGTCATCAAGAAACACTCCGGAATAACCCACCGCGAGATCCTGGTCATGGATGTTCTTAATCAACTCAAGTTGGGAAATTAGTTCCGGGACCATCGTCTCCGTCAAGGGAACTGTACGGTCCTTTTTCCCTTTTCCGTGGACCGTGAGTATTCCGGCCTCGAAGTTGAAATCCTTCACGCGTAATTGCAGGCATTCAAACAACCGCAGTCCGCAACCATAAAGCAATTTGACCACAAGATCGCATCTCCAAGGGGTCAATTCTTTCAAATTGACAAATTATCCTTTATGCCGGGCCGGTGGATTGAGAGGAATTGAGATTGGCAAAATATTCAAGGTGTATTATAATATGGTAAGTCAAATCAGAAAAAGATCGGCAGTAGTTGAGCGGATTAAATTGAAATTGTCAATTTGAAAGAATTGACCCCTGTTTTGTTACTGGATTCAGTAAACTTCGAGCGTGATCATCTGTTCGAATTTTATCTTGCGAATAGCTCATCACCATTTGCTCAGAAACAACGCTTAACTGAAGATGATGATTGGAAAGAGAGCAGTTTCGCAAAAATAAAAATCAAAGACATATATCCCTTAGGCCGGAAGAAACTTTATTATCTTTTCGACTTTGGCGACAAATGGACATTTGAAATCAGAAAGGCACGAGGTGCAAAAAATCCGGAAGCAGGCGTGAAATATCCGAGGGTAGTTGAGGCGATCGGGCCAAATCCAGAGCAGTACCCAACTTGGGAAGAGTGAAGAGCAGGCCAACCCGTTTGATGGTCACGAATCAAAGGTTAAAAAAATCTTCCCCATTAATTCTTACTCCGGAAGAATTATTAGAACCTTTAACAAGAGAAAATTCATGATAAAAGATCCTATTGTTGAAGAAGTTCATAAAATAAGAGAACAGATATTATCAGACTGCGGAGATGATATTGAGGCATTGATGGATCGCCTTAAGGATCGGGAATCTAGAGATAAAAATCGTCTCGTTTCAAAGGAAATGATCAAAAGAAAAACCCCAATCTTAAAGCTCCCAACAAAACATTCCACCGGATCGCCTAATAACCGGGCTTCCCGGTGAACGAAGCGTTGGCGCCATGACCGAATCCATTCACACTCGTAAGGAGTTTTCTATAGTGGACATTCCACGGATCTTCAACATCACCGAAAGTGCTCACCGCATCCATAACCCGTTCACACCCGAAAAGCTCGCCACTCTCGGCAAGGCGTTGCGCCTGGAACCGGGGACCCGGGTGCTCGACCTCGGCAGCGGTTCGGGGGAGATGCTGTGCACCTGGGCACGCGATTTCGGAATCATTGGCACCGGCATCGACATGAGCCAGCTGTTCACCGAGCAAGCGAAACTCCGCGCTGAAGAACTCGGTGTCGCCGATCAAGTCAAGTTCATCCATGGCGATGCTGCCGGCTACGTCTCTGACGATAAGGCCGGTGTGGCAGCCTGTCTCGGTGCCACGTGGATCGCTGGGGGAGTCGTCGGCACCATCGAGCTTCTGGCACAGAGCCTCCGCACCGGGGGGATCATTCTCATCGGCGAGCCCTACTGGCGGCAGTTACCGCCGACTGAAAATGTTGCCAAGGGGTGTCTTGCCGGCTCGATCTCCGACTTTCTCATGCTTCCAGAACTCCTCGCGTCTTTCGGCCACCTCGACTACGACGTCGTGGAAATGGTTTTGGCAGACCAAGACGGCTGGGATAGATACGAGGCGGCCAAGTGGCTCACCATGCGCCGATGGCTTGAAGCCAATCCCGACGACGAGTTCGCGAAAGATGTTCGAGCCAAACTGACCTCGGAACCCGAGCGCTACGCCGCTTACACGCGTGAATACCTGGGCTGGGGTGTGTTCGCGCTGATGACGCGGTGATGAGGAGCAACTGGGGCATCCGGCGGATTGTCAACGGCTGTGCCGCGCAACAGCTGGTGGCTCGCCGAGATGTGAGTGCGCCTGAACTCATCCGCCATCGCCGAAATCTTCGTCCAAAGGCTCTGTGCGTTCAAGAGTGCATGCCCGAGCCAAGATGTGGATCAAGGTGCTGGGGTGGATATGGCGGGGCGGTTCATGGCCTGAGTGGCGTTGCGCCGATGGTGTATTTTCACTGTTTTGCGGCAGCGCCAAGTTCTCAACTTTCCTGGCTGGGTGCCACTTTATTCATTACTGGCCTCTTTGTTCTTTTTCGATTCCGTCCCAAGCCTCACATCGCCCATGCCAGTCATGACACAAAGGCCTAACATTTCATTTAAGCCGACACCGCTTCGCGGCGCGGCTTAATTCAGGCATTCTCGGCGACTGCGTCGCCGAGAATCGCGGCGCTGACTTCGTCCAGTGCCTTGTCCTGGCGCCTTGCGCCAGAACAAAGCACTGGACCGGACAGCGGAATTCGCACAATCAAGCTGCGCTAGCTTGCCCGGCTCCCGCCGCCGGTCAGCGCCACGATTGGCTAAAGGAAAGGGGTTGACCTATCCATCATTTTGACCTGGGGCATACAAACCAAATCAACCTGACGACCCTCTATACCGCAAACCGCTGACTATCGGTGACCTTGACATACATTGAATTGTGTGTTATATTGTGTAAGACTATGTTGATAGGAGGGCAACAATGGCAACAAATCTAGCTATCGACCAGAAATTACTAGAAAAAGCATTGGAAGTCAGTGGCTTTAAAACCAAAAAGGAAACCGTTAATTTGGCTTTACAAGAATTTATAAACAGACATAAGCAATTAGAACTACTTAATTTATTTGGCAAAATGGATCCAGACCCCAAATATGATTATAAAAAAGGAAGAGCCCGGTGAAAGTTCTCGTCGATACTCCTATCTGGTCTTATGCTTTACGAACCCAACAAACAGAATATTCATATGAAATAAATCAGCTTGAATCTCTCATTAAGGATCAAAGAGCTCTGATCATAGGACCAATTCGTCAAGAAATTCTTTCCGGTTATAGTGACTTTAAGAAATTTAAAGAATTAAAAGAAAAACTATCTTATTTTGAAAATTCCCTTATTCAAGATTCTGATTATGAATCTGCAGCTGAAATGTGTAATCAATGCAGAAAAAAAGGAATTCAAGGCTCTCACATTGACTTCCTCATATGTGCAGTTGCCAATAGATTGGATGTCCCCATTTTCACCACCGATAAGGACTTTTTCCAGTACAGGAAGGTTCTTTCGATAAAACTATTTGAGCTACAACCAAGCCAACGACAAAAGGCAGCCGACCAATAATCGTTGTGAGTAATTTCACCTGTCATCTTTGTCGGCTGATTTTGAATGTTCTTTCCTGTAACGAGCTTTATCAATTTGTTCTTGCCTTTTTGTATCCCAATTGATACAATCATAAACTATGATTAATGTTCAGACGACAAACACCTTCGATGTCTGGTTTGCCGGCCTGAAAGACAAGCGGGCAATTGCGCGCCTACAAGCGCGTATCGACCGGGCGGAAGATGGCCGTTTCGGTGAATGCTCACAGGTAGGTGAGGGTATATCGGAGATGCGAATTCATTATGGGCCGGGCTATCGAGTGTATTTCGTACAACGAGGGTTAGAACTGGTGATCCTACTGGCGGGTGGTAACAAGTCCACACAAAGCAAGGATATCAAGACCGCGCTACAACTGGCGGGCAAGTTGTAGGAGGACGATATGACATTGAAGTTGCGCAAATGGGATAGCGTCGAATATCTCAAAACCGAGGAGGACATGGTTCTGTATCTTGAAGCCTGCATGGCAGAGGCCGGTGACGATGCGGCCTTAATCGCCAAAGCGCTTGGCACCATCGCCCGCGCTCGTGGTATGAGCCAACTTGCCAAGGACACCGGATTGGGCCGTGAGAGCCTGTACAAAGCACTTTCCGGCGAGGGCAATCCGAGCTTTGCCACGATTTTGAAAGTGACTCACGCGCTGGGATTCAAGCTGCATGTTCAGGAGCAGAGAAAAGACATGCATAAAAATACAAAAATCACCCAACGATAGATTCAAGCGGACGCAGGGAAAATACCGACTTTCAATCCAGGTCAGTGGCCGCCGCTTACCCAAAATGTTAAGCATCGGGAAGGAAATAATGGATAGACATCCTATAGAAATTCAAATCGAAAAAGCAGATAAGACCATTGTCGCTGAGGACTTCGATACTTTACTTGATATTTATACCGATGATGCGGTTTTAGTTGTAGCACCTGGCAGAAACGCCAAAGGAAAAGAATCTATACGTAAAGCTTTTGAGGCTATCGCGGTTTATTTTAAAAATGGCCTTCAAGTGAAACAAAACGGAATGGCAATTCTTGAATCAGGTAATACTGCTTTGGTCCTTGCCAACACATTAATCTCAGCGCCCAATCTACCTGTGACGGAGCGAAAAGCAACTTACGTTTTTAATAAAACATCTGATGGGAATTGGCTATGCTCAATAGATAATTCATATGGTCATGAAATAATAAACAAAAAAACTTAATACCTCGCTTGTGCGGACGCAAAACAGCCGCGCAGCACAGCTTTTAGTTGGGCTGCAACACATAAACATGAAGGACTGGAGCATACGAACGGGCAGATCAGAGAAAATCCAGACTATGGTAATTGGACACCAAAACTAATGATTTATGTTCCTCTCGCAATAGCACTCCTGCTCCTGGGTTAGAAACAGTCTGCTTTATCCAGTCCAACATTCTAGAACAGGTAATGTAACAAGACCGGAAAACGCAATTACAACGCCACAAGCTCGAAGGCTAAAAGCCAGAGTCAATGGAATAGTAAACTGGGTTGATACACAGACATAGCCGAATAAGTTGCGGCACCGGCACAACATTTTGATTTAGAGCCATCGAGGAGAAATCATGAGTGAAACAGGCGATACTCTCCAGGTATTGCGGGACCGGCAACTATCGTGGGGCCTTCGGGCCATAGCAATCGTAGGCGTTTTTCTCCTGTTAGTGTCATTATTAAGAGCGGTCACCGTGGGTTGGCAACCGGTCATGACCCTCCACATTTTCCTGTACCTGCTCCTGCTTCTCTTAGCGATCATAAGCCGACGTTTACCGTTTTCTTTGCGAGCAGGCGTCGTCATCTTTACCTGTTTCATCGCCGGTGTGGCGGGGCTCATAATGTGGGGACTCGTGGGGATGGGTGTTTCGGCCTTGTTCGTCTGTTGTATTCTGACAACAATATTTTTTGGTAATCGCGCCGGAACCGCAATGGTAACTATTTCCGTCCTCGTTATCAGCGTGATCGGATTCCTGGTCGTCTCGGGAGCCCTGACCTTCAATTTTGATCCTTTGATTTACACTACTTCTTACACCTCATGGGCAGCCACACTTTGCGCGATGGCTTTTGTGGGCGGGCTTATCGTCCTTGTGCTCGGAACCTTGTGTCATGAAATGGAAAATCTGATTGAAACCCTAAAAAGCCGGAACACGGAGTTGTCGAAAACGATTGTTTGTTTGGAATCTGAGATGGCAGAGCGCGCCCGAATTGAGGAAGAAAGAGGCAAACTCGAGGAGCACCTGAAACATGCTAAAAGAATGGAGGATCTTGGTACGCTGGCAGCCGGCGTTGCCCACGATCTTAACAATGTTCTGGTGGGTGCCGTCAGTTATCCCGACCTGATTCTAAAACAACTTCCGCAAGGGAGCCCTTTGAGAGAATCGCTGGAACAGATCAAGCGTTCCGGCGTCAAGGCGGCAGCGATCGTCCAGGATCTTCTGACGTTGGCACGCCGTGGTGTGGTCTCGACCCAAGCCCTCGACCTAAATTCGGTGATCGGAGAATATGTTACCAGTTTAGAATTTGAGAAATTGAAGTCTTTTCATCCTCAGGTTGAGGTGGAACTTAACCTCGGAAAAGATTTACCTAATATCTCAGGATCCCCGCTCCCTTCGACGTCGAAAGTGTTGTGGGCAAAGGAACGACTTTCACCGTGTATTTCACGGCAACAGCGGAAAAAACCAATCTCTTAGAGTTCCCAAAAGACGTTCCACAACCGATAGGAAACGGGGAATCCATTCTTATCGTCGACGATGTAGCAGAACAAAGAGAGATCACGACCAAGATACTCCAAGAATTAGGGTACTCGGTAGATGCCGTCAAGAGTGGCGAATCGGCTGTTGCCTTTCTAAAAAAGGGACCGGTGGACCTTCTAATGCTGGATATGTACATGGAGCCCGGGATGGATGGACTCGACACGTATCGCCGAGTGCTCAAATTGCACCCAAACCAGAAGGCGATAATCGCCAGTGGCTACGCGGAAACCTCAAGGGTCAGGGAGGCTCTGAAGCTGGGAGCAGGCAGTTTTATAAGGAAGCCGTTTTTTATGGATACTATCAGCAAGGTTATTCGCGCGGAACTTGACAAGCGGGTGGGCTGACTGGTTAATGGGGGCATTCCCTGAAAAACAAGGAGATAGTGGCCAATAGTGTGTCTGCATGGGACGCTTTTTAATATAGGGTCGAACCAGGTGAAGAGATTACAAAAAGGTGCCATTAAGCCGATAACTTTTGTTTAGGGATTGCTCTGGTCCGACCCCGATGCGGAAAACTCAATACGTTCAGGGTCTAAAGGCAAGGGCTAACCAATCGAGAAGGCCGTTGAAAAGCGCGCCTCTTAGGTGAAGCGTTATTAATAACGGAGGAACCAATGAAAAAGCGTTTCAAGGATTACGTTTCGACATTAGCCATGCATAATAATCGGCTTTTCGTAAACGGGGAAGCCTTGAAGTACGAATCCCTTGACCCGAAAGGTCTCGAAACATCCCTGTCCTCCGCTGATGGGGGCCACCGGTTCTATGCCGAGGATTTGACCGGACACAAGCATACAACGATGGTAACGCCCTATCAACCATCGAGGCGGTCATTTGCACCGCTGACTGTCCCGGATCGCCACTATTTCATGATGGGCGATAACCGGGATAATAGCGCGGACTCACGCTACTTCGGATTTGTTGATCGCCAGGAAATTTTGGGTCGAGCCACAGCCATTGTGATTTCCCTCGACCTAAAGCATTATTATCAACCGCGTTGGCATCGTTTCTTTACCGCGTTGCAGTAAGGAAGAGGCCGCTAAAGAACATCGGGCGATACCGCCCATTTTCTTTTGGGTTAAATCGTAAATAGTAAAACAGGGGTCCTGCTTTTCGTTTCCACCGGCCTGGTATGGGGATCGTATGATGAATGCTCGCAGCTCGATTACAGTTGAGGCGAATGTCGTTTTGGATTCGATAGATCCACGCCTTTATGGCCAGAATATTGAACATATGGGTCGTCAGGTCCTGGGAGGACTCATAGCTGAACCGGGATCTAAGGCTCCACAGGATAGCCGCGGGTTTCGGTTGGATGTGTTGGAATCGATCAAAAACCTGAATCCGCCGCTATTGCGATGGCCGGGCGGTGTTTCGCGGATTCGTATCACTGGTCGGACGGGATCGGCTCTAATCGGCCAAAGGTTCCGAATCGGATGTGGGGCGGGTTTTTGATTCGAAAGATTTTCGGTAATCCTCCATTTCCGCTTGGGCCGGTGGAAGACAATCGTTTTGGAACCGATGAATTCATGGATCTTTGCCTTAATACGGGCGCCGAGCCGAGCATTACGGCAAGCCTCGGCGCGAATGATCCCGAAGAAGCCTCGAGCTGGGTTGCTTACCTCCGCGACCAATACGGCGCCGGGGCGGTTCCGACCTGGAGCGTGGGCAACGAACAATGGAATATCATCGAGCCGGGGGGATGCGTTTTCAGGCCGCGGAAGTACGTGGAACGCTTTCACCGGTTCGCGAAAGCCATGCGCAACGCGAACCCGGATATCAGACTCGTCGCTTCCGGAGGAGACGCGTTCACCCTTCCCCGCTGGAATGAGGAAATTATTAGGGGCATCGGCGTCAATATGGATTTTCTATCCATGCACCTCTACCTGCCGGCCTGGATACCCTTGCGATTGCGCGTCGGTGATTCGCCCGGGGATTATTACGCGATCGCCGCGGCGGGCCTCACCTTGGAAGAGCAGGTCCAGCGGATCGAGGAATCGGCTCATCGTCTTCTCGGCCTGGCCCTGCCTATAGCTTTCGACGAATGGAATATCCTCGGCCCCCTGCGCAGGTTCACGGACCCCTGGCAGACTCAGCGTGAGGCCATCGGTGTCGCGGGAATCATCCATGCCTTTCACCGTCAGGCGAAATACGTAAAAACCGCTGCCATGTTCGCCATGCTCAATTCCGCGGCTCCGCCGCTCCTGACTTCTCGGGATGCGCTCATCCATACGCCCATATTCTATATCCTTCGGTTATATCGCCAGCTTTCCGGAAAGGCGAGGGTACTATCCGAGACCCAATGCCCAACGGTGGAGACTCCCAAGCTTCTGAACCTCCCTCAGCGCCGATCGGTTCCCCTGCTGGATGTAAGCGCCCATCTCGATGACCAGAGATTGACCGTTTTTGTGATCAATCGCGACTACCGGGAAAATCAGGCAGCTCAGATAGAGATATCCGATTTCATCTTCTCAAACCAGGTTCGAATTCATACGATAGCGGCCAATGGCTATCTGGTTAGGAACAGCGAGGATCAACCCGAGGTGGTTACCGAAAGGATCAGGGAGGTCGACTGGAACGGGTATCATGTTTTTCCTCCTTGCTCGGTAACGGCGATAGTCATGGAAAAGTCATCCTAAACATCAAAAATCGATTGGAGGAGAAAAGTCATGGCAGACTTGAAGATTAGGAGAAGGGCATTGAGGTCGATGAGATCATCAAACTTTCTGAGAATCCCGAAGCTCGCGGCACCCTCGTGGAGATCGAAGAACACAGGAAGAACGAGAGAATTGTCATCGCCCTGGAGTAGTATCTCCTTCTGGAGTGAATGTCTTCCGGGTTCATGATACCCGGTCACCTTTTTTCATGAATCGTTCTTTTTCACTGAAGATGCAGCCGCAGTAAGGCTGGCGGTAGAGGCCGAGTTCTTTGGATTTTTGAACCCCTTCGAACCAACCCGGCCGGAAATCCTGGTAGTAAAAAGGGATGGCCAAACATTCACCTATCCGGGTGCCTACCTCCCGGATCCAGTCATGCTTTTGATAGCGGCTGTAGAGAAGAGTGGTACTGAAGGCCTCAAATCCCTGGGTCCTGGCCCGCCGGGCTGTTGCCTCCAGACGGATTTCATAACAGGACCGGCACCGTTCGGGACCCCAGGGCCGGGTCCGGTCCAGAAAAAGCTCCAGATCACACTGATCCTCATAAAAAATCTCCAGCTTGCCAATCTCGGAATAATCCCGCAGGGTGTCTTTTCGTTTCTGATATTCCCTGAAGGGATGGATGTTGGGATTATAAAAATAGCCGGAGACTTGAAATCCCTCATTGCGTAAGGTTTGGAGCGGATAAATAGTACAGGGCGCGCAGCAGATGTGAAGAAGAAGTCTCATTGATTCTCAGGGATCATTCGGTTGATAGGGATAAAAGAGCTTTCCCCTTCGTTAAGCTGTTGCAGGGTTCGCGTTACGTGTTTCAAGTTTTTTACCCCAACCAGTAACCAGTAACTCGCAACCCGTAACGGGTTATCCCATCACTTCCTGAGCCACTTCTCCCACCTTGGTCAGATCCATGACTACCCGGATGCCGGCGGCTTGCAGGACCGCCATTTTTTCCTGGGCGGTGCCTGACTTTCCTGAAATAATGGCCCCGGCGTGACCCATGCGCCGTCCCGGCGGAGCGGTCTGGCCGGCGATGAAAGTGACCACTGGTTTAGGAAAATGGTCTTGAATAAAGCGGGCGGCTTCTTCTTCCGCGGTTCCTCCGATTTCACCGATCAGGACCACGCCCCGGGTTTGCTCATCCTGGGCAAAATAGGCCAGGAGCTCAATAAAGGAAAGTCCTATGATCGGATCTCCGCCGATGCCGATGCAGGTGGACTGGCCCATTCCCAGTTTACTGATCTGGTCCACCACCTCATAGGTCAAGGTGCCGCTGCGGGAAATGACCCCGACCGACCCCGGCCGGAATATGTAACCCGGCATGATCCCCAGCTTACAGGCCCCGGGGGTCATGATTCCGGGGCAGTTGGGACCGATCAGGACCGAAGGTTTATCTTTTAAATACTGCTTGACCCGGACCATATCCAGGATCGGGATCCCTTCGGTAATGCAGACAATGACCCCGATCCCGGCGGCGGCGGCCTCCATGATGGAATCAGCAGCCGCGGCCGGAGGGACAAAAATAATTGAACAATTGGCCTTTTGTTCCCGCACGGCATCCTGGACCGTATGATAAACCGGTACCCCCTCCACCGTTTGTCCGGCTTTGCCGGGAGTCATCCCGGCCACCACCTTGGTCCCATAGCTCAGCATCTGTTGGGTATGAAAACTGCCTTCCCGGCCGGTGATCCCGTGAACCAGAACCCGGCTGTCTTTTCCGACTAATATGCTCATAAAAATTAACTTTCTTTGATTTGAAATCGGATTTTTAACTCCCAAGGCTATGGGCTATGGGCGAGAGGCTATAAAAAAAGAAAAATTGGAAGAACTTGTTGGCCTATTGCCTATAGCCTATAGCCTATCACCTAAGATTTTTTTACCAACTGACTGATTTTCTGCGCTGCTTCGCCCATGGTCTGAGCCACTAAAAAATTAAGTCCGGACTGGGAGAGCATCTCTCTTCCTTTTTCAACATTGGTGCCTTCCAGGCGGATAATTAGAGGGACCTTTATATTCTCTTTCCGGGCCGCATCGATAAGACCCTCAGCCAGGACATCGCAGCGTAAAATTCCTCCAAAGGTATTGATCAGGATGGCTTGAACACGTTCGTCAGAAAGGATGATCTGAAACCCCCTGGCGATCGTTTCGGCATTGGCCCCACCCCCGACATCCAGAAAATTGGCCGGTTCTCCTCCATACAGTTTAATGAGGTCCATGGTCGCCATAGCCAGGCCGGCTCCATTGACCATGACCCCGATATTGCCGTTTAAGCGGATATAGTTCAGGCTGAAACGATTGGCTTCCAGTTCCAAGGGGTCCTGTTCGTCGGGATCAAGAAGATCTTGCAGTTCTTTATGCCGGAAAAGCGCATTATCATCAAAGGTAATTTTGGCATCCAGGGCGATAAGACGTCCGTCCCTGGTGGCTATCAGGGGATTGATTTCCAGAAGGGAACAATCATAACTTTCAAAAAGCTTGACCGCCTGGGTTAAAATCGTTAATCCGGATTTAATTAAGGGTGGGGAAAGGGGCAGACTATAAATCAGGTTACGGGCTTGAAAAGATTGAAAACCGATAGCCGGGTCTATCCATTCCCTCTTAATTAAGTGCGGGGTCTTCTCAGCCACTTCCTCGATGTCCATGCCCCCGGCCGGACTGACCATAATCACCGGACAGGCCCTGGCCCGATCCAGGACGATACTGACATAAAATTCTTTTTCGATCTCCAGCCCTTCCTCGACCAGCATCTTTCGGACTTTTTTCCCTTCCGAACCGGTCTGATGGGTTACCAGGGTCATACCCAGCATCGACTTGGTCACCTTTTCCACTTCATTGATGCTTTCGGCCTTTTTGACCCCTCCCCCTTTTCCCCGGCCCCCGGCATGAATCTGGGCCTTGATAATATAAGGAGGCGGGCCGATCTCGCGGGATACCTGCGCCGCCCCTTCCACTGAAAAAGCCACATTCCCTTTAGGGACCGGGATTCCATATTGGGCAAAAATTTTTTTGGCTTGATATTCATGAATTTTCATTACAGCTTCCTCTCGTCAATCACCCGCTTGGCCTTGCCTTCACTTCGCGCGATGGTCCCCGGGGAGACCAGACGGATTTTTATGCCGATACCTATCAGCCCGCGCATGTGGGCTTCAATCCTTTGTTCCACTTCTTTTATTTTTTCCGCCCCGGCCTGATAGATCTCAGGCCTGGCTTCCACATTCACTTCCAGGGTATCCAGATACCCTTTTTTCCGGACGATAATCACGTATTGCGGTTCAATCCCCTTTTGATCCAGAAGAAGACTTTCGATCTGGGAGGGGAAGACGTTGACTCCGCTGATAATCAGCATGTCGTCACTTCGTCCATAGACCTTCTCCATCTTGATCAAAGTCCGTCCACATTCGCATTTTCCCCTTTTGAGCATGGTAATATCCCGGGTTCGATAGCGCAGTAAAGGCATGGCCCGGCGTCGAATAGCCGTAAAAACCAACTCCCCCTTGGTCCCCTCAGGGGTCAGCCCATAGGCCTCATAGGCCTTGATATCGAGCCGCTCTTCGATTTCCTTGCGCATCTCCCTGGTCCAGGGCTCGGCCCCGAAAATCCCGGCCCGCAACCGGAGGTTCTTAAAGTTGACTCCCATCTGATAGCCCTTTTCGGCAATGGTCAGGGCATAAGAAGGGGTACAACAAAGGACGGTGGTTCCAAAATCCTGCATGATGGTTATCTGCCGTTCGGTCTGGCCGGAAGAAGTGGGGATAACGGCAACCCCGACTTTGGTCGCACCCTGGTGAAACCCCAGCCCGCCTGTAAAAAGGCCCATACCATAGGAATTTTGGAGAATGTCATTGGACCGGACACCGACGGCATATAAATTCCTGGCCATACAATCAGACCACTGTTCCAGGTCCTCCGCGGTATAAGGCCCCGTGATAGGTTTTCCGGTAGTTCCCGAAGAAGCATGAATTCTGACCACCTCCGTCATGGGCACGGCACACAAGCCAAAAGGATAATTGTCCCTCAGGTCGTTTTTAACGGAAAAGGGGAGGCGGGCCAGGTCCGCCAAGACCCTGATGTCCTGTGGTTTAATCCCCAGATCATCCAGCTTGTTTTTATAATAGGGGACCCTCTCATACACCCAGGCGACGGTTTGCTGCAGTTGTTTCAATTGAAAATCTTTCAAAGCTTCCAAGGGCATGGTCTCAAACTCTTTGTCCCAGAACATCGGCGTCTTCTCCTTTTTTCTATTTTAATGAAGATCTCACTATCCTTCAAATTCTCTTCCCCCGGATAAACAGCCAAAAGAACCCGGATTCCGGTTCGAAGAACCCCGAATTCCAGTTCGAAGAACCCCGGACTCCGGTTCCCGCCGGAATCGGAATATCATTAATAGTTTATGTGGATTCGTTTTTTGCCAAGGCCTCTTTCAGCAGAGTTATGTTTTCTTCAAACTCTTTTAACAATTCAGAGCCGAACCGGACCCCTTGCTTGGTAAATCCGGTGTAACTGTCGGAGATCACATATTTCCTCAGGTCAATATAGTGTTTTCCTTTGAACTCTTTGATTGAAAAAAGGAGATAGTCCGTGGGATTGATTTGCATGCGACTGATCTCCCCTTGTTCTTTGTCCATATCATCCTCCTGTTTATTACATTCCTGTCCGCCTTGTAGATACTACAGAACCTGAAAGGGTTTCGAAGGGGTATAAGGTTCAAGGTTCAAGGTAAAAACCCTATGCCGTATACCGTGTACCCTATCCCTTCAACATTAAACCCCTCAATACTCGAATCCTTGAACCCCTTTTTTATACTCAATACCTTCTCTCTTATTTCCAAGGTTGCTATTCTGTCAAGAAAAAAGGAGAAGGTCAAGCCAAGGAAAAAATCTCTCCGGAAAAATTCTTGACATCCCCATGGGGGTATGATAGAAGCGGGAGGATTCCGTTATAAAATTTATAAGTAATATCTTAAGTTTAATACGAAAATAGGTTCCGAGCCAACAGACTATTTTCATGATTTGGTGGTGTCACGCCACTAAAAGCGTGGCCTGACGGTTTAATACAAAAAGACCCAAGTTTTTAAAAAAGGAGGTGGGATCGCTTTCCTGATTTAGTTTAAGAGTCTTCGTAAACATTTAATTCACCATTTATCAAAGATTTTATTAACCCAAGAGAAGGAGGAGAGATTTCATGAACATTATTTTATTTGCCCTTATCTGCGGCGCCCTGGGGGTATTATACGCCCTGGTAACCGCGGCCTGGGTGTCCAAGCAGGACGCCGGGACCGAGCGAATGCAGCAAATTTCGAATGCGGTCAAGGAAGGGGCCTATGCCTTCCTTTCCCGGGAGTACAAAACCGTGGCCATTGTGGCCGTGATACTCTTGATAATCATTGCCCTGGTCCCGGCCCTCGGGGTCTGGACCGCCTTAGGCTTCCTGATCGGGACCGTAGGCTCAGCCTTTGCCGGCTTTGTCGGCATGTGGGTTACGGTCCGGGCCAACGTCCGGACAACCCAGGCCGCCAAAAAGGGGCTTCAGGCCGCACTGACCCTTTCATTTAAAGGCGGTTCGGTCACCGGCATCATGGTGGTCGGTCTGGGCATCATCGGATTGGCCGGGTATTTCGCGATTGCCAGGGCTTATGCCGGAGAGGCGGCCTTCCATGCCCTTATCGGTCTGGGCTTCGGTTGTTCTCTGATGAGCGTCTTTGCCCGTATCGCCGGCGGTATCTATACCAAGGCGGCCGACGTCGGCGCCGACCTGGTCGGTAAGGTGGAAGCCGGTATTCCGGAAGATGACCCGAGAAACCCGGCCGTTATCGCCGACAATGTGGGCGACAACGTGGGGGACTGTGCCGGTATGGCTGCCGACCTTTACGAAACCTATACGGTGACTCTGGTGGCCGCTATGCTGCTGGCCAAGACCGTTTTCGGATCCGGCAGTCCCTGGGTTGAATTCCCGCTCCTCTTAGGCGGCGTTTCGATCGTTGCCTCCATTATCGGGACTTATTTCGTAAAACTTGGCGCTAAAAAGTATATTATGGGTGCCTTATATAAAGGATTGGCCGTCTCGGGTGTTCTGGCGGCCATTGCCTTTTATTTCATAACCTCCTGGTTCATGGGCGGTCTGCCCGCCGACAAGACCGGCGGTTTCACCCCTATGAGCATCTTCGGCACGGCCCTGATCGGCCTGATCCTGACCGGCCTGATTGTCTGGATCACCGAGTATTATACGTCCAATAAGTTCCGACCGGTGAAGACCATCGCCAAAGCCAGCCTGACCGGTCACGGCACGAATGTGATCGCCGGCCTGGCCATGAGTATGGAAGCCACGGCCCTTCCGGCAATCGTGATCGTGGCCGCCATTCTCGGTTCCTTCGGTCTCGGTGGCGGATTCAGCGGCAATATAACCAGCGGTTTGTTTGCCATCGCCCTTTCCGCGGTCTCCATGCTTTCCATGACCGGTATTGTGGTGGCCATTGACTCTTACGGCCCGATTACGGACAACGCCGGTGGTATCGCCGAAATGGCTGAGCTTCCTCCGGAAGTCCGGGCTATTACTGATCCGCTCGACGCGGTCGGCAATACCACCAAGGCCGTTACCAAAGGGTATGCCATCGGTTCAGCCGCTCTGGCCGCCCTGGTGCTGTTTGCCGAGTATGCCCGGGAACTGGCCAAAGGGATAAGCGGCATCAGCTTTGACCTTTCCGATCCCCTGATTATTGCCGGCCTGTTTATCGGCGGCCTGATCCCCTACTACTACGGCGGCCGGCTGATGCTGGCGGTCGGCAGAGCGGCCGGCGGCGTCGTCGAAGAGGTTCGCAGGCAGTTCCGTGAGATCAAGGGCATCATGGAAGGCACCGGGAAACCGGAATATGGCAAATGCGTCGATATTGTCACCAAGTCGGCTATTAAAGAAATGATGATCCCGGCCCTGATCCCGGTCGTAGCTCCTATCATTGTCGGCTTTGCCCTCGGGCCGAAGGCCCTCGGCGGTCTGCTGATCGGATGCATCCTGACCGGTCTCTTCCAGGCCATTGCCATGACCTCCGGAGGTGGGGCCTGGGACAATGCCAAGAAATCCTTTGAAGACGGGGTTACCGACGACAAAGGGGTCTTACACAAAAAGGGCAGTGACGGCCACAAGGCTTCAGTCACCGGCGATACGGTCGGCGATCCTTACAAGGATACCGCCGGCCCGGCCATTAACCCGATGATCAAGGTCATCAACATTGTGGCCTTGCTGATTGTCCCGATCGTTATTTCCATCTGGGGTTAGTTTTTCAGGAAATAACATTCAATCTCCATGAAAAAAGGGAACGGGGTTGTGCTCCGTTCCCTTTTTTCTTTTGGATTTGACTTAAGATGGTCCTGTTGATATTATATTATATGTTATATCAACATCTAACCTTCTTTGGAGGAAACAGTGCAATACCTGAATGAACTCGATATAGAAAATAAAAGACTCCTGATCCGGGTCGACTTCAATGTGCCCCTGGATAAAAACCTGAATATCACCGACGACAACCGCATCCGGGGAGTCCTGCCGACCATCAGCTACGCCCTGGATAAAAAGGCCAAGGTCATTCTCTGCTCTCACCTGGGGCGGCCCAAAGGAAAACCGGTTCCGGAGATGAGTCTGGCCCCCGTGGCCCGCCGCTTGAGCAGCCTGGTCAAGAAAGAAGTGCCCTTGGCCCCGGATTGTGTGGGTCCGGAAGTTAAAAGAATGGCCGAAAAAATGAAGCCGGGCGACATCCTTTTATTGGAAAATCTCCGTTTCCATCCGGAAGAGGAAAAAAACGATGAGGCCTTCGGACAGGGCCTGGCGGAATTGTGTGATATCTACATCAATGACGCCTTTGCCGCCGCCCATCGGGCTCATGCCTCGGTGGCGGCCGTGGTCAAATATGCCAAGGTCTCCGCGGCCGGATTCCTGATGAAGGACGAATTGAAATTTTTTCATCAGTCCATGGAAAACCCGGTCCGTCCCCTGGTAGCCGTCATCGGCGGGGCCAAGGTCAGCAGCAAACTGGGGGCCCTGGAAAATCTGTTGAGCCGGGTGGACAAAATGGTGATCGGCGGGGCCATGGCCAACACCTTTCTGAAAGGGGCCGGGAATGAGGTCGGCAAATCCCTGGTGGAAGATGATCTGGTGGGCCGGTCCCGGGATATTATAGAAAAAGCCAAAGAACTGGGAGTCAAATTCTATCTTCCCGTGGATTGCCTGGTCGGCGATAAATTTGAGGCCCAGGCCGAAACCCGGATCACCACCGTTCAGGAAGTCCCCAAAGACTGGATGATCCTGGATATCGGACCGGCCAGCTCTTTGCTCTTTTCCGAGGTCCTGGAAAATGCCGGGACGATTATCTGGAACGGGCCCATGGGGGCCTTTGAGATGGAGGCTTTCTCAAGGGGTACCATGGCCATGGTTCAGACTTTGGCCGGCTCCAAAGCCCTGACCGTGGTCGGCGGCGGGGATACCGATGTGGCTGTCCATAAGGCCGGCCAGGCTGGAAAAATTTCCTATATTTCCACCGGGGGCGGGGCCTTTTTAGAACTTCTGGAGGGAAAACAGTTGCCCGGCATTTTGGCTTTGGAAAAGAAATAAAAACAAGAAACGTTCGTCGTTACTCGTTCGGCGTTCGGCGAACTTCAATTACCTCAATTTAAGGTCCCGCCGGATCCCTTGGGAGTATGAGGATATATTAATACTGAAAGACTTGTTAAAAGTCGTCATTCCCGCGCAGGCGGGAATCCAGATCATTCGTAACTAACTAAAAACACTGGATTCCCGTTTTCACGGGAATGACGAAAATGGGCTTTCGGTGACTTTTTACGAATTCGTCAATACAAAAAGCGACACATCTTTCGTCGTTCCCGAATGTCTTTATCGGGAATCCAGGTTTTTCAAAATAATTGGAAATTAAAGTCCCTGGATTCCGGCTTAAAGCATGCCGGAAAGACGGCTAAGGAGTGCATTAAAGGGGAAACTTGAATGACTATAAAAAATAACCGCCGCCCCTGGATCGGGGGAAACTGGAAAATGTTTAAAACCATCCCGGAGGCCTTAGACACTTTTCAGGAATTAAAAGCGGGATTGCCGGACCCGCTTCAGGCCGAAGTGATTATCGCCCCTCCTTTTACGGCCTTGTCGGCCTTGGCCAGGGTGATCCAGGATGGTCCTGTCCGACTGGCGGCCCAAAATGTGCACTGGGCTGAAGACGGGGCCTTTACCGGGGAAATTTCAACGCGGATGCTGGTCGATGTCGGCTGCACCTATTGTCTCATCGGTCATTCCGAACGAAGGCATGTCTTCGGGGAAACCGATAATCAGGTCCATCAAAAATTGGCGACCTGTCTAAAGACCGGGTTAAAACCGGTCCTTTGCCTGGGAGAGACCCTGGAGGAACGGGAAGAGGGCAGGATTCAAGCCGTCATCGAGCGTCAACTGCTGAAAGCGGTGGAGGGGGTGTCGCCCGAAGACATGGCCAGGGGGGTAGTGGCCTACGAACCGGTCTGGGCCATCGGGACGGGAAGGTCGGCGACACCGGCACAGGCTCAGGAAGTCCATGCTTTTATTCGAGGTTTGCTCCAAACCCGGTTTAATAAAACCCTTGCATTGGAGACCAGAATTGTGTATGGTGGGAGTGTTACACCGGACAATATCCGGGACCTGCGGTCTCAAACCGATATTGACGGCGCGTTGGTAGGCGGGGCCAGCCTGAAAGCGGACAAATTTTTGGCCCTGATCAAGGAGGTAAATCAATAAGTCATTATGGCAACATTAACCACCATTATTCATATTATCGTTTGTTTTGCCCTGATTATGATTGTATTGCTCCAGACCGGGAAAGGGGCCAGCATGGGAGCGGCCTTTGGGGGATCCAGTCAAACGGTGTTCGGAAGCGGCGGCGCGACCACTTTTCTAACCAAGCTGACCACTGTTGCCGCGGCGGTTTTTATGGTCACTTCTCTACTCCTGGCATTTATGTACGGCCCGGGATCAAAATCTTCTTCGGTGGTCGGAACACCTCCGGCGGCCACCCAGCAGAAATCGGCTCCGGCCCAGGCCCCAGCCGGTGGTCCGGCATCTCCGGCCCCGGCCGTTCCGGCATTGCCGGCAGCCCCGGTCGTTCCGGTACCGCCCGTCAAATAACAAAAACCTCTGTGCCGAAGTGGTGGAATCTGGTAGACACACCATCTTGAGGGGGTGGCGGGTAACTCCGTGCGGGTTCGAGTCCCGCCTTCGGCACCAAAGACCAAATAACGGGTAAGTTTTCAATAACTTGCCCGTTTTCACTTCAGGCCGGGTGCGCCCGGGGTGCGGATGGTTGTAACGTTTTATTTTCATTAGAAGACCAACCTTGCTCCTTGCCATCCGCTTTTATTCTCCTGGTGCAGGCCTTTTTCTTTCCTTAATACTCTCTTAACGAAGAAATAAGTTCTTTTCAAGTGGAGGAGGCCAATAAGGATCTTAAGCGAATCCTGATTGGATTTGGTGCATTAATTTTTCAATTTCCAGCCTACTATGTTAAATTACATTCGGAAATATTCAAACCATCAGGTGTCTACATGGCTGACCAATCGGGGGTGACAGTATGGGAACTAATCTTGTAATGGTAGAGCGGCCGCAACTGACCGCTCCTTATATCATAGTCGGCCTGAATGGTTGGCTCAATGCTGGCGAGGTTTCCACTGGCAGCATTGATTATTTGCGGCGCAAGGTAGGTGCTCGCAAATTCGCCTATGTTAATACACAGGGCTTCTATATCTATCAGATCCCCAGCTCAGATCCGGAACTGACCATGCGGCCCAAAGCCCAAATCAGCGAAGGACTGGTAAGGAAGCTTGACAGCCCTGAAAACGAACTCTTCTTCTGGAAAAGTGGCTCCGCGCATGACCTTATACTATTCCTCGGTTTCGAGCCCAATCTGAATTGGCCGGAATACTGTCAGATTATCCTCGACTTGGCACGTCAATTCCAAACACCGAGAATTTATTGCCTGGGCGGCTTTTTCGATCAGGTTCCTCATACCAGGGAAACGAGAATTCATGTCACCGTGAGCCATCAGCCTATGAAGTCTGAATTTAAAACCTTTGCCCATTTCGGTGATTACCTGGGTCCGTGCAGTTTCACCACAATGCTGATCGCCCTGGGCCAGGAGCAGGGGATAGAAGTTGCAGGAATCTCAGCTCGGGCGCCGATTTATATTCATGACCTGAATTCCAAGGCCTGCTACGATCTTTTGAAGAACGTCCTAAATATGATGGACCTTCGAATTGATCTCAGTGATCTCAACCAGGCCGGTGAAGAGCTGGTGGAGATGATGGATAGGGCTTTCAGCGAAAATTCGACGGCCTTGGCGCAACTCAAAAAAATGGAAGAGCTATACGACGGCGCTTTCGGGAAAGAACCTCCTGCGGGTCTCGGTGAGGGCTATGACAAGCTGATGGAAGAGGTGCGCAAAATGAAGAGGGAAGGCCGCAAACCCCACTGATGTTTGCCCCGATGATTCTCCAAACGTCCTGACTGTGAACGGTCCGGAGCACATCGTCCTGTCTCCTTGCTTCCGGCCTTGCTTTTCTTCTTGGCCGACCTTTTCTCGACCATTATACTCATTCCATCAAAAGGCAATATCTTATTAAACATTCATACCGCTTAAACAGTCAGGCCACGCTTTTTGTAGCGGGGCCTGGCGGTTTAGGCGAGTAATAGGAGATATCTCGAGGTGTGATAGTGTGAATAAGGATACCACTCCGTCGAATGACCTGAACCTCGCATCAAGGTCGCCTCCCCTGTTGTCTGGCATGGACGGTCTTGGGGGGTGTCTGTTGCCTCAGCCTTTCCGCTTGGCTACTATTACCAGGCGGCTCCGGGGCACGGCTAACCGGAGGCATTCGGCTTGACGTAGTAAAACTGATGGATGGCCTGTCCGTAAACTTAACCGTCAGGCCACGCCTTTTGTGGCGTGACACGCGGACTCCGAAAATAGGACTGGGCGAAGTAAGGCTAGAATCCTATTTTCGAATTTAAAAAGGAAGGAGTGCATTCATGAAAGGATACCACGTTTCTTGGAAGAGGTTGTCCCTGGTCCTGGCCCTGTTCTTGATCCTGTCCTCTCCGGTGTTCGGGGCGGTGGTCCAGAAGGGAGATGTAATTGTGGCCACGGCCTATCCGATCTTTTACCAGGTGGGCGGAGACCCGGCCAGTCACATGGCCGGACTTCCTTTGCTGGCCCAAACCATGTTTGAACGAATTGTGGAAGTGAAGTTGGATGGGAAATCGTTCCTGCCGGCGCTGGCCAAAACCTGGAAGGTCTCGCCGGACTGGAAATTCATCGAGTTTGATTTGCGGAATGACGTTCCCTTTCACAACGGGGAAATGGTCACCGCCCAGGATATCAAATACAGCCTGGAAACTTACATGCGCAGCGAGCTTCGCTACGTGCATGGAAAGCTCTGGCAAAAAAATATCAAAGAGGTGGTAGCGGAAAGCCCCACCAAATTGAAAATCCATATGAATATCGCCGATCCCGGGTTGATCGGACGCTTGTGGTGGGGGGCCGGCATTTTCCCCAAGGCCTATCGGGAAAAAGTGGGAGACAAGGGCTTTGCCGAAAAACCCATCGGCGCCGGTCCGTTCAAATGGGTCGGCTACAAACAGGATCAATACTGGCAGGTAGAGGCCGTAAAGAGCCACTACCGGAAAACCCCGGAGATCAAAAGTCTAAAGCTCATCTTTGTGCAGGATCACTCCACCCGCTTGGCCATGCTCCAGGCCAGGGAAGCCGACATCGTCGACCTGGCCCAGGCTAATATCCCGATGGTAAAGTCTTCGAAGGATTTGAGAATCGTTTATTCCATGTACCCCAACCTGACCAACCTCCTGATGTGTGATCTGCAATTTCCGAATGAACCCAGCCCATTTCTGGATAGGAGGGTCCGCACCGCAGCCAGCCTGGCCATCGATCGCAAAGCCATCTGCGAAAAGGTGCTCTTCGGATCGGCCGAGCCGTACGGCGAAATCCTGTCGCCCATCACCATGGGCCACGATCCTTCTATCAAACCCGATTCTTATGACCCGGAGCGGGCCAAAAAGCTCCTGGCCGAAGCCGGATTCCCCAAGGGATTCAACACCACGATCAACACGACCCCGACCGCCAAATTCTGGGTCGAGGCGATTGCGGCCAACCTGAACGAGGTCGGTATCAAGACCAAGATAGATATCTATGAAGGCGGGGCCTGGCAGGCGCTGATTCATGGCAAGAAGGCCAGGGGAATCATCACGGCCGGAGCCTGGCACCACGCTGAATTGCACGCCGCAGCGGACATGTCCGACTGGCTCACTTCGATGCCCTGGAGTTTCCACACCCCGCCGGAGGTGGAAAAGGTGATCACCGAGGGAGCCATGGCCATTAAAGATCGGGACGTCATAGCCGTCGGCAAGAAGATATCGAAAACCATCCGTGAAGCGCAGTACCGGATTATACTCTGGGCCATTCATAATCCGTATGGTGTGGGCCCCAAGATCAAGCACTGGCAGCCCATCACCGGTTCCCAGCCGGCCGCCTCTTTTGAGTATATTCAGGCTAATTATTAGAATCCGTTATTAAACAGTCATGTCCCGTCAGGGACGTGACACCCCGAGGCATGAAATAAATAAGTTGGACTCAGAACCTATTCTCGTATTAAACCCTGCCGGCATTGAAACCGATCATCTCTCCCTTGGTCAGGTCAAGGGGGAGATGATCTATTTCATGACCCGCTTCGGGCCGACCCTGATGGCGAACTGGCATTCCAGGACCGGGGGCATCTCGGCCCGGAGTTTCTGAAAGTTCATTTCGGGGTAATCTCTGAGCTTACCCCCGCCGGTTAAATGGAAGCGGATAACCCGATCTTCATCAAACCGCCAGAATTGATTCCTGATGGCCTCCCGCAATTCTTCGGAAGATAGTCCACCGGCTCTGATTTCAACCAGCTCCATAGCGTACACCGGTAAGGGCGCGAAGCGGGTTTCAATCCGGTTGTTGAGGACCTCGGCTTCGATAAAACCCTTGTCCTCATCCATTTCAGCAAAGCTGATCCGCTGCGTAGACCCGGGATAAACAAATTTCCGTGGAAGAGGTCAAAGGGGAACTCGGACCGCTCGTGGTTGCCGGGGATGATCAGGATACGGGTCCCCGCCCTGGCCAGGGCTAAAATCGGTTGGACTAATTCATCGAGTATCTCTCTGGGAATATAGTACTTGTTAAAGAGGTCTCCGCTGTGGATGAATAAATCGGCTTCTATTTCCCTGGCCCGGTCCAGCACCGTCAAAAAATTCCTGAAGATATGATCGGCCCGCTTCCGCCGGCCCTGGGGATCCGCCTGATTGATTCGGGTTATCTCATACCCGAGGTGGGTATCGGCCGTATGAACGAATTTCAAGGGTCTTGCCTTTCAGATCATGATTCCTGAAGATTGGGAGCAATCGGTCCAGGTATTGAGGTCGGTCATTCCCCTTGGTGAAATCTGATAGACGCCTTCACCCAATCGATCGAACCATCCGTAGACGTTCCGGTAAAGAATAGCCCAAACCTCTGACTCCTCGATCGCCCGGGCGATCACTGAGGCCTTGGTCGGCCCGTTTTCGGTCAGGTATCGGGCAATCCGGATCGCCTTCTGCCGGTAAGCCGTCATCATTCCCCGCCGTCTGCCGCTGCCGCCCGGCATGGTATCACCGCGACGTCTTTCGAATTCACCGAGCAATTGAGCCCGCCGACTCGGGTGAATTCGGGGGTGATATTCACCGGGATCCAAGACCACCTCCACCCGGCTGCG
>JACQYK010000156.1 GCA_016208255.1 Deltaproteobacteria bacterium | reverse complement strand
GCGCGCGGTAGCCGGGGCGGTGGGCGAGGCGGTGGACACGGCCGGCGCGGGGATGCTGATCCGGCTCCTCTCGGAGGACCCGGCATGGACGGTGAGGGCCACGGCGGCGGAGGCGGCGGGGAAGATGGGGCCGGCGCGGGCGGAGGTGGGCCCGGCGCTGGTGGCGTGCCTGGGGAAGGAGAAGGAGGTAACGGTGCTCCGCCGGGTGCTCCAGGCGATCGGGGAGATCCACTACGAGGAGGGGATCCCCGACCTGATGAAGGCGATCGATTCCCCCAGCCTGACCCTGTCCGAGGCGGCGATGTACTCCCTCTACCGGCTCACCGGGGAGAAGCTCCTGCGGAAGGAGGAGTGGCAGGAGTGGTACCGCGTGAAGTATCCGCCGTGGAAGTCCCGCCCGAAGCGGTGATCCCATGAGGCACGTAACCCGCGAGGAGATGCAGGAGATCGACCGCCGGGCGGCGGAGGAGCACGGCGTCCCCGTGGACGTGCTGATGGAGAACGCGGGGCGCGCCGTGGCGGACGTGGTGGCGGAGCGGACGTCTCCGGCGTGTCCCGTGGTGGCGGTCTGCGGCCGGGGGAACAACGGCGGGGACGGGTTCGTGGCGGCGCGGCTCCTGGCGGAGCGCGGCTTCGAGGTGGAGGTGCTGGCGCGGGGGAAGGCGTACGATCCCTCGACGGCCGCGGGGCGGGCCTGGGAGCGGGCGCGGGAGGGCCTGCCCTTCGTGGGGCGGCTGAAGGCGCGGCCGATGGCGGCCCTGGTGGACGCGATCTTCGGGACGGGCCTGTCGCGTCCGGTGGAGGGCCGGGAGCGCGAGCTGATCCGGGAGATGAACGCGCTCGACCGCCGGTGGTTCCCCGTGGTGGCGGTGGACATCCCCTCGGGGCTGGACGCGAACACGGGGCGGCCCCTGGGGATCGCGGTCGAGGCCAGCGCGACGGTGACGATGGGGCTCCCGAAGGTGGGCTTCAAGTCCCCGTCCGCCCGGAAGTACCTCGGGGAGCTGATCGTGGCGGACATCGGCTTCCCGCCCGCCCTGCTCCGGCGCGGCTGATCCCCTCCGCTTTTTGATTCCGAATTCCCTTGACATATCAACAAATTTACGCATGCGTAAACTTGTAAATCAGCGGGCGTAGCCCAGCGGCATCGGAGAGGGAGACCCGGGAGGAGGCTGGCCTTGGGGAGGGGGTTTGCGGGCCGCGCGGGGAGAGCCGCGGCGGCCGCCGGATTCAGGGGTGCGGATGATGGATGACGCCGTCGCCCGGAGGACCTCGCTGTTCTGCAGGATCCTCGGCAACCCCCTGGCGTACCGGATCGTCCGGATGCTGGACGGGCAGAGGCGGCGGCCCGTGGAGCTGGCCCGCGCGCTCGGGGCGTCCGCCACCGCGGTCGTCAACCAGCTCAAGCACCTGAAGCTCGCGGGGATCGTCCGCACCCATTCCACCGGCGTCCGCCGCGGCGGCCGCAAGGTCGAATACTGGCTGGAGGCCCCGTCTCTCGGACGATGCATCGGGGAACTGGAACGCGCCTTCCGCCGGATGCCCCGGTAGACGCGGACCCTGGCCGGAACCCTCGTAACCGGCGGCCGCTTTCCTTCGGAACGGCCGGCCTAATTTGGTGAAATACCCAAAAGGAGTAGGTATCGATGAATTTCTTTAAATCCGGGGCCTCCCCGAAAACGCTCTTTCTGATGACCATCGGTCTTGGTCTTTTAATTCTCTCCGATCTTTCTTTCGCTCAGGAGGCCTCGTTTTTCTTTCAACAAGGGCGGTCTTTAGCGGGCCAGGGGAAATATAAGGAGGCCCTGGCTGCTTTCGACAAGGTCATCGAATTAGACCCCGGGAATCCCAATCCCTATATTTTCAAAGGGGATATTAAATATCGGCAGGAGGACCTGAAGGGAGCCCTGGTTGCTTTCGACAAGGCCATCGAATTAGACCCAAAGAATCCATATCCCTATATTCTCAGGGGAAATATTAAATTTGAGCTGGGGGCCCCTAATGTAGCCCTGGCTGATTTTAACCGGGCCATCGAATTAGACCCAAGGAATCCATATCCCTATGCCCTGGCCGGGCATATTAAATTTAAGCAAGAGGACCTGAAAGGAGCCCTGGCTGACTTTACCCGGTCTATAGAACTGGACCCAAATAACCCGTTTCCCTATGCCAACAGGGGGCATATTAAGTCTGAGCAGGGGGACCTGAAGGGAGCTTTGTCCGATTTTAATCGGGCTATCGATTTAAATCCCAATGATCCGGTTTCTCATCATGCCCGAGGGGTTATTAAATTTCAGCAGGGAGACCTGAAGGGAGCCCTTAACGATTATAACCGGGCCATCGATTTAAACCCGAAAAATTCGGTTTCCTATTTCAACAGGGGGGGTGTTAAGGTTAAGCAGGGGGACTTTAAAGGAGCCCTGTCCGATTTTAATCGGGCCATCGATTTAAACCCCAATGATCCGGTTTCCATTCATGCCCGAGGGGTTATTAAATTTCAGCAGGAAGACCTGAAGGGAGCCCTGGCTGATTTTAACCGGGCCATCGAATTAAATCCCAATAATCCCGCTCTCTTTTTTTTAAGGGGGATTATCAAAGAACATCAGGGGGATTTGAAAGGAGCCCTGGCTGACTACCAAAAAAGTCGCCAATTAAACCCAGGCGATCCTTTAGTCGTTAACCGGATCGAGGCCGTCAATAAGGAGATGGCCGAAGTTTCCAAAGGTCGTCAGCCGATCGAGTACATCGATGACGATGAAGAGATGGCCGAAGTTCCCAAAAGCCGTCCAGAAAAAACAGCCCTGACAAAACCCCTGAAGCCGAAGAGAAAAGCACCCTTGAAATTGGATCTGGCAGATCTGATGAAATATTTTCCCCCTTTTGGCCCTAGATAAGAGCAGGTCATTTCCCCTTAAAGACGGGCGGACGCTTCTCCAGGAAGGCCGTTCTTCCCTCGGCGAAGTCCTGGGTTCGACCCGCCTCGGTCTGAAGCTCGGACTCGAGGTGGAGCTGTTGTTCGTAGGTATTGCTGAAGCTCTGCCAGTAGGCTTTGCGGATCAGGGCCATCGAGATAGTGGGACCGGCCGCCAGCTCCCTCCCGAGATCCAGGGCGGCTTTGAGCGTCTGGCCTTCATCGACGACCCGGTTGACCAGACCCCACTCCAGGGCCTTCTCTGCCGACAGCCGTTCAGCGAGCATCGAAAGTTCCACCGCTCTTGCCCAGCCCACCTTGCGGGGCAGCAGGAAGGTCGAGCCGCCGTCCGGGATGAGGCCGATCCGCCGAAAGGCCTGCAGGAAGTAAGACGACCGGGCTGCGATTACCAGGTCCCCCATCAACGCCAGGCTCATCCCAACTCCTGCTGCGGGGCCGTTGACCGCGGTGATAATCGGCATCCTAAGGTCCCTGAGGCGGAGCAGAATCGGGTGGTACCACTTTTCGAGAAGACTCCCGGCCTTGAGCTCGCCCTGGCTCCTGCTGCTTTCGGGGTCGTCCAGGTGGGCACCCGCGCAGAACCCCCTTCCCGCTCCGGTCAGGATCAGGCAGCGGGCCTCCTTCTCCGGATCCTCGATCTCGTCCAGGGCCGCTGTCAATTCCCGCAGCATCTGAACCGAGACCGCGTTGAGGACTTCAGGATGGTTGAGAGTAAGGACTGCGACGTTATCTGTAAAACTTAATTGTACCCGCTGAAAAGCCATCTCTGCTTAATACTTTCCCCCGTGTTCCTTTTTTACCTGATCCCGGTCAATCGTTCCCTCTGGCGTCTTTGGCAGGGAATCTACCAAGACAACAAATTTTGGTTTCTTATACCTGGCAATTTTGGAGGCCACAAACTCGATCAAGTCCTGGGTCTCCAGGGACTCCCCTGTCTTAATCACGCAGACGGCCTTAACGGCCTCACCCCACTCCTTATCCGGCACGCCGATGACACAGACTTCGGTGACGGCCTCATGGGTCAGAATTGTCTTTTCCACCTCTATCGGATAGACATTCTCCCCCCCGGGCTTTATCAGTTCTTTTTCCGCCTTTCTCTTGACATACCAGAGGTAGCCGTCCTCATCAAAACGGCCGATGTCACCGGTGTGATGCCAGCCGTTTCGAAAAGTGTAAGCCGTCTCCTCAGCCAGACCCCAATAACCCAGGAAAACCACCGGCGAGCGGACGCATATTTCACCCGGCGTCCCCACCGGGACTTCATGGTCGTAATCGTCGAAAAGGGCCACTTTAGCCAATAGCGAAGGCCTCCCGGCACTGCCCGGTCTCTCTTCCATAAATCCGCCGGTTACGGGCATGGCCTCGGTCTGGGCAAACCCGGTCCAGAATCTGGCCTGCGGCACAAGGTCCTTGAATCGAAAAATATTTTCGGGACTGTCAAGACCGCCGACATTCCGGATAGAAGATAGGTCAGGTGATCGGCCCTTTTCTTCGTATTTATCCATAAGCATCTGAAGGATCGGCGCGAAATGGACCAGGGTTGTCCCCTTTTCCTTCCCGATAAGATCCAAAACGAGTTCCGGATCAAAACGCTCTACAATCACGTTCTTTCCACCGGCCTGCATCACGGCCATGGCCATGGAAAGGGCGGCTATGTGGAAAAGAGGAAGGAGGCAGATAAAACAGTCTTCGGGACCCAAGCCATTGCTCTCGATCATCTGCAGGCTGCAATGGACAATATTGGACTGACTCAGGAGAGCGCCCCTGGGTCTGCCCGCTACCGCTGCCGTGTGTATAATAACAAATCCGGTATCCGAAGAGAGGTCAGGTACCGGGCAGCCGCCACTATCAGAGTAAAGGGAGCCCAAAGTCCTGAAGCCGGAGGGGATATCCCCCCCGCCCAGGGCATACCATCGTTCAACGAAATTAAGCTTCCTGGATAGTTCCTCTGCCATGGGCCGGTATTCCGGGCCGGCAAAGACTAACTTGGGAGTGCAATCATTGAGCACAAATTCCACTTCGTCCGGCTGAAACCGCCAGTTTATTGGGAGCACAATAGCGCCGATCTTGGAGGCTGCCCCATAAAGGATCATAAATTCATCACAATTCTGGGCGATCACTCCCAATCGGTCACCCACCTGAATGCCTGCGGCCAGCAGACCGGTCGCCAGACGGTCACAATTTTCCTTGAACTGCTTGTGGGTTAGGCGGACATTCCTAAAGACAAGGGCCTCCTGGTGGGGGTAAATCTGGGCGTTTCTGCAGATAACATCATAAACGGTGAAGTCTCGAAGGCTCATAACCGGTTCCCCCTTTAGAAAAATTGGGACCATTTAACAGATGGATCAATTCCCTGCTCATTCCGAAATATAAGGCAGGGGCCAGATCCGGAAATAGTCCCTAAACTTGATCCAGGTCCCCACAATCCCTTCCGGTTCAAAAATGATAAATAGGATAATCAGGCCGCCGAAGACCAGCTCTTTCATAGGCCCAAGAAGAATGGTGATGTTCGGGTCATAGACCTGGGCCAGATAGCTCACAATCTGATCGAGAAAGACCGGCACAAAGGTCACAAAGATGACCCCAAAAACCGTTCCGACAAGTCTCCCCAGACCCCCCACCAGGACCATGGCCAGGACAATAATGGAGTGAAGGAAGGTGTAGTCGGCCGGAATCGCAGTCCTCAGGAGTCCGGCAAACAGGGCCCCGGCCACGCCTGCATAAAACGACCCGAGGGCAAAAGCCAGGAGCTTATAGCGGAAGATGGATATGCCGATGATCTCGGCCGAGACATCATTATCCCGGATGGCCACAAAGGCTCGACCGATCTTGGAACGGGTAAGGTTCTTGGCCCCCCACATCAGGATCAGGACCAGGACAAAGAGGAATAAAAAGTAGGCCTGGTTTTTCTCAAGGGAAATCCCGAGAAAATAGGGGGTCGGGAGCTCGATCCCCCTGATGCCCCTGGTGACCCCATCCCAGTGGATGATGATATAATCGATCACAAACTGGAAGGCCAGGGTGGCCACCATAAGATAGAAGCCCTTGATCCGGAGCGAGGGGGTACCCACGATGATCCCAAACAAGGCGGCCACCAGGCCGGCGAAAACGATGGACAGGCCAAAGGGAACCCCGAATTTGGTAATCAGCAGGGCTGAGGTGAAGGCGCCGACCCCCATAAAGGCGGCATGCCCCAGGGAAAGGAGCCCGGTAAAACCTACCAGGAGATTCAATCCCAGGGCGGAGATGAGGTTTATCAGGATCAGATTCATAATAAAGTAGTGATATTCATTGGCACCACCACCCAGGGCTGAACCCAAAAACATTAAACCCACCAGGATGAGGAAAATGACAAACCAGGCCCTCTTAAAGCGGGTCCGAAAGATCCGCTCATCTTCCCGGTAGCTGAAAACGGCCGAAGATGAAAAATAGTCATTATAAAGCTCGGACAAGGATCTCACTCTGATATCTCCTCTATGGCAACAACCCCTTTAAAGGTTGAAATGCGACCGTCCTCGTAACGAATCTCGATATCCAGATCATGTCTGTCTGTGGTGCGGTAGAGATCTTCAATAAGGGCCTGGTATCTTTCGTTGACAAAGGCCCTTCGGACCTTCCTGGTCCTGGTCAGTTCTCCGTCATCCGGGTGGAGGGCTTTAAGGAGTATAGCGAAACGCCTGATCCTGATATTGTCAGGAAAGCGTTTACAGATCTTGGCTATCTCATTTCGAATCAGCTCATAGACCTCTCTTCTCTGAGCCAGATCCTGGATCGTGGTATAAGAGAGGCCTCTCTTTTTGGCCCAGTTTCCCACATTTTCAAGATCAATACTGATGATGGCGGTTACCGACGACCTTCCGGTTCCAATGACCATGGCCTCATGGATGTAAGGACTGAATTTCAGGCGGGTCTCGATATCCAGGGGAGCAAACCGGGTTCCGTCTTGCAGGGTCATGACGTCCTTGGCCCGGTCAAAGACATAGAGATGTCCATCCTCGCCAAAATACCCGGCATCCCCGGTCCAGAGAAAGCCGTCCTCGGTGGAGCTTTCCCGGGTGGCTTTATCGTTTTTATAGTAACCGACATGGGTATTCTTTCCCCGGACTAAGATCTCCCCTTCTTCGGAGAGCTTCACCTCCACTCCCGGAATGGCCACCCCTACGGTCTCCGGCCGGACATCGCCTTCCCGGTGGGTGGTGGCAATTCCGGCGCATTCTGACTGACCGAAAACCTGGCGAAGATCCAGCCCCAGGGCCTTGAAGTACTTGAAGACCTCGGGGGAGATGGCGCCTCCACCGGTAATAGCCATCCTGACCCGTCCCAGCCCGACCTTGTTCTTCAGGGGGCGAATCACCAGGAAGTCGGCCAGGGGATGGATCATCCTGCTCCAGACGCCGGGCCGTTCACCGGCCAGTTCGGCCTCGGTCTTCTTCATTACGGATTTTATGGCCCAATGGTAGCAATAGCGCTTGAAAAAATCGGCATTGTCCATGGCAGCCTGGATGGTGGATATGATCAGTTCCCAGACGACGGGAGTCCCACCGAAATAATAGGGCTGCAGCTCCAGCAGATCCTTGCGCAGGGTCTCGGTTTCTTCGGGGAAGTTGTAATGGGCTCCAACCGTCAGGAATCGGGTGACATTGTAAAGCTGTTCCCCGATCCAGGACAGGGGTGCGGCCGAGAGGAGTTCATCCCCCTTGTTCATTCGGACCACCTGGCCATAGCTCTCAGAGGCAAAAATAAGATTTTCGTGGCTTAGTATGGAGAGCTTTGGCTTGGCGGTGGTCCCGGAGGTCGTCAGCATAATGGCCGGACTGGAGGGATCTATCTCCTCGGCCCTTTTCTTTAAATAGTCCTTTTTCCCGGAGGCCTCCTCCCTGGCGCCGATCTCCAGTACCTCTTCAAAGCGCATCATGAAGGGGTACTCCTGATAATAGTGGCTCATTCCCCTGGAATCCCAGACGATCACCTTCTGAACGGTATTTTTTATTCCTTCCCAAATGGTAATGATCTTGTCGGCCTGCTCCTGGTCTCTCAAAACCAGGAATCCGGCCTCCGCATAAGAGATTAGATATTCCATTTCTTCCGGCAGACTGTCCGGATAGGCCCCGGTGGGAAGTCCTCCGGCGGCCATGGAGCCAAATTCGGCAATAATCCATTCCGGCTTGTTATCACCGATGATAGCCAGCATTTGATCCGGCCCAAAGCCCAGAGTCATCAGACCCAGGGCAAAGCGCTGGACCTTTTCCTGGAACTGTTCCCAGGTCAAAGGGCTCCAGACACCGAAACGCTTCTCCCGGATGGCAACCTCATCCGGCATCTCGGCCGCATTTTTGACAATGAGGCCGATCAGGTTATGCCCGAGCATGTCAGTCATTAGGCTCCCTTCTGTCTTCCGAGATAGGCCTCAACCACCCGGGGATCCTTCTGGACCTCTTCCGGCAATCCCTCGGCGATTTTTTGCCCGAAACTCAGGACACAGACCCGGTCCGAGAGATCCATGACAGCGGCCAGATCGTGTTCAATCCAAATAATGGTCACCCCCATATCCCGTTGAACATCCAGGATGTAGCTGGCGACGTCTTCTTTTTCCTCAACTGCCATTCCCGACATGATCTCATCGAGCAGTAGAATTTTGGGCCTCATGGCCAGAGCGCGGGCCATATCGACCCGCTTGCGCACCCCCAGGGGAAGGATGCCCACGGGAGAGTAACGAAAACTCGACAGGCCCATGAAATCAATAACATCCTCTTCAATCTCTTTTCGGTGGATCGTCTCCTCACGAACGAGCCGGGGGAGCCTGAAAAAACTTCCCAGGAGGGAGAACTTCATCTGGCAGTGGCGGCCCAGCTTGATGTTGTCCAGCACGGTCATGCCCTGAAAGAGCTCTACCTTCTGAAAGGTTCTGGCGATACCCAGACCGGCCACCTGGTGGGGTTGCAGGGTGGTGATATCCTTTCCCTCAAAAAGAATTTGACCTCCCTGAGGCCGGTAGTGGGCATTGATGCAATTCAGAAGGCTTGTTTTGCCGGCGCCGTTCGGGCCTATGATGCAGAAGATCTCTCCCTTATGAACCGTAAGATTGATGTCGCTAAGGATCTGCAGACCACCAAATGAAAGCTTCACGCTATCGATCACCAGGATCTCAGACCCGGACTTTGTCTCTACAACCATCGCTTTCGCCTCTTATATCGTTTGGCATCCCGATAACTCTTTCGTTCTTTCTCCCCCGAGCCCAGATAGAATTCACGAACGTCCTTGTTGTTGATGAGGTCTTTGGCCTTTCCTTCAAGAACGATGCGCCCCAGTTCGATCACATATCCCCGGGTCCCTATTTCGAGGGCGGCGTGGGCGTTCTGTTCCACCAGTACAATGCTGATACCGGTATCGTTAAGCTGCTTGATGATCCTAAAGAGCTCCTCGGTGATCAGGGGGGCCAATCCCAGGGACGGTTCATCCAGGAGGAGGATCTTGGGTTTGGTCATCAGGGCCATGCCGATCGCCAGCATTTGCTGCTCACCGCCCGAGGCATAGCCGGCCTTCTTGTGCCTCATCGCCCCCAGGGCGGGGAAATAATCGTAGACCGCCTCCATATCGGCCTTGACCTTTTTATCCCAGCGGGAGAAGGAGGCCGCTCCCAGGTTTTCTTCAATGGTCAGGTACCAGAAGACCGGCCGATCCTCCATGACGTAAGTAAGCCCATGGCGCTTCATGATATCGGTGGCGTCCAGCCCCTTGATGGATGTCCCTTCCACCTTGATGTCCCCTTCGATGATATCGCCGTCATAGAAATCAATCATCCCGGCCACAGCCCGAAGCAGGGTGGTCTTGCCCGCCCCGTTGGCCCCGATAATAACCAGGATCTCACCTTCCTGGACCGTGAGCGATATCCCGTTCAGGACGGAGATGACATCGTGGTAAACGACTCTCAGATTTTCAATGGCCAACATAGCTACACCCTCTCAATCCGGACTGTGCCGAAAAGACCGTAAGGCCGGATCAGCAGAACAATCAGCAAAAGGATGTAAGGAGCCACCTCTTTAAATCCGGTCAGGCCCAGGGGCTCAAGATAAGCGCCGACCAGGGACTCACAGATACCGACGATAACACCTCCGATCAGGGCCCCTCCGATGCTGTCCATCCCGCCGATCAAAACCACCGGCATGGCCCTCAGACCGACGATGGAGGACACTATGGAAAGGGCCCCGAAGTTCGAGATCATGATCCCGGCCACGGCGATGCAGGCCGAGCTTAAGGCCCAGACAATCATGAGGATAAATCGGGCATTGATGCCAAAAGCCATGGCCTTGGCCTGGTTTTCCGAGGTGGCCCGAATGGCCAGTCCCCAGCGGGTTCGAAAAAGGAGAAACATGACCAGCCCAAAGGTCGTCAGGGAGAGGATCCCGGCCCAGATCGGATCGGAGAGGAAAAGGAGGTTTCCTGCATCAAATGAAATATCGGGGAGTTCCAAAAAAAAGGAATAGCTGTGGGACCCGAAGATGAGTTGCAGGCAGGCCCTCAGGAAAAAGCCCAACCCCAGGGTGACGATGGTCATAGAGATGGGGGACCGGCCGAGCAGCGGTTTGATGGTTAACCTTTCGATAATGGCCCCGGCCAGGGCTGCGGCCAACAGCCCCAGAGGCAGGGCTATCAGGAAAGGGAGATGGAGATCAAAAAACAGGAGGTAGAAAAGGAAGGATCCGATGACCAGAAATTCGCCTATAGCAAAATTAAAGGACTCAGAGGCCTTAAATATGATGACAATGCAAAGACCCAGCAAGGCATATACCAGGCCGACCAGGACTCCCGAACCCAATACCTGAAGAAGATCGGTCATGAAGACCTCCGGAGAAATGAATTATCCCATTAATGGGGGATAGGCCATAAAAGTATTAGCATCGATGGAAAATAAGGATGGGCGGCAGGCCCCTGAAAAATGGATTCTCCCAGGGGCCATTGGGCGGCATCTCCCATTCTACCACTTGACTTCGTCGCTGTTGATCCAGTCGCTGATAGGGACCACAGCACCGGTGGGCACCATGGCCTCGCCCATCTTGACCATCTTGACGTTGGCCTTATAAATTCGCATCATGGGTATGGTATGGGTCTTCTTGTAGGAAAACTTCTTTCCGTCAAACAAACCCTTGAAGTCCCAGACCAGGTTGTCCAGGGCCTTATTGACCCCTTCCCGAGTCAGGTTGCCGGCCTTGTCGGCATCGGTCAGGACCTTTTGGATCATAAAGGCATAGGTGAGTCCTTCCGTATAAAGGAACATGTCCTTGATGGCATCTTTATCTGTGATACCCTTATTATATTCCACAGGCCGATACTTCTTGGCAAAATCATGGGCGAGTTTGACCATGGGGTTGTCCATAGGGGTGTTGGATCGGGGTACGGCATCCAGAAAAGGCCGGGTGGCTACCCCTATGTATCCGTCAAAGGCCTCCTGGCAGGCCAGGATGGGCATCCTTCCCGTCGTGTAATGGGTGCCCATGAGCTGAACATCCTTGAGGATCTTCTTGGCCGTTTTGAAGAAAATGGCGGTATAGCTGGCGGCCCCGGAATAGCCGTGAATGACCACATATTGGGCCTGAGCCCTCCGGAGTTGCATGCACTCGTTGGTGGCGTCGGTGGCCGTGTAGGGATACTCAATCTGAGCCACCACATCCAGACCGATCTTCTTGGCATAGGCAACCGCCTCGGGGATCCCGTCCTTGCCCCAGGCTGTTGGACTGGTGACAAAACCGACCTTGGCTTTGCCCGGCCCTTTGTAATTTTCCTTGATCCACTTCATCAGGATCATGAGCTGATCGCCGTAGGTGGCGCCGAGAGAATAGTAATAGGGATATTTGGAAGGGCCTCCCAGGTCGCCCCAGATCTCCGTGGAATAGGAGCCCTCAATCCAGGGGATCTTCTGTTCTTTGTTGACTTTGTCGATCAGCGGCTTCAGGCCGCCGGTGATATAACCGGTGGCCAGGAGTAATTCATCCTTGCTGTGTTCAGCGGCATACTTGTTGAAATTGGCGACCTCCACGGTGGGGTCATATCGAAAGTCCTCCAGAAACCATTTAATCTTCTTTCCGTTGACACCACCTCCTTCGCCATTGACCCAGTTCATCCCGTCGATGAATCCCCAGCCGAATTCGGGCAGGGAGCCCACCGGGCCGCTCATGGGAAACTGGGCAAGGACCTTGATCTCCTTGGCTGAAACAGGGCTGAAGGCTAACATCAAAAGGGCAAGGATAAAGAAAGGTAACATAAAAAATCTTGGCTTCATCGTCTTGTGCCTCCTTCTGGTTAAATTGCGTCAGGTTATCTTAAATATCTGAGTGGTGATCGGGGTTTCAGACCTTTTTTCCTGCTTCGCTTCACCTCCTTTAGGCAACCATCTAAAATCTTGGGGAAATTTAACGTCGGGAAAAATTGAAACTTGGGACAAAAAAAACAGGCTATCCCCTCGTTTATATAATAAAACAAGCTAATTGTGATAAAAAAAGACTGAATCTATTTTTTTTCAAAAGAGGAATATCTTTTGCGCTATCACTTCACCCGGCCTTTCAGCCGAGGACTTGGTTTAAAAAATTAAGGAAATGTTAACTGTACAGATAATGAGTGAATGGCTTAAAAAGTCATGCCACGCTAGTGGCGTGACATTAAGATCCGGTCGATCCGCTCGGCACGGCTCCCGAATGGGAGCCTTTCTCAGAGGCCGGCCTACGGCATTCGAATGAATGCCTTCTTTTAGTTCGACAAAGCCGAACGACCGACCGTATTGTCGAGCTTTTGCAGAGGCTCCCATCCGGGTGCCGATCGGTCGACCTTTATTAGGAGGCTTCCTTATGGAATGGAAGCCGGGACATGAAAATAGTCCGATCAACGTGACGCCTCTTGGACCCTATTTTCACACTAACTGATTGGAACGCTCTCAAGTTCATTTTTTAACGAGTATATAAAAGAGAAAAAGGGGAAGTCAAGGTTTTTCTGCTGAAAAAACTTGGCCCCCCAGCGATTCCCCCACAGGTCAACATTAAAAAAGGCAACCCTTCAGCCTTTCGAACAAATAAATATCAGACAGGAGGGAAGGCCTGTCTTTCTTTTGCCTCGGGAGAAACGGCTCCGTGAACTGCGACTTCCTCAGAGACCGACGGCCTTGGCTACGATTTCGCGCTGATAATCGCTGTCGCCGAAGGCCTGAGATCCGGCCAGGGCTCGTCGATAATAGAGGTGGATATCGAACTCCATGGTGAAGCCAATGGCGCCGAAGATCTGATGGGCCAGAAGCGTCACCCGCCGGGCGGCATCCCCGACCCAGGCCTTGGCCATAGCGGCTTGTTTGACCGCTTCGAGACCCTCGCTGATCATCCAGGCGGCCTCATAGGTGATGTAGCGCGCACTATCCACATCGGAAAGCATATTTGCGCAATAATGCTGGATCGCCTGGAAGCTTCCGATGGGGCGCCCGAACTGAACTCGTTCCTTGGCATAGTTGACGGCCATCTCCAGCGCAGCCTGGGAATGGCCCACGAGCTCGGCTGCCTTGGCCACGGCTGCCTTTCGCAGAGCGTCCTTGACAACGGGCCAACCGCAATCCAGCCCGCCCAGGATGCGGTCCTGGCCCACTTTCACCTGGTCGAAGGCGACCTCTGTCTGTTTGTCCCGGGCCAGGGTCTTGAGCAAGGTTATTTTGACCCCCGGTGCCTTTCCATCGACGATGAACAGAGTGATCCCCTCTTCGGGATCGGTACCGTCTTTGGTGCGGGCGACGCAGAGGATAGAGTCGGCCAAGTGGGCGTCGGGGACAAAAAGCTTCAACCCGTTGATGACGTACCCATCCCCGGCGGATGTGGCTTTGACCGCAACCGAGGCGGCGTCGTAATTGCCGCTGACCTCGGTCAGGGCCATGGTCAGGATCTTTTCACCGCCGGCGATGAGGGGCAAATAGAGCTCTTTCTGCTTTTCCGTACCGGCCCTAAGAATCGGCAGGGCCCCCAGCACCATGGTCGAGAAAAAAGGACCCGGCAGGAGGTTGTACCCCATCTCCTCCAGTAGAATAATCAAATCGAGATAATTTCCGCCGCTGCCGCCGTATTCCTCAGGCAGGATGGAGCCCATCCATCCCAGGTCCGCCATTTTTTTCCACAGTTCGGGGGAAAAACCCGTCTCACTCTCATCCAGTTCTTTCGTCAGTTTCTTCGGACATTCCCTGGCCAGGAAACTATGGGCCGATTTTTTCAGTATTTCCTGTTCCTCCGTAAATCCCAGATCCATATCTTCCTCCTTAAATAATCAGACCAGCTGTCATTAAATTATTAACTGTCTCAATGATGGTTTCACCAAAAGTCGTCACCCCGGTAAAAACCGGGGTCCATAGATCTTCCAACCGGTTCAAGTTCCTGGATTCCGACTTCCGTCGGAATGACGTTTTTGGGCTTTCGGCGACTTTTGGCGAAACCATCTTATGAGACGATCGATATTGTTACCTCCCCCGGGGCAGACCCAGTGCCCGCTGGGCGATGATGTTGCGCTGGATCTCGTTTGTCCCGCCCCCGATGCCGATGGACAGGCAGCTCAGCAGCAGCCTTTCGATCTTGCCCAACTCCACGGTCCACTTGGAATCCCGCGCCAGTTGCGAATAGGGACCGAGGACGGCCATGCCCACCTCCGCCTGTTTTCGCAATACTTCACTCGTTTTCATAATGGATATGGACGCTTCGTAACTGGGATGGAGCCCCTTTCCGTACATCCAGGCCACCCGGTAAGCGAGCACTTTGGCCACTTCCATCTCCACAGCGATCTGGGCGATCTTCTGGCGGATATGGGAATCTTGGTTGATGTTCCTTTTCCTGGCGACGTCGACGAGCACTTCTAAAGTTTTGGCAAAACTCGCAATCCCGCCGCTGGGTGAACGTTCATGGTCCAGGGCGATCATCAATTCATACCATCCCTTGTTTTTCTCCCCCACCAGATTCTGCCCCGGAACGCGGACGCTATCAAAGAAGACCTCGTTGAAAGAATGCCTTTCCAGCAGATTGATAATGGGGTTGACCGTGATGCCGGGTGATTTCATATCGACGACGAACATACTGACACCATCATACCTGCGGGCGGCATTCGGATCCGTCCGGGCGGCCAGCCAGCAGTAATCGGCATAATGGGCATAGCTGGTCCAGATTTTTTGCCCGTTAACGAGATAATCGTTTCCGTCTCCAATGGCGGTCGTCTTCAAAGACGCCAGGTCCGATCCGGCATTGGGCTCGCTGTATCCGAGACAGAAAACCAGATCGCCGGTCGCTACCCCCTTGACGTACTTCTCCTTCTGGTCCTCATTGCCAAAAAGCATGATGGTCGGGCCGACCCATCCCACCGCGATGGAGGTCTCTACGCCTATCGGCGCATCGGCCCGGGCCAGTTCCTCACTCAGGACGAGCTGTTTGCCAACGGACATCTCGGCCCCGCCATATTGTTTCGGATAGCCAGGCGCCAGCCAGCCCTTTTGCCCCAGCTTCTTCTGAAATACCCTGGAGATGGCCCAGGATTCTTCGGTTTCCTCCCAGATGCCCGGCCCGAGGTCGTACCAGCGCTGGGGGACCTCCTCTTTGATCCACTCGCGGACTTCTCTTCTGAAGGCCTCTTCCTCTTCGGTAAATCTGAAATCCATCTCTACCTCCCTCCCAAAATTCATGATAACATTATAGAGAAATTGATTATTATTGATCAGTCGTTATCCATAAACTTGCACTTTGAAATTTCCAATTTGCATTTTCAAATTCCGGCTTGTCCGGGTCGTGGCTTCTCAGCCAGGAGATATTAAAACAAGAAAAGGCCACGGTCAAGAGGATTGGCCGTCGCGGCCTTGAGTTCTCTATGGCCAAAGAAAGAAAATGGTTGCCGCCAGGGTACGGTTTTGTGTAAAATCGAGGTACCCATTACTTTTTATCTATCAATGAATTAAATGAGTTCGTTCTAATCCGGAAATTCGAATTTCCGGATGGAAACGTATTAGTATTATTCTTGGTATCCCGCCTTCGGCATCCAAAACCTTTTCCCGGTCGTAATTCAATGGGCTTACGCCTTGTTTTTTTAGAAAACTGACCGCTTTTTCAAGGAGGGAAGATTATGATTCGATTCAACGGCATCAATCATCTGGCCATGGCCACCGGCGATATGGACCGGACCATCCGATTCTGGCGGGACCTGCTGGGCCTGCGGCTGGTGGCCGGGTTGGGAAAACCAGGTTACAGGCATTATTTTTTCGAGATCTCCCCCAATGATCTGATCGCTTTTTTCGAATGGCCCGGGGTGAAGCCGGTGGAGAAGAAAGACCATGGATACCCGGTCCAAGGTCCCTTCATTTTTGATCATGTCTCTTTTGGGGTGGAGACCGGGGACGATCTCTGGGAAATTAAAGACAAACTCGAAGCCGCCGGTTTTGAGGTCTCGGGGGTCATCGATCACGGTTTTATCCATTCCATCTACGCTTTTGATCCCAACGGCATCCCCATCGAATTCAGCCATACTGTGGAGGGGATCGATGTCCGCCGGAATCCCTCGATGGCCGACACGGCTCCGTCCAAGGTCGCTCAGGAAGGCCCGGGACCCAAGGCCAAGGTCTGGCCTGAGGTCTCGGCCCCCACCCCGAAAGACCAACGCAAGATCTATCCCGGAGCGGGCAGCGAATTATTCCATGGTATTAAAGTTGAATAAGACTTGACTGTTAAAAAACAGCGGCAAGTTTTTTATCCATAGGCCGGGTTGTCTTAACCTTTGCCGGGAGAAGAGTTATTCTTTGAACTGACCCTTTGTTGAATTTTACAGCTTTCCAAAGTATCCTCACAGGATTCTTCGCAGGGTTCGATATGAATGATGATGTCCATGGAAGGGATCTTGCGGGTTATTTCTAATTCCAGCTCACGGGTTCGTTCATGGGCTTCATCGATCCTCAGCATCCGGCAGAATAATACGTGCAAATCCCCATAGATCCTGCTTCCGGATAAGCGGGTCCTGAGCTTATGAAAACCGGCATAAGGATAGGTCAGGCCATTTAGAATTCCGGTCAATTTTTCTTCTGTGGCCTTAGGAATACTCGTATCCATCAAACCGAACAGAGCATTCTTCCCGATCATTCCAGCCGAGTAAATAATAATACCGCCGACGATAACGGCAAAAAAGAGATCAAAAAAGATCTGACCGGTAAAATAGGTCAATAAAATAGCCAACAGGGCGGCCGAATTGGAGTAAAGGTCGCTGGTATAATGAAGGGCATCGGCTTTAAGGGCCTGGGAACCGGTAATTTCCCCTGTTTTTTTCAAACGTCTGGAAATAAAGAAACTAAAGCCAAGAGAGAGGAGCATCACCCCCAAATCCATGATGGAATATTTTATTTTTTGATATTCAATCCAGCGGTGTACCGAGGTTTTAATGATATAGCTGCCGGAAAAGATGATAACCACGGTTTGGAAAATAGCCGCCAGGTTCTCCGCCTTGCCGTGACCGTAGTGGTGTGTCTCATCAGGGGGTTGGGCGGCCTTTCCTATGGCCAGGAAATTCATGGCCGACATACTGACATCCAAAAGGCTGTCCAATCCCGAAGAGAGAACGGCCATGGAGCCCGAAATGAGACCTGCTGAAAATTTACTGCCGGCCAGAATAAAGGCCGAAACAATGGCAAACAGAGAGGCTTTTTGTTTAATGTCCATGGAGGGAAATCTTTTCAACAAAACTGACGGTTAATAACCTTTTGTCCGCTATCGGTCTTCATTCGAAATCCAGGGGGCCACTTTCAGGGTCAAGCCTTCCATTTTTTGAATGACAACTTTATCTCCGGCCTGTAAGGGAAATTCACTAAAGGCTTTCCAAAGCTCCCCACCGACCAATAGATAGCCTTCCTTTCCATCCCATTTTTTTACTTCGCCCACTTCTCCCAAGATACGCTCAGGGCCGCTGCTTGATTTTTTCTTCCGACGGACCAGAGACCAGACCAGAGGAAAGGCCACATGCTCGATGAACTCATAGGCAATAAAACAAATAACCAGAACTATTATTAAGGTTTCCAAGGCGAATATATCATATTAATCGGCAATATTAACCTCAATGTTGCATAAACCGATAGGCAACTTCGAGGGTAATGCAACTATTCAGCTTGTTGGGCGGTCTTTCCCTTATCGCCGGCCATGACCCCTCGATCCGCCTCCGGCTCCAAATCCGCCTCTTTGACCGAAAGAAGAAGATTCAAATCCACCAGGAGATTCTCTCCCGCGTCCGCCATGACCCTGCCATAAGGGAGTCCCGTCGGACAGGATACGGCGGACATAGGCTTCCCCCCGATGGTCACCGGAACGAAGTTCCGCTTCCAGGGTTGAGGCCAGGGCCGTTTCCTCCAAGGCCTGATCGGAAAGTGCCCGCGCCGATCGTGTGTTTTGAGTGGTGGTGTAAAGGATGGCGGAAGAAGAGAGCCCCAAGAAAAGAAAAAGAGCGGCCCTCAGTATAATGGATCGAAAAGGCTGCATCCAAACAACCTGCTAGGGCAAGACCAAAATCGTTCCCGGTGCGAGTTCCGTTACCTGCCCTATCAGAGAAACCTCCTTCAGGCCCCTTTCCTTTAATTTTTCCAGCATGGACGGGGCTCGATCGGTGGAAACGGCAATCAACAACCCCCCCGAGGTCTGGGCATCGGAGAGGATGTCCAGGAGGTAAGGGGGTATGGCCGGATCGACCTCCAGAGAACGCTGACAATAATTGCGATTGGCATGGGTACCTCCGGGGACCAATCCCATTTGAGAATAATCCCTGGCAAAGGGGATGATCGGGACCCGCGAGGCGTATATTGTCATTGCGCATTGGGAAGCGACGGCCATTTCCAGGGTATGTCCCAACAGACCGAAACCGGTGATGTCCGTGCAACCGTGAGCCCCTATTTCCTGCAAGACTTCGGCCCCGATGCTGTTGGACTCGACCATGACTCGAATCATGGCTTCCTCGGCTTCCCGGGAGGCCGCTTTCCCTTTCAGGGCCGTGGCAATGATACCGGTACCGATGGGTTTGGTCAGGATCAGTTGATCCCCCGGACGGGCCCCGGCATTGGTCATCACCCGGTCAGGATGGACGATACCGGTCACCGAAAGGCCGTATTTCAATTCCACATCGTCCACGCTGTGACCGCCGATCAGCAAGGCCCCGGCTTCATGAATTTTTTCCAGGCCTCCTTTTAGAATTTCCTTCAAGACCGATTTTTCCAGGGTACTTTTAGGAAAACAAACGATGTTCATGGCCGTTAGGGGTTTCCCGCCCATGGCATAGATGTCGCTCAAGGCATTGACGGCGGCGATCTGCCCGAAGAGATAAGGATCGTTGACGATGGGCGTGAAAAAATCCAGGGTCTGAATCAAAGCCAGATCATCGCGAAGCTTATAAACTCCGGCATCATCGGAGGTTTCCCTGCCCACCAGCAAATTGGGATCGGTTTCCAAAGGAAGGTCGGCCAGTATGTCCTGCAGGTCTCCCGGACCCAGTTTGGAGGCTCAACCGGCCGCCCGGGCACCGTTGACCAGATTTACGGGATGGTCTTTAAGCATTTTTTATTTCCTTTTGTAACCCTCACGCCCCGCTTAGGGTGTGACCTGTATCATTTAAAGAAGGTGGTCGAACTTGTTATATTGTAACACTTTAGCCCTTTTGAAAAAATAATTATCAGACAGGATCAACAGGATTTACAAGTTATTTTGCCCAGGCTCCTGAAGACCCTGGGCAACCACTATCCGCTTCCCGCGGAACCTAAAATTCTCCCCTTCAGGGCGATTGGTTTGTGCCTTTCTTCCGGAAAGGCACAAAAATCAAAATAATCCTGTAAATCCTGTCTAAAATAGTATTTGAATTTCGAAAAGCTAAATAGATACGTTATATTAAATCCTGCTTTTGACCCAGCATAAACTCCTTAAATTCCTGGGCCAGGGGAGAAAGGGTCCTCTGTTTCAGGGTAATCAGATAAAAATTTCTGAGCAAAGGGAATTTCCTGATTTTAATTTCCCGAAGACGGCCCTGTTCCAGATCTTCCAGGACCGCCCGGCGGGAGATGACCGAGATCCCCAGGCCGACTTTGACGGCCTGCCGTATGGCTTCATTGCTCCCCATTTCAGCCACAACCTGGAGATCTTTGGGGTCGAGATGAATTTTTTTCAAAGCCCGCTCAAAAGACATCCGGGTCCCTGATCCTTTCTCCCGAAGAATAAAAGGGAGGCTTAATAATTTATCCGGGTCCAGGGCCTTTTGTTTTTCCCCGGGAGGCCCGGGAAGAGAGATGCAGATTAGTTCGTCCGTCGTCAATGGCTGACAGGAGATCCGCCGATGTTCGCTCAAAGCCCCGATCAGACCCAATTCAATGGTGCCGTCCAGAACTTTTTCTTGAATGTGCTGGGTATCCCCTATCCACAACCGGATTCGTATCCCCGGAAAATTTTTCTTAAAGCCTCCTAACAGACCGGGCAGAATATACTGTCCCGGTATGTTGCTTCCTCCGATCAACAGCTCCCCCACGCCTTTGTCCCGAAATTGCTCCATGGCCCGCAAAGAATCCCGGCGAAGGGACATCAACTGATTGGCATATTGAAAAAGGAACTCCCCGGCCTTGGTCGGCACGATCTCTTTGCCCTGACGGTCAAAGAGTATCAGCCCCAGGTCTTCTTCCAAAAGCCGGATATGTTCACTGACCGTGGGTTGAGAGAGATAAAGCGCCTGGCAGGCCTTGGAAAAACTTTTTTGTTGATAGACTTTGGTAAAAACTTCCAGTCGTCTGAAATCCATAATTCCTTTCTTTTATACACACCGATAATTCGGAAAGGCTATGGGCGATAGGCAATAGGCTATGGGTAGAAACAATCGAAAAGTCTTTAAACCTATTGCCCCTTGCCTATTGCCTATCGCCTATTCAACTTTCATAGTTTCCGGTGTCTCTGAGAATTAGGGGAGTTTAACGAGCAACCAGAAACGGGCAAGGAGAAGTCTTTAATACTTTCGTTTACGCAAAATATTGACAATCAACCATAACCCTAAAACCCCGGAAACCAGATAGCCCACCACCCCCAGGGCCGGAAACCCGAACAGCAAAGGTTTAACCCCGGTGGTGATGATCATGGAGGAGCCGACAATCAGGGCGGCAATGATGATGCCGAAGGTAACCCGGTTGCTGATCCTCTCCAACGTGGTGTTTAAAGCCAAAAGCCCGGTATGTTTGAAGGTAAAAGTCAGATCACCCCGGTCCATCTTGCGGAAAAGGGTTTGAAGCTTGGCCGGGAAATCCTGTACCAGATCGTAGAGATTCAATCCCTGGGTGCGAAGGTCCTCCGACAGGGTTTTGATGGACCAGCGTTCCTTGACCAGCTCGGCGATCAGGGGGCGGGCCTCTTCAATCAGGTTATAATCCGGGACCAGCTCTTTCCCTAAACCCTCCAGGGCCAGCATGGCCCTGCTCATCAGGGCGAAATCCGAACGGATGCGCAGCCGGTGTTCATTGAGCAGGTTCATCAAAGACAGGATCACTTCTCCGATCTGGATATCTTTTAATGAAAAATCATAATAGGAATCGATCAAATCCAGAAGGTCCCTTTCCAGTCGGTTATAATTAAGGTTGGGGGGGAAATCTGCCGTCAGATGGGGGATAAGGCGAAGAAGGGTGTCGCTGTCTTTTTGGATCAGGGCCTGGATCATATCGATCAGACGATGTCGCAAATCCCGGGGAATCCGGCCGGTCATACCCCAATCCAGAAAACATAATCGCCCATCCTCCATGACCAGCAGGTTGCCTTGATGGGGATCGGCATGGAAAAAACCCTGCCGGAGCATTTGATCCAGCATAATCCTGGCCCCGTTTCTTGCCAATTGCTCCCTTGGACACAGGGAATCGCTCAGCTGGTCCAAACGAGTCCCTTCCACCAGCTCCATGGTCAGGACATAAGGGGTGGTATAGGTGTCAAAGACTTGGGGTATATACATCAGGTCCGGATAGGAAAGGGTCTTGCTGAAAATTTTCATATTCCGGGCTTCCCGGGTAAAATCCAACTCCCGGGTTAAACTGAATCGCAGCTCTTCCACCAAACCGGGCAAATCAAATAATTGATAAGCCCGGAACTCGTTCATCCGTGCGGCAATGGTGGTCAGGATATCCAGATCGGCCCGGATCAGGGGGCGGATATCCGGACGCTGTATTTTGACCGCTACAATTTTGTCTTCTTTGGCCAAACAGGCCCGATGAACCTGGGCCAATGAGGCAGACCCCAGAGGGGTCCAGTTGAATTCCGAGAATACGGCATCGAGGGGCTGATTCAAGGCTTTTTCGACCAGGGATTGGACGGCCGGCTGCGGGGCCGGCGGAACCTGGTCCTGTAATTTTTTTAGTTCCAGGGCCAAAAGACTGGGGACCAGGTCGGGCCGCATACTCAAAATCTGTCCGAATTTAATAAAGGTCGGCCCCAGTTCCTGGAAAACCATACGGATTCGTTCATTGACGGTCAGGGGCCCCTTGACGCGGTTGATCTTTTTCAAGATAAAAGAACCCGGCAGGTCCAGGCGATGGATGACATCGTCGAACCCGTACTTCAACAGGACCCAAATGATATGCCTGAATCGACCCAGGTTGCGGATGGATTTTATCTCCATATTTAACAGCTACCGCCTTTTATGATAAATTTCAACTAAAAACTCCGGTTAGCGGTCAGGCCTGATTTGTCCAAGGGATGGCAAGGACTGCAGGGCTGCTAAGGCCCGCAGCCCCAGCCCGGCTTCGGATTACTTTGAAGGGACACCGATAGAGAAAACCTGATCGACGGTTGTCAAACAGGGAGGGAGGACAGATGTACTTGCCAGATAAAGGGTTTTATTTGTTGATCCCCATGGGAAAAAAATATTGCCTACGTGTAAAGGATTTTTCCAAACAAGAAATCATTCCCGCTTGGTCAAAAATGGGAAGAGGGTTTCCCATTAATGGAAAACCCTTGGCCGATAATGGAATCCTCATTCCCAATATGGGTAACATAAAAACGGGGTCATATTTATTATGTGTAAAATCAGTATATTACAACCATGGAAATTTGGCATATGAGTTGCATATTAAATTTTCGAAATCGAAATGATATTAATACTTGAAAAATATAAAATCATCCCTGGAGGGTAAGATTCAAAAGCCCTCATCCATGGTAAATTTAATGCAGTAAAAAAATAATAAATCTTTTTAAGAGTCAATAAACACTTGACAAATAATAAGAATAATGATTATTACCATAAATAACTGTGATAAGGAGAAATAAAATGAAAAAATATTTCAGCGTTGGTATTTGCCTGTTTTTTCTCATATTGACAGCGCCTCAGGTCTTTGGGGAGATTATCACCTTCGGTGACCAAAATATCTATTGGCCCGGGTGGCAAAGCACAAGCCCTAATGACGCCTTTCGTAACCGATTAAACAACAATGACTACTATGGGGTGCCCGATATTTTAGGGGGCAATGCCATAGTAACAAACGGATCTCTCACCAACCTGAGCTTTAATGTTAAAAATACGGATAATAGTCTCTGGGGGGTTTTAAAACCGGCCGACCTTTTCATTGATACCAATAATGATAAAACTTGGGATTATGTCGTCAACATGCTTTCCAGTAATGATACAGCGGGGGATTATGGGTTATATAGCATAAGTCAACCCCTTAATGGTAGTTATGATCTGGCATTTGTAGACGGGATTGGCCCGGCGGGTATACGTTACAAACACCCAGTTGGTGTTACGGTTGCCGGGGCGCATGAAGAGATAACTTTCGGGGGTTTTGTAAATCCTGGAGAAGGTAATACCACGATCGTTGCTTTTGGCTTCAATCAAGGCCTCCCTCTGGTGGGGGGCGAATTTGCCATCGGCTGGGCGGTCAATTGCGCGAACGATGTAATCTACGAGGAAATGAATTATCAAGTTCCCGAGCCGGCCACCCTGCTCCTTCTTGGTTTCGGGATGGTCGGTCTGGCCGGAATAGGAAGGAAAAGATTCTTTGGCAAGCGGATCGCTTAGAAACTTTTCCCGCCTATTATAATAGGAAAGATTAATAAGGCAGGGGCAAAATGGCGAGCCGATAGCTTAACGTGTTGAAGAAAAGTGAAAAGGACTGTTTATTCAATATAAACGGTCCTTTTCTTTTTAAAAGAAATCTTCCGCAAGGAGACATGAACGGAAATTTCTAAACAGCCTTATTATAATAGATAATGTCC
>JACQYK010000153.1 GCA_016208255.1 Deltaproteobacteria bacterium | reverse complement strand
TATACGGCGCCCACAGCCATCAGGATGCTCATGAAGGTTGGAAACGAGCTCCCACGGCAGCATTCTTTTGATTCCTTGCGACATATTTTCAGCGTGGGGGAGCCTCTCAATCCCGAGGCGGTCCTCTGGGGAAAGGAGGTCTTTGACAAGGCTTTCCACGATAACTGGTGGCAGACGGAAACCGGGGCTATCATGATCGCCAATTACCCGATTCAGGACATCAAGCCCGGCTCTATGGGAAGACCCTTTCCGGGAATCAAGGCAGGAATCGTGGACGATCACTTCAACGAGGTCCCCGATGGTGAAGAAGGAAACCTGGCGGTCAGGCCCGGGTGGCCTTCCATGTTTCGCACTTACTGGAGAAAGGACGAATTGTATCAATCCCGATTCAAAAACGGCTGGTACATTACCGGTGATAGGGCCAGGAAGGATGAAGAGTGTTATTTCTGGTTTGTAGGTCGCACAGACGACGTGATTAATACGGCAGGACATCTGGTGGGTCCCTTCGAGGTGGAATCGGTCCTCATCGAGCATCCTGCCGTGGCGGAAGCGGGTGTTATCGGTAAGCCGGACCCAATTGCCATGGAGATCATCAAGGCCTTTGTCTCCTTAAAAGATGACTACGAACCTTCGGAAGAATTACGACATGACATCCAAAAATTTGTGATGAAGCGACTCTCCAGCGCCGCAGCCCCCCGGGAAATCGACTTTATCTCTACGCTGCCCAAAACGAGGAGTGGAAAAATCATGCGGCGATTACTCAAGGCCAAGGAACTCGGCCTCCCCCTGGGGGACACTTCAACCATGGAAGAAGACTAAGAAGAGCGGAAACACCCCCTGCCGACCGCACCGGATTTCTTTAACGTTGAGAACTTTGATGGACTTGTAAAAAGTCCATCAACAGGCCGAGGACGATTAAGTCCCGGCCTGGGGTGAAGGTGGAACCACTTGAATTCACTTCAAGTGGCGGGAGAGTCCCGCCAGCGGCGGGATTACCCGCCTCGTGAAAAGCCGTTTTTTAACTTTTTACGAGGTTATCAATATTGACCCTGCCCTTTGATCGTGTCTATATCAGCCCTAAAGTTGCCAAAACGGACCCATCGCTTGCCAGGATCCGGCCATCTCCATCATATATTCCTGCATATGAGAGACATAATCCGGGTCTAAACGTCTTTTAAAGAAATTACCAGAAAATGCTTTAGCCATATCAAGCAATGATACGATTCCTCCTTCGGTGTTTGCTTTGAAGCCGCTCCAGTTACGAACATGATCTTCCGACCGGAAGAGATTCATGGTGCTTCAAGAATGGGGGATATCTTTAAACCACTCACGGAGAGGATAACAGGTATAGGCCACAAGGCCTTTGGGGTCCGTATCCAAAATTACACCATCCTTCATCTCCACTTTGATCGGGGACCCACAATCCAGACAGGGGGCATCGATCCGGACCACTTTACCGGGGAAAAGCCAGCCGACCGCCAGCGATTCGAATCCTCATTGGCCATACCATTTCTGTTGGCCATCAATGGTTAGGTGATACTGGGTGGGTAGGTTATTAAAAGGCGGAAAAGAGGTGATGTAATCTGTATTTGGATATAACCATCCGGGAAACATCGGGATCGAGAAAAGTTCTCTGAGAGCCTTTTTGCCGTCCTCTGGAGGGACACCTAACTCGGCTGCTATCTGCGTATAATGAGGTGCCACTCCCGTCTCCACCATCTGTTTCATGATGATATGGAATGTTTTATCAAGCTGGCTGGGTTCACTCATAATAAGACCTCCTTATTGGGGTTGGAAAGGCTTGTCAATCTCTCGGAAATTTTATCGGGCTCCAGACGGGATTTTCAGGCCCAGTCCGGAGCGAGTTATTTCCGTCTTGATATGGTATGCCATATGACACCTCCCTGTTGAAAGTTAGCCGCAGGATTCAGTTTTGCATGTAAAAACGATAATTATTTGTTTTATCAGGCGAGTGAACTCTTATGCCTTCAATATCTCTTTATGCCTCAATGCTCCCTCAAGGGAAGGCTGCATCTTCATGTCTCGGAATTTCGAGTGTCCGGGTCCTGTCCAGCCAATAATCCATCCCCATTTCCTGAAACATGGTCTCGGCCTCTTTGAGATTTTCCAGGGCTTTTTCGTTTTCACCTCCATCCAGGTAGAATTCCCCGAGGAACATACGTCCCTGGGCATACCAGGATTTTACTCCTTGATCATGCAGAATATCCAATCCTTGAAAAAAGAACTTCTCCGCTTTTTCTGCCTTATTTGGTTCCTTTTTACCAAGCACTCTTCCGAGATCAATCAACGGCTGTACCCCTGGACATCCGCACTGAGGATGGCTGCAAGCTTTCGTTTCACCTGATCCAGGGTCATGAGATCATCTCCTTAAGCCGAAGCTGAAATAAAAAAACCCGCCTCTCGATTGAGAAACGGGGTTTCCTGAATTCCTCCATTTGCTGCCCTCCCTTTAGGGTAAAGTGGCGTTGCTGGAAGACTGGTTAACCTACTAATCTGGCCATTGAATGGACCATATTATACAAGTTTTGCTGAATAGTAAATAGGGGATTTTTCTTTGGAATGGGACCTGTAAGAAGGAAAGGTTGGCCAATGTTAATGGGCAGCGAATAAGGCAAGAAAAAGACCGGGGCAAGGAGAAAAGCCTGGGGATAGGATCATCCGAAACAATGTTTGCCGCTGCCCTGATTAGGGTTGGCTGTCCATCCGGATGGTCATCGTGCACCGGCGTTTGCCGTGAAACCCGTTGAGCTCGTATCGGCCATCGCGATAAGCACCCTCGAAGCGGGCCCGGTGCTGTTCGCCTCGATATCGAAAAGCAGCGGCAACGATTGTTCCGGAAAGCACCAGATGTCCGTCCGAGGAAGGTCTGCCGCTGATGAACAGATGACCGGGCTTTCCAGGTTTGCCATATTCGATGACGATCTCGTTGTTTAACACGCGCACTGGGATTTTGTCGTTGAAGGCTTGTTGATCTTCGAATGCTTCGCACGTCCGCATGGCCATACCGCGGTCGGAGTCGGTGAGCAACAGCGCCCTCGGTGGGGTTTTGGTTAGCGGCGCAGGGGTTGACACGATTGCGGCCGGGGCAGGAGGCAATGGCGCCGGCTGCACGGCTGGCGGGGAAACCGGCGGGGCGGCCTGCGGCCCGGAGATGGGTACGCTAGCCGGCGCAGGGGAAGAAGGTGTCGGAGTTGTCCCGGGTGATTTTGGCGGCTCGGTGGGTGTGGCTCGCGTTGGGGAGGCAATAACGGCGTCTTTGCGCTCGACGCGGAGGGCGGCCGCTCGCTGCTTGGCCAGTTCGGCATCGGTGCGTGCTCTGGCCAGTTCAGCCTCGGTCTTCGCCCGCTCGGCTTCGGCGATCTGCAATTTCAGCTTGGTTTCCTCCGAAGTGGTTTCCGGCGGGCGTACTAAGTTCTTACGTTCCGTGAGGGGAGGCGGAGCGGACACCGGGGCGGGCCGGGGTTTGAGCAGCCCCGCTTGCCAGACACCGGCAGCCAATAGCACCAGCAGCACGGCTCCGCCGACGCCGAGCCAGCGCTTCCGGGTCGGCGGCTTGGGGCGGTCCGTGCCCAACTTCTCACCGCTTCGGTTGAATCGGTAGACACGAATCGGGCGGGCAATGTTTTTCAGCGACTTCTCCCCGAGGTCGATGAACCCGAGGCTCAGCTTGTTCATGATTTGGTCATAAACGGAAGAAGAGATGCAGATCCCGCCGGGGTCGGCGATGCCCTCGAGCCGCGCCGCCACGTTGACCCCGTCACCCAGGATATCGGAGCCATCCACCATCACGTCGCCCAGGTTAACGCCGATGCGGAACTCGAGGCGCTGCGATTCGGGGACACTTTCATTGCGGGTTTGCAAGGCCTCCTGGATCTCAACGGCGCAGCGGACCGCCTCAACCGAACTGGAGAATTCGGCGAGAACGCTGTCACCGGCCGTGCCGAAGATGCGGCCCTCGTGGGAGGCGATCAGGCGATCAATGATCGCCCGCTGTGCCGCCAGCACCTGGAGTGTGCCTTCCTCATTCTCGCTCATTTGCCGGCTGTACCCGACCGCATCGGCCGCAAGAATGGCGGTCAACCGGCGTTTTATCGGAGTTGCGGAAATGCCGGTTTCCATATGATAACAATCTCCTTTCAAAGGAAAGGGATTCCACTGAAGTATTATAAAAGTTGATCTATACTGACAATTTACCGGATTTTCCTAAAAGTCATTTTCTTGGCCGGAAGGGTCAGATGAATGGTATCCTTTTCAAGATCGCCGACGATGACTCCGCCCTCTTTGGTGTTGATCCTAAGTTCAGAACCCTTGACGTACCAGGAGAAAGGTATTTCTTCGCTGCCTGATTTCCAGGCGCCCTCTCCATTGGGTTTGAGCTCTAAAACGGTCTGGACCGGGCCGGACACGTCTTTTTCTTCTGCCCGGTAGCTACCGGCAAGATCGCCTTTAGAGCCGCAGGAGGCTACCAGGATGAAAATTAGAAAAAGGACCAGCAGGCGGCAATCAAAAAAGGAATTTATTTTTCTGGCCATGGGCGACCCCTATCGTAAGCTGCCGGGAGAAGGAACGGAAATTTTTGCCGGGTCTGTCCGAATCCCCCTGCGGAAAATTAAGAATCGGTCAAAAAAGAAGACGTGGATAGTCATGCCCAGCAATATGGCATTTTCTATAATTTTCTTCCAGCCGATGGGCTCACCCACCGTATCGTAACATCCGCAACTGATGGAAGCGCCCCAAGACATATTGATCAGGACCATAGTGTTGAACACGATCAACATGAGGCCGATAAGGATAGCTGAGGCCCTGGACATGAAACCAATGATTAAAAACAGAGCGCAGACGAACTCCGCCCAGGGCAGGAATATCGCTCCCGGATTGATCATCCAGTAAGGCAACAGCCGATAGTCGGCGGTGGCTTCGGCAAACTGAGCCGGATAGGGTATCTTGCTCATGCAGGCATATAGGAAAAAACCTCCAACGCATAGTCTGAAGCCGAAGGCCAGATACCTGCTGGTCGCCGCGTTTCTTAAAAAAGCCCTGGTCATCCCTTTTCCTTTTCCGCCACCGGGTAACCTTTTCCCTCCCAGGGTGCCAGTCCCCCTTCCAGGATTCTGACTTTCTCGTAACCCCGGAGCAGCAGCTTTTGGGCTACCTCCAGGTCATAAAGCCTGCTGATCGTTCCTCCATAGATAATAATTTTTTTCCCCTTGTCTTCTTTGGGGAAGGTCATCAGGTAAACGAATTCAAAAAGAGGCAGGGGGATATTAACCGCTCCCTGGATATGGCGCTGGTTATAAAAGTTGGCTGGTCTGGCATCCAGAAAAAGCGTTTCCCCTTTATGGAATTCTTCCCAGGCAGCCGATTGACTGATGGACGGGACGGAAGCTCTCTCAGGAAATTCGGGGAAAAAAGGGATGCCATTGGGATTGGAGACATTGAAGATCGATCCCAGTATAACGATAACGACAATAACCAGTACAAAATCTACCCAGGTCATCCGTAAAGATTTTCGTACTTCCCGGGCCTGGATCTCGATACGTTTTTCACTGATACTAAGCCAGCGTCGCATCTCCCTGGTGAACACTTTTGAAAGATCGGGAAAATCTCTGACGATGCGATCATAATCGTCTTTGGAAAGGGCCAGCAGGTGAGTCTCTCCCAGGGTCTCGACATCGGCTGAACGGGGTTCGCCGGTAACAAGGGCCATTTCACCAAAGGTCTCCCCCGGGCCTTTGATGGAAATGTCCAACTGCAATCCATCCGGGTTCCGCCTAACGATTCTCACGGATCCGGAGCGGATAATATAGAGGCTATCCCCTGGGTCACCCTCTTTGATGACGGTCGTATCCCGGGGCACCACTAAAGGTTTAACCACCCCGGCGATGGCCTCCAGGGCCTCCCGGGGCAGATCTTTAAAAACCGGACTTCCGGCCAGAAAATCCGCCTTGTCTTCGTTTGCAGCCATCATCACCCTGCTAAAATCCCCAAAAAATAAAAAATGAGTTCTTCCGAATCCTCTCCAATCATCGAGGTCCGATTATTGGGCTCGATAGTTTTTCTTGATCTCACTGACAAAAGTGTCAAAGTTATCGATGGGGCCGTAATGGCTCATGAGGACTTTGCCCTTAGTGTCCATTAAAACGGTCAGAGGGACGGCCTTCACCTTCACCTTTTCTTGAATTTCTTTCTTGGTGTCAGGAAACAATGGAAATTCTACTTTAAAGGCCGTTCGATAGGTCTGTATTTCTTCAGGCTGGTTTCCCAATCCTATACCGATCACCTTAATGTCTTTTTGAAGATTTTTATCTTCCTTGAACAAATTATAGATCCTGTTGACCACAGGAGCAGTCTTTTGACAGACGGGTCAGTAAGTATCAAAGAATTCTACAAACACGAGTTTGGTCTTGATTTGTGATAAAGAGAATTGCTTCTCATTATTAACTCCTAAATACGCTTTGGTTTGGGGCGACGCGGGGCCCTTTAATTCAAAATCCGGAATTTTACTGCCCTTAGGCAAGGCCTCGGCCGAGTAAATCAGTGAGCCGTACAGACCAACCGTCAAGAAAAAGCCCAATCCTACCAGAATCATGGTAAACTTCTTCAGAATCATTTTAGCGCCTCCATATCCCTGTGTATTTATAACTAACCGGCCATTCAGCCGCAGAGGTCGCCCCCATTCGCAACCTGGCCGGCCATGAATGTCTTCAGAAAGATGTGTGACCTCCTCCTCAATAATTTTTAAATCAGAAAAAGAAAAAAGCCTCCTGAGGGTTTGGACCCCGGGAGACTTCCGGTTGGAACCTGTTGAGACTTCCTTTCATACCTTACTCTTGATTGGTCAGGGTTAAGTTGTCCCAAGAAGTTCATTTGATAATTTATAGTCTAATGAAATCGTTAGCATTTGCCAATAAAAATGTCAATAAAATTAAGAGGACAAAATTCGAGGTAGTCAATAAGAGTAATCTTCTATTCCATTGCAGAATCACTCCGGGTCTGAAGATGATTGGGGATGGAGTTCCAAGTACCGGGACAGCAATTCCCGCATCATAGTGGAGGAATCAGGTTCGGGAGCAAATACCTCCCGTGCCCCATCCAAAGGATTCATCTTGCCGCCATACATTGCCCGGGCTATACGGGTGCACTTGGATATATGCTGCCCCACTTGATGGGACTGTATCCTTTGGGTGTAATCCTGGAAAGAAAAGTCACCGGTTCGAAAGGCGTCGATTATCGATTGGGCGGCAACCTCTCCGTAGGCTAATGAAAGGTGGATACCTCCTCCAAAGGCTGGCTCAATTCCTGCGGCGTCTCCGACCAGGATCACATTGGGCTGCGACAGGATATCATCCTCCGAATACCAGGGAATGGGATGGCTGGACCAGGTCTTAGGGTCCTGATGAATATTCCGCTTGCGTAATTCACGGATGAATATCTTCTTCATATCTGGTCTCGGTCTATCAGGCCAAACCCGGAAATCAACGATGCCATGGGCGATGGAATCAGTCTTACCGTTCGAGCAGGGAACATGCCAAACATAGCCCTGCAAGCCTTCCTTTATGGGCGTGAGATCAACGACCGTTTTTCTTTTGTTAAATTCACTATCATAATCCGGATCAGACGGCGCAATTAGCTGAAACGTAGGTGCAAGATGACGTTTTTGAAATGGCATCATCTTCTTGCGGACAGTGCTGAGGGCCCCATCTCCACCTACCAGAACTTGAACGGTATATTTTCCCTTATTGGTTGTTACCATCAAATTGTTTTGGGTGCGAAACAAATCGATGATCATTTCGTCTTCATGCAGCTCGAGGCCTCGATTCACCGCTGCTTTTGCCAGGGCATGATCAAAGTCCTGGCGCTTCACAAATCGGAAATAATTGGGCTGGTGAAGGCGATCGATCTCTTTCCCAAATCTGAACTCCAGATCAGAAACAGACAGGGATGGAACATTGTTGTCCACCTTTAGGCTAGTCAACACATCCACTTTTAGCTTAGTCAATACATCTGTAGCCCAAATACAGACGCCACCCCCACACAACTTGTCGCGTGGGAAAATAGCCTTTTCGATGACAATGGAACTCTCGGCCAATTGGGGAGCATACTTTTGAAGATGCAACCAAGTAGAGATTCCCGCAGGACCTCCCCCGACAATGATGGCCGAATAATCCAAAGCACTGGCTCCTGAATTGAGGTTTTTCCAAGACATTGTTTGCTCCCAACGACGTATGCATTGGCTGCCAATAGCCGATGCTGTTATTAGAAATTGTGAGAGAGAAAGTTAATTCGGGCCTGAGAGCATGCCTGCAAGCGCATATTGGCCCAATGCTATTTGACCCATATTACTATTTTACTCCCAGCCCGATATTGCGATAGGTGATATTAAAATCCCAAGCAAATTTCATTGCAGTCAAACTCCGGGTCTGGCAGAGGGTGGATAGGGTCTTGCGGAGCAAAACCGGCAAAGCATACATGCGCCGGTTCAGCTCCCCCATGATCTGTGTTAGTTGAGTTGGCCCCATCCTCCCGGGGCAATGAACGGTTTCCGTAAAATCGTAATGGTCCCAGTCCCTTGGAAAATCAGTGTAGAGCAACCGATTATCCGCCAGGTAACGATCAAAAAGGCGCGTGCCCGGCAAAGGCGTCAAGTGGGTAAGCTGCATCGTATCTATTTCACTCCTTATCATAAATTTAGCTCGCTGTCGCAACCTCTCGGGAGTATCGCTGTCCAACCCGAAAATGAAGGCTCCCAAAACAGAAATTCCTGCCTGATGGATCCGACGAAAGGTTTGGGCGTAGGAATTGACGCCTCTTTGCAGGTTAAGTTGTTTTTGAAGCTCTTCCAGGGCGTCAACTTCGTCCGCCTCAAGCCCGAGGAGGACGATTCTGCAGCCAGCACGGCTGGCCCAGGTGAGCAACTCTCTGTCATCTCCGAAGTTGAGCGGAGCTTGGCAAAACCACAATTTATTCAGCTTGCGATCCACCATCCCCCTGAAAATCGCTAAAGCCTGCTCTCGGGACGCCTTGCCATAGCCAATAATATTGTCATCCACAAACACCAGCTTTTTTTGCGGAATTGTTTCCAACTCGGCCAACACCTCCTCGGGAGGGCGACGACGGTAACGTCTTCCATTGAAGGCGGCGACCGAGCAGAATTCGCAATCCATTAAACAACCACGCGAAGTTTCCACAGAGGCAAACATGTACCCGGGATGGAACAAGTCTCTTCGTGGCCATGTCCAATCGGACAGATCCGACAGATCACCCTGATATCGCTGTCGGAGGTGTCCGGCTTCCGCATCTGCAATAATTTCTGGCCAGACTGTTTCGGCCTCTCCTATGACTACGGCATCAACAAATCCAAGGGCTTCCTCCGGGCGCATGGAGGCATGAATCCCTCCCATGACAACTGGCACGCCTGCGAGCCGATAGTACATAGCAATGCCATATGCCCGGGTGACTGAAGCGGTGAACGCTGTGAGGCCCACAAGGTCTGCCTCTTGATATTGGAAGTTATCCCAATTCTCGTCTATGAGTTTGACCTCCCAGGATTTGGGGGTGAGGGCAGCAATAATGCCTAAACCAAGGGGCGGGAAGCGAAAATTTCTGTTGTTGGATAGCCCGTACCGATTAGGATTGACCGGATTGACTAAAAGCAGTCTTCGTTTCTTGGACACAGTATTCCCTTTCAGGATGCTCGCCGAAGAGGCCGGACGAATTCTGAAAAAAGAGTCGGGCACCGGAGGATTTTCTGGAATTCTGGCCGATTCTTCAGGTCAGACAATGATTCCCTCCTCCTTAAAAACGAGGCAAATTTATAAGGGGGAGTATAGTCATTAAAGAGCCTGACCAAGTTTAGAAACGAAATGTATGGTGATTTTGTTAAGAGAACCCCCCTCGGCTTGCTCATATAATGTTTACCCGGAGCCGCAGGCCGCCTATCAGTTGACCCTTTCCATTCTTTTGGGCTATGTCAATGTCATAACTTTGGCCAGTGGTCCCTGGTGGAATTTTTAGATTCAGGGATGCTTTCTTCCAGCCCCCGGCCTGGATCTGCCCAGTCCTCAACCCCAGATTTGGCCTAAGGTCAAAAAAATTTCTCCCATTCGGGTCTACCAGCTCGACCGAGGTTAGACCAGTAGATTGTAATTGAATCAGTGGGTAGTTTTTTGGTGCCGATCCGAAATCGGCTATTTCCAGGTTTAGATAATCTGTGTTCTGAGGATGTCCGAAACGGAAAGGGAAGTTCACATCCTGACCTGGTTGAGTCGTTATGATGGCGAGGCTTTTCTTGGCAAGATTGTTGTTCCCCCAGACAAACGGCCTCCCCCACTCATACAATCCTGCGGGAAGAGGTCCGTCATGGGGAGAAACCTCGACCAGCAGACAGGGATCCCAGTCTAATTGAGACGGAAGAAACCTTTGTTCCCATTTCACCGACACAATCCGGGGCAGCCCTCGATCGACAGAGTTGATTTTCACTTCACCAATTAGGTAGGTGGCTGGAGCCGGAAAATCCGAACTGCAATCCTTGCGGTTTCCAGGCAGGCCCCCCGGGTCGAAAGTTGTGTCAGGCCGGTAATCATAGGGGTAACGGAATTCCGTCCCCGCATAGGTAGTCATATAGAATCTTACCCAGGCTGGAAGCGATGTACAAGGTCCCCGGTTGGACACTCTAGCAAATATAAAGTTGTCCTGTCCAGGGATGGGTTCCTGATGTTCTTCAATGTTGTCGTCCTGGTTTCGAACCCAGATATCCGGACTATCCCAGAAACCCCAGGCGGGCTGAAGTTCTGCCCCGGTGTCGTCTCTTGTATCGCGTATGTAAAGGTCGCGGGGTGAACCATAGATGGCAAAATTAACGGCCGACTTTGCATTCAAGCGGCCGTATCCGTGGTAATCACTCCTGTTTCCGGGAGGGCGACCCACTGGAGCACATTGATAGGGGAATTGATTATTGGTACCATCTATAATCTTGTCGGCTGAGTCCAGGAGTACCTGCCTCACTTCTTCCCAGGAGAGAGTATTGTTCTTGGAAAGGACGAGACAGGCAACCCCTGCGGTCAGGGGCGCAGCATAGGATGTTCCATGACGGTTTATAAAGGTTCTGGCATCCGTCACTTGATGTTGGTTATTCCGGTTGCAGTTTGTAATGGTATTGATATTATGCCCGGGGGCAGTGAGGTCGAGTTCAGGCCCATATCCGCTGCCGTAAAACTCATCCCTACTATTGGTCGCGTTTACCGCAATGCTACGCTCATACGAGCTGACCTGATCCAGGCTGATAGGGTAAGACCCGTTAAAAACGGCTTGGGTATAGACGCACCCGCGGCCCTGGCGGCCGTAAGTCGTGGCATAATCGATCGCCTCTTTGAATAATGGCGTCATTGTCCATGTATCCGACGGGCCCAAGCTACACGTGATCACGTCAGCGCCTTGGTCTGCCGCATATTGGAAAGCATCAGCCAATTGCTCCTGCTTATCGTTGACCTTAATCGGCATCAACTGGGATTTCGGTGCGCTCCCTGCACCTGTAGTCCCGTTGTCGATTGCCGCGATTGCCATACCGGCAACCTCTGTACCATGCGAGTCTTCATCAAATACGTCGGGATTCGGTGGATTCGCCGTCAGATCAATCGACCCGACGATCTTCGTGGCAGCAGTGTTAGGCGGATCCTTTAGATCTTCGTGTTCGACATCGAAACCATAGTCCACCACCGCGAGGATGATGCCTTCCCCCTTGGTTTTATCCCACGCCGAAAGGGTTTCAATAGTGGAGTGATACCATTGTTGGCCATTAATGATCCAGGGATCATTTGGCGAATAGGCATGCCGTTTACCAATGTTTTCAATCCAGTTCGGGTAGGCATAGATGGCCCTTTGTTTTTCCACCAACCTGTTAGCGATTTCCAGGGCACTTTTTTGGGGATTGGTTACTCGAAGAACGAAGGCGCCGCCGCTGAACCCAAAAGTCTTAACGGTCTCCAGCCCATATTCTTTCTTGATTTCATCTATCTGGGCAGAACGAAGTTCCGGTTTGAACTTAACGACCAGCTCATCGGTTTGAACCAGGATTCGATTTTTCTCCTCATAAATCTCCCCTGCTTCATGGATGTCGGCATGTTGCCGGATCTTTTGTAAGAGGCTTCCACTATCGGTATGCTCTTCCAAGATCTCATAAATCCGGAAATGAGTTCGTTGAATTTCTTGAAGACCTACGTGGGGCTTAAGAACTTTTTGATATTCTTTGATAAATCCCTGGATGCCCTGCTCTTGGACCTTGGCGCGAAACCTGACAGCGATGAACCCCTCTCGTCGGTGTACAGGTACACGCCTGTCCCAATGATAATAGTAATCCTCTGCCATGGATCCTGGCCTCCTTCCTGGTTGTGATAAGTCTACGGGCTCAAGACATCTTTTTCGTATTCAGTCTCCAAGGAGAAAAAAGATCACAGATCACTTCTCTCCCCTATTCACCTAAATAGCGGTTTTAATCCAAGGGACCCCCCGAAGGGGAAGGAGCCCTCCGGGGGTTCGGTGATAGTTAAGTTAGGACAATCCTCTCCACCTCTGTACGAAGAATTTACTCAGATCGCAAGTCGAGCAGAGGATCCTTTCGCTCACTGAGAAGCAGGAATAACAGCCTTGCGTGATCGGATCCACTTCCAACGGAGATTGTTTCTTACCATGCCCTTCCCTCGTATTCGGTGTTCCTTTAAACTCAAGGTGAGGATTTTCCCCTTTTATAGGTTTCCTTTAGTAACAATGTTTGCCCGTCTCCGCTAAGGCCTGTAATGTAAAGCTCATTCCGTCAGCCATATCTTTGCGGGCGTCCCATAAGCCTTGGAAGTCGTCGATATCGGTGAACCCTTTGTTCCAAAAGAATTCTTCAAGGTCTACCACGGTGTCTACTCTCAGAAAATCTAAAAACATCAAACGGTCATTAACAACATCTTTAATAAAACCTGTAAGGTCCTTCCGAACCCTGTAAGGAACTTGGGCTAGTGGGAGTTTGGCCATGTACTCCTCCTTTCTTGTAATAAATTCTCTTCTCTTCGTTCATGAATTTCCGTGATTTCAGTCTAGTCAATTTATTTGATTCCGACCTTCCCTCCTTTTTTTTGGAGTTTGACTCAATGGGGCCTTTGGGCAGTTTGCGACGCGATCTTCCCTCTTTCGCCAAGTCGCCGCTGCAAAAAGCCCCTGTCCGGAGAAACTGCCTGATTTTGGTCCCGATAATCCTTAAGAAAAACTACCAACCAGTCAGTCTCTCATTCTGGATTGGCTTCCTGATGCCTTCCGGCAAACTCCGATCTTCCGCCGCTCCCTATCATCCCAAATGGTCGCCCGATATTCCTGGATGCAATCTAAAACTCCCCGGCAGTAGGGTTCATCATCTTGCATGTCCTTCTGGCCTTCCGATGGCCTAAGCACCCCATTAGAACTGCATGCTTCAATATATTGACACCGGGGGCATATCGTTTCGTCAGGTCCCGTGGCTTTTTGATATTCATCGGAGGCAAGGACCTTGGAAATAACTCCCGGACTATATTTCCCGAAGCTGTCCCTCTTTGAATGGACAGCGCTGATATTTCGATCCGCATGGACAATCAGACTTCCTTGACTATAGAGTGCAGGAACGGGAGGCAACCAGGGCATCTCCAGTAGTTGGGCTACAACATTGGCCAGCGGATTCTTTTTTACAACGGATCGAAGGCCCGAAAGATTCAGAAGCCCGACGGTCTGTACCAGTCGTATAAAATCTTCAGGTTCAAGAAGCTCCTCAATTAGGGCAAAAACAGTTCCTTTCATACAAATCAACTGGATGAGCACCAGATAGCTGATGCCGGGAAATTTCTTGAATAAATCATCTGCGAAATGCGGCAATTCGGGAAGGAGGCTTTTTCTGGCCGTCGTGAAAATATCGAGTTGCAAACCGGCTTCGAGCCCATTGTCGATTCCCCGGATGGCCCGCCTGTAAGACCCTCCTCCCCGCAGAAGATTGTGAAGCGCTTCAGGCCCCTCCAGGCTCACTGAGAGCGAAAAGCAATCATAGGCGGCCAACCTGCTGCAAATCTCCGAGGTTAGGAGTGTTCCATTACTGTTCATGGAGACCGATTGATATCCCAGACCAAAGCCGTAATCCAAGGCCTTAAAAAGCCCCGGCCAAAGAAGCGGTTCACCCCCGGTAATATGCAAGTTCCGGTAGCCTATGTCATAGCCTTCCGCGATGATTTTCTTTGCTAAATTCAAGGGCAGGCTCGAGTGTTTCGAGACTCCAGCCCGGGCGAAACAGTGCAGGCAAGCGCTGTTGCACCGGGTTGTCACCTCGATGGAGAGTTTCTCTCGTTCCACTCCAGGATAAATTGCCGCTCCCATGTTTCCCTTCATGATTATTTATGTCCATTCCACAATGGCTTCGATAGACAACGAAGCTCAGCAGCGAAGCCTGCCAGGTCACATTTTTCTGCCCTGGAGGCGGCCGATTCCAACTCGGTGCATATCCTCTGCTTTACAAAATCGATTAGCCCGTTTTTTTGAATGTAATTCAAAACCCGACCTACGGAGCCTTCTTTTCGATCCACCTTTTCTTCCTTTACCCGGTTCCACACTTTTTTAATTGTGGTGGGAAGGCAGATATACAGGGAAGAATGGACGCCCTTCTTCAGGTCTTTCTCAAGGTCCTGTATATCATCGAGGAGTCTCCAAGCAATGCCGAAGGAAACATAGGATGACTCAATAGACCGGACAAACTCTTCATTGGTGGAAATCTTTTTTGCCAAAAGAACGGGGGCAATCAGCCATGTTGCCATCTGCTTTCTAAAGAGATCACAGTAGCTGTCCAGAGACTCCAGTTGGTCTGAAGTTTCAATACTGGAATAGTAATCGTTGACAAAATCAGAAACAATTGCTCCCCCCTTTTCCACTCCTCTGGCAAGTCTCCCGAAGGCCTGGTTCAAGTGCATCCAGGCTTGGCTCCGGACGAGCAAAGTCAGATGCGTAACAGGTAATTGACCATCAGCCAGATGGTCATCCAAAGCGTGAAGATACATGGCCATGTTATGGCCGATCTTTGCATCTTTTAAATAATTTGGGCCGAGTTTCCTTTTATCAGGACAGGTTCGATGAAGCCAAAAAAGGATTGACCAGGCAGGCACATAAAAATACCTGACAAAATTGAGGCCTTCAGCGATAGAGGTGCGCAGGGAATACATCAAGAATTTAAACGCCTCTTCCTGTGTCGATTCGGGCAAGAACTTTAAAAAAGACAGCATCTTATGGTTGAGATCGTCACGGAAATCCTTTTCTTTTTGCGAGAAAGGCACGGTACCAAAATCGACCCCGGAGCAGTATGACAGCAAATCAGCAATCCTGGTTTTCATTTAAAAGTCCTCATCTCGAAAACCCGGTCTATTTCTTCCAGTGATGATTCCATTCCCATTTCCACATATAAGGCCTTTGCTTTCTCCAGGTATGTTTCCCCCGGTAAGCTATCCAGCTTCGTGTAGTTGTCCTTTCCTGCGAGCAGGCACCTCCCGATTTCGAAGTATAGCCTAGCCAGCTGGGGGCGTGCCCCCAGCCGTACCCCTTCCTGAACCCCTTTATGCCACCATCCGAGAGCCTTTTCTTGCTTATTGATCGTCCAGTAATAGGCACCGGTGAGCCGGTATGAATCGGTTCGATGGTATGCTGTCTTTCGAGCAACCTTCCGCAATAACCCGCCGGATTTGAGAGCCTTTCTTTGGAGTTCGGGCACTATTTCCGAATTTCCGATTTTCATCGACTCCTTCAAGCGACAGAGATCAAATTCCATTCGGGTTTTGTAATGGGCCGATAACTGAAAGGGAGCCGTTTGAATTTGACCGCAAATCCTATCGGCCCGTTCGAGGCATTCCTGCGCTTTCGGGATTGCACCCGTCAGGATGTGTATCCAGGCCTGGCATAAATGCAGGTCCCAAAAACCTGAATGCACTTTTTCCTCAAAATCAATTCCCTTTTCACTCTCGGTCATAGCCTCACTGAGTTTACCGGACTCGATCAACAGCCATGTGTTCAATTCGTATTTGAAAGTCTTGGAAAGATCATTCCCGTAAACTTCGTAGAGATCGTTCAATTTGTCTACGATTGATCTGGCTTTGTCGAAGGAACCCTGGCAAATATCTCCAAGGGCTTGCCAGTATAATAATTGCGTAAGCTCATAGATTCTACCAATCCTGCAGTTTTTATCTACAAGATCCTCATCATAATCTCTTAATTCTTTCCAATTTCCTCCCAGGAAATGATATACTGTGTCACATATCTCATACATGGTGTAATTAATAATATCATTCTTGTCGACACTGCCTTTAATAGTATCTAATACTTTCCTGCTCAAGGCAAATGAGATTCCGGAGTAAGAGAATAAAGCACTGGCGGTCGCGAAGATTCCAGTACCCTCTTTAAATTGTCGGAGATCAAATGAACTGATAAACCTGAACAAATAGAAGCATTCAACGAAAAATCTCTTAGCATCGACCAGTGACAAAAATTTGCTCTTCTTAAAGAACAGATCGGCGATTTCGTTATCTCGTTCCGTAGGCGTTTTTCTAAACTTGAACGACGGAAGGTACAAAGACAGGAGGAGGTGCAGGAAGGCGGTTAAGAGCTTCACCACCACCAGAATCCCATTCTTCGGCAGCTTTCCCCAGTAATAATCGAGGGCCTTATCAAAGTGCTGGATGGCCTCCTGATGCTGCCCACGGTTATACAAGGCCAGGGCAATGTTCTTCTCCAGCATGGCCACCTTCTCGGGATCAACCTTAGGACCGGCATTCTTCAGATACAGTTGCAAAGCTTCCTCATAATAATGCAGGGCCTCGTCGGAGGCGGACGATCTCAAGGCCTCCTCGCCGGCCTTGATCAGGCACACCTCGGCCTCTTCCAGACTCTCGGCCTGACAGTAATGATAGGCCAGCATGCCGAAGAATTCGTGGAGCCTTTCGTCAAAGACCTTTTCGATGGCTTGGGCTACCCTAAGGTGAAGCTCCTTCCTTTTCATAGGTAGGATTGATTCGTAAGCCACCTCCTGGGCCAGGGCATGTTTGAAGAGGTATTCTAATTCTCCAATTCTCAATCGTTCCAGGAGGAGTTGAATTTCCTGCAGATAGATGAGCCGGACATCGATATTTTCAATTTTGTAGGCCACCTTTTCCAGGATGCGATAGAAGAAAGACCTTCCGATGACCGAAGCCTCCTTAATGAGGTCGCGGGTCTGCTCTTCCAGCCGGTCGATCCTGGCCATCAGCAAGGCCTCGATCGTGTTGGGAATGGAGATGTTAGACACCTTATCGGTCAACTGAAATCGGCCTCCCTTGGGCAAAATTACCTGTTCGTCGATCAGGGAGCGAACGACCTCCTCGATAAAGAAGGGATTGCCTCCGGTCCTTTCTATGATCTTGGTGATGAAGGCCTGTGGAAGGTCTCTGAGGTTCAACATGTTTCCGATGAGGGTTTGACTAATTTTTTCCGGCAGGTTCTCCAATATCATTTCGAAATAGTAGTTTACTGGGGGGTCCTTGAGGGATTCAGCTAAAATGTCTCCCGTTTCCTGGTAACCGGGCCGAAACAGATTGATGAAAACTATTCTATGGGTCTCGGCCAGACGAAAAAGGGATGTCAAAAGCTCAACGGAACTGGTGTCAGCCCAATGCCAGTCATCGATCACCACCACCAAAGGGCTTAGTTCCGCCGCCTTTACCACCAGATCCCTAACACTCTTCAGAATCAGCCTATTCAGGGCCTCGCCTTCTATCCCTTCCACCCTCTGGGCATGGATTCCGGACAGCTTCATCCCCATCAGGATGGCCACAAAAGGAAGAACCTCCTTATAATCTTCGTGAAACAGCCTTCTTATGGCAACCTGAAGTTTGTCAAAGGCCCTGGTCTCTCCATCGTCATTCCTGATGTCGGCCCATTGCTTAAAAAGATCAATAATCGGGTGAAAACTCAGGTTCTTTCCTATGGAAACCGCCCTTCCTTCCAAAAGAGTTACCCTTTTCATCACCTCCCGGTTTTTCAACTCAGCCAGAAGGCGCGATTTTCCGATACCGGCCTCTCCGATAATATTTACGACCGATCCCTGCCCATTGATCGCTTTCATCACCTGAAGCTCAAGCCTGTTCAGCTCATTGTCCCTTCCGACCAGCCTGGAGTAAATCAGCCTCTCAGAACCCAAACGAGGACGGTAGAGGTCTTCTTTGGCCGATAGAACCTTGTAAACGGAAATCGGTTCTTCCTTACCTTTTACCACTTTTTTTCCCACAGGCTGGAAATGAAACAGGCCCTTGGCCAATTGATAAGTCTCTTCCGTCACATAAGTGGTCCCCGGTTCGGCAAGTGCTTCTATTCGAGCTGCCAGGTTCACCGTATCGCCGATGACCTGGAACTCCAGACGCAGGTCGTTGCCGATACTGCCTAAGATAACCGGACCGGTATGGATTCCAATCCGCATCCGGATGGCCGGGCCTCGGGATCCCTCAAAAATTCGGTTGTTGAATCGGTTTATCTCCTGGTGGATGGCCAAGGAGGTGCTAATGGCCCGCTGGGCGGTGTTTTCCAGGGCAATGGGAGCGCCGAAAAGAGCCATAATTCCGTCTCCCCGGAACTCCTGGACTGTTCCTTCAAATCTGTGGACTTGCTGCGTCAAGATACCGAAGATTTCATCAATAAGGACAAAGGCCTTTTCGTCTCCCAGCTTTTCGGTCTTGGCCGTAGAGCCTTCCAGATCGCAGAACATCACTGTCACTTGCCGGCGCTCACCTTCAATTCTATCCTTTTGAGCCAGGATTTTCCTGGTCAGGCCTTCCGGGAGGTAATGCTGGATTCTGGCTAATTTTTCTTCGAGGGGATGGGCTTTGTTGGAAAGGTGAGAGGAGGCGGTTAACTCATACCCGCATTGACCGCAGAAACGCATTTCCGCCGGGCTATCCAAACCGCAATTCGGACACTTCATTTCGATGACCTCGCCATCAATCAGGAGACGACTCTAAGTCATTCTTTTTTTATAAGAGTGGTTATAAAAATAAAAAACCCCGCCTCTCAACTGAGAAATGGGGTTCTCTTAAACTTTCCATGGACTACCTCTTGTATGGGGTCCAAAGCAAGAAAACAATTAATATTAAAGCTGAAATTCTAATTTGTTATTGTAAAATGTCAAGATTTATTTTATTCCCCGTCGGCCGCATAGGATTATGGATTGAGATCTCCCCTTGCGGCCCCAAACTTTGGTTTTAAAGATTATAGAAATCCCGGACCGCCGACCGCTCAGGCCCTGTCAATCGGCCGATCGGCCTGGAAGATGATCCGGTTATTTTTAAGGGTGTTGATCTGTTCTTCGGTATAGCCCAACTCTTTTAAAATTTCCTCCGTGTGATGGCCGAGCTTAGGCGCGGCACGGCGGATGATCCCTGACATTCCTGAAAACTGGGGTCCCACTCCAGGCAGTCTGACCGGACCGAAATCCGGGTCCTGAATCTGGGCAAAATAGTTATTGGCGTCACAGTGGGGATCCCTGATCACCTCTTCGGCCGATTGCCCCAGAGCCACCGGAACCCCGGCCTGGGAAAGGGCGCTCACCCATTCCGCAGCGGGTTTGCCTTTGAAGGCTTCAATAAAAATTTCCACCAGGGTCTGGTCATTTTTTTTGCGATCCGGTTCATTTTCAAACCGGGGATCGGACAGCAGCGTTTCCTGCCCTAAAACCTGACAGAGACTGGACCAATGTTCCGGTTGATAGGCCATGATGAATATCCATCGCTTATCTTGAGTTTCGTATAACCGATGGCTGGCACTCAGCCCTTTCAGGCCCGTATCTCCAGGATATTTTCTCTCTAGGCCAGGATAGTCTATGAAAGTCCCCGATTGCAGGGCAATGGAGGCATTGGTCAGGGATGATTCAACGTGCTGGCCCTTTCCCTTCCCGCTCCTGACCCTGGCCAGAAGCGCCAGAACGGCGCCCCAGGCCCCCAGCATGGGGGTCGCCAAATCGTTCAGAGGGATGGCATGAAAAACCGGGGGTTTCCCCAAACCACCCTGACTGACACTTTCACCACTGCGGGACTGGAGCAGGGGATCGTAACCCGCTGTTTTCGATAACGGGCCGCTGGATCCATGTCCCAGGACGGAGACATAGATCAGGTCCGGTTTTATCTTGATCACCGACTCATAGTCCAGCCCCAGCCGGTGCCAGACCCCCCAGCGGGCATTTTCCACCAGGACATCGCTCCGCTCAATCATTGAAAAGATAATGGGTTTGGCTTCCTCTTTTTTCAGGTCAACACAGATGGCTCTTTTACCCCGGTTGCAGGCAATGAAGCCTCCTCCCACGGCCCGCCAGGAATCGCCGTCCGGCGGTTCAACTTTTATCACATCAGCGCCCATATCGGAAAGCAGCATCGCCGTATAGGGGCCATTCAGCATGGTGCTAAAATCAAGGACCTTGATACCTTCAAGAGGGTGCATGGTTATCCTCCTCCATCAACTTGTGCCAGTTTAGTTTTGTGAAAAACTTTTTTCACCGCGGTGAATATGCCACCCTTTTCAAAACACTCAAAGTGTTTCATCCTCCTATAAGTTCTTCCCTTTTGAAGCCCGCTATCTCCTCATCCGAATGGCCCAGGAGGGTCGTCAATATCTCCTGGGTATGCTCACCCAGCTTCGGAGAACGGCCCCTGACTTCTCCCGGTGTTCCTCTGAGTTTGACCGGAATACCCATCTCCCGCACAGGCCCCAGACCAGGTTCTTCAACTTCGACTACCATATCATTGGCCTTCACCTGGGGATCATCCAGAAATTCCTCTACCGGGAGGGCGGCGGCACAGGGAATATCCTCCGATTGCAGGAAATCCAACCACTCGTCCCGTGTCCTGGTGAGAAATATTTCTTTGAACAGGGCGATAATCTCGTCACTGATCGGAGGAAATATCAGAAAAGGCGCGCCTTCGAATCGGGGATCGGCCAGCCATTCCTCATGTTCCATCGCAATGGCGAACTTGGTAAAAAAGGTCACATTACCCAGGCCGAGAAAAAACCACTTCCCGTCACCCCCCTGATAGAATTTATAGAGCGGCAGGGAGCCCTGGGGATTGGACCAGGGGATTCGAAACCTCCCGGAAAAGTCAACCAGCCCGCTGCTTGCCGCACCCAGCATGGAAGCAAACAAAGAAATATCGACCCGCTGCCCTTTCCCGGTAAATTCACGAGCGAACAGGGCTGTGGTAATGCTGAAGGCGGCCATAAAGGCGGCATAGTGACTGGGCAGGGGATTGACCAGATACAGAGGCGGATATTCCACTCCGCCCCCATGCTCCACAAAAGCGCAGGACAGGGTTCCCACCAGAGGATCCCATCCCGGCCGGTCGCGGTAGGGTCCCTTTGGTCCAAAACCGGAGATAGAGCAATAGATGGCTTTGGGATTTATCTTTTGGATCTGCTCAAACCCAATACCGAGTCTGTCCGCAACCCCGGGCCGGAAATTTTCGATCATCACATCAGCTTTTTTAATTAATTCGAGTGCTATCCGTACTCCCTGATCCTTCTTCAGGTCCAGTTTGATACTCTTCTTGCTGCGGTTCCAGACCATAAAGCCGGGGTCGCCCCTGGCTGGATCGCCTTCCGGTCTTTCCACTTTGATCACCTCGGCCCCCTGTTCCGCCAGAAGCATGGCGGTATAGGGTCCGGGAATGTAATGTCCAAAGTCAATCACCCTAAATCCGGACAGCGCCTGTTCCATAGCTTGTACCTCCGCTCTTTAAAGATGTTTAGCTCAAGGGATATGATTCAAATTAGCTGATTTACTCGGGCTTTAAATGGGCCGCATTATACACATTTTTGGCAATAGAAAATAGAATAAATTTTCATTATTTTCTTTTTGACGAAATCTCCAGGAAACATTAGGATAGAAACCGTAATAAAGAAGCAGGGGTCCCTTCGGTCCGGTATCCGGGAGGATGTGGCCGCCGGACGACCCGGGGCCTTGTTAAACGGTCCAAGGGGATCTTATTTTTGGCCGAACGGCGCGAATTTTCAACAGATTAAAATGACCGTAAACCGTCATGCCCCGCCGAGGGGCGTGACACGACAAACGATGAAAAAAGGCCGGGTAAACGATTTGCCTCGGACCTATTTTCGCAATAAAGGAGGAACATACTATGGCCAGTCAATGGGTTGACGTAAGAGATTTAAAATTTATTTTGCATGAAGTATTTAAAATAGACGAACAATTGCTGGGCAAGGGACCTTTTACCGACTACGATGGAGAAACGGTGGATATGGTCCTGGAATCCGCGGCGAAACTGGCGGAAAATGAGATCGCCCCGACCTACCCCGACGAAGTACACGGCCAACCCGTGGAAGCGATACTTAAAGAGGGCAAGGTCTATGTACCGGAAGCCTACCATCATTTATGGAAACTATACTGTGAAGGCGGCTGGATGACCACCTCAGACAGTCCGGACTGGGGGGGGCAGGGGTTCCCCGAAATCGTCGCCGCTTGCGCCAGCTCCATGTTTCTTGGCTGCAATCAGGCTTTTTTGATGTACACCGGCCTGACCCACGGGGCGGCTAAACTGGTGGAAAAATTCTGTTCGGAAGAATTGAAGGCCATTTATCTGCCCAAGATGTTTTCGGGCCAGTGGGCCGGTACCATGTGTCTGACGGAGCCGGGTTCCGGTTCCGATCTGGGTCCCCTGAAAACAACGGCCAAGAGAAATCCCGATGGAACCTATTCCATCCAGGGCACGAAGTGCTTTATCTCTTCGGGTGACCACGACCTGGTGGAAAACATCATCCATCCCGTCCTGGCCAGGATTGAAGGGGACCCGCTCGGCACCAAGGGCATCTCCATCTTCCTGGTCCCCAAATACCGGGTTAATTCCGACGGCGGCCTGGGCGAATTCAACGACGTCAACACCGGCGGCATCGAACACAAGATGGGTATTCACGGCAACGCCACCTGCACCCTCAACTTCGGTGACAACGGCCGGTGTATCGGCTACCTCATGGGCGCGGAGCGGCAAGGCATGCAGATCATGTTCCACATGATGAACGAAGAGCGGCAGGGCGTGGGCATGATGGGCGTTTCCCTGGCCGGCGCGGCCTACCTGCACGCCTTATCCTACGCCAAGGAGCGGCTCCAGGGCAACAATCTCTTCACCGGTCAGCGGTATGTCCCCATCATCCAGCATCCCGACGTCCGCCGGATGCTCCTGAAACAGAAGTCCGTCACCGAAGGCATCCGGGCCCTCTGCCTCTTCTGCTACTGGGCCATGGACCAGCAGAAAGTGGCGGGAACCGACACAGAAAAAAGCAAATGGTCGGGCCTGGTGGAAATGCTGACCCCCATCGTCAAATCGTATTGCACGGAGATGGGCCTGGTCGTCAACGACCTGGCCGTGCAGACCTACGGCGGTTACGGCTATTGCCGGGAATATCCCGTCGAACAGATGATGCGGGACCAAAAGATCAATACCATCTTTGAAGGCACCAACGGCATCCAGGCCATGGACCTCCTGGGACGCAAATTGGGCATGAATGAAGGAAAGCATTTCATGAACCTCATGTCCGAAGGCAACGCCCATATCGCCGAGGCCAAAGGCCTGGACAGCCTGAAGGATGAAGCGGCGGTTGTAGAAACGGCCGTTAACGCGATTTTGGCCACGGCCATGGATTTTGCCGGTTTGTTGATGAAGAATCCCTTCATTCCCCTGATTGCCGCCTGCGATTTCCTCAATTGCGTAGGCGACACCCTCTGCGGCTGGTTCCACCTCTGGATGGCCCTGGAGGCGACCAAAGGTCTGGCCCAGGCCGACAAAGAAAGCGACAAGATGTTCTACCTGGGCAAGATCGAAGGGGCCAAGTTCTTCATTCAGCGGACCACGGCCCTGGTCCCGGCCAAGTGCGAGATCCTCAAAAAGGATGAGACCAGTTGCGTCCGAATCCCCGAAGAGGCTTTTGCCGTCTAAGGTTCAGTCCAGGATTGAATTAATTGTAACACTTTAGCCTTATGAAAAACTAAAAGAATTGGATTTTCAAACAGCTAAATTGATACCATTAACTAATCTAGGGAAATCGTCTGAACCGATAATCGTTAAAGGAGGATAAAAAAAATGGATAAAGAACGCATCGCCTCGATGTTTTCACTGGAGGGCAAAACAGCTTTAATCGCCGGGGCCAGCCGTGGGATCGGGGAGGAAATTGCCAGGGTCTACGCACTGGCCGGGGCCAAACTGGTTATCAGCAGCCGCAAAGCGGAGGGTATTAATGCAGCCGCCGAAAGACTGCGTAAGGAAACCGGGGCTGAAATATTGGCCGTTCCGGCTAATATTTCTTATCCGGATGACCGTAATAAATTGGTTGAGGCAAGCATGGACTGGGCCGGCCGGGTGGATATTTTGTTGAATAACGCCGGCACCAACCCCGCTTCCGGCCCCTTGGCTGATGTTGAAGAATCAGCCTGGGATAAAATCTTTGACGTGAATTTAAAAGGACCCTATATCTTATCCAAATTGATTTTTCAGGCCTGGATGAAGGAACATGGAGGCTGTATTATTAATACCTCCTCCATTGCCGCCTATGGAAACGGGGGTAATATAGAAGGGGCCTACTCCATCACCAAATCGGCCCTGACCCATTTGACTAAAATTCTGGCTTTTGAGTGGGGGAAGTACCGGATCCGGGTGAATGCCCTCGCGCCCGGGTTGATAAAGACCCGCTTATCCCAGGCCCTCTGGGACCGCCCCGATATTGAAGTGACGGCCCAGAACAAGGCGGTACCCCGATTGGGAATAGCCGAGGATCTGGCCGGGGCGGCCCTGCTCCTGGCCTCCAAGGCCGGTGAATTCATCAATGGTCAGGATATTATCGTTGATAACGGTTCTCTGGTGACCCGGTAAACCGTCATGTCCCGTCAGGGACGTGACACCACGATACGGTCGGCTTCGCCGACCTAAAAAAAGCTTCCGGAGGAAGCCGGATGAAAACAGGAATGATCTAAGGGTGTCCTCGAAACCTATTTTCGCACTAAAGTGGGTCCTGAGCCGGTTCCTTCTTCCGGAGAAGAGGAACCGGCTCAGGACTGTAGATCAATATCAAAGGTCAACAGGAATTTTGAGGTCATGATGTAGAATCCGATGGCCAGGTGCAGTTCGACCAGCGCTCCGGGGGTCAGGCGCTTCACCAGGACATTGAAGGTTTCATCGCCGGCCCGATCGTTTTTAACCACATCGTCGGTAAAACGCAGGACCTCTTTTTCAACATCGCTAAACACATCCGCCTCGGCCCCTTGTTCCAGAGCGCCGATTTTTTCTGGAGAGACCCCGGCCGCTGCGCACAGACGCTGGTGGGCCATGACTTCATAATCCGAGTGACAGAGGATGCCCGTCCGGGTAATGGCGATTTCCCGCAAACCCGGATCAAGCTCACCTTTGAAACGAATGGCATTCCCCAGACGGCAATAGTTGTACAGGTGAGATTCCGAATGCCCGAGCATTCGGAAGATATTGCTCCAGTGGTTCTTATTAAGGATGTCCCGGGTCTTTTCAGTCGCCTGTTCTTTTTCCACATAAGCTATTCTGGCCATTTACAATCCTCCATGGGTTGGCTATTTTAATAATGACTTTTGCCGGCTGCTATAGGCTTACTCTGAAAAGGGGCGCCTTCCCCTTGGCCCCTCTTCAGATCCATAAAAATTATTGGGGATACTATAAAACCAGGAAACCGGTATTTTTTCAATCAACAAGGGCCTGATAAACAAGGTTGAAAAAGGTGCGCCGGTAATGCTCACGCAAAGGGATGTCTGGTAAAAGCGAATCCATAAGTCAATCCGCCTGTATGCCTAAAAATATCCAGAACAGTCGTTTTGCGTTTAGCCGGTTCGGTCCCGACAATGGCCGGTTTTCCATTCGCGTCTTTACCAATGATGGCCCTCCTAATTTTTTAAGAAGTGGTTTTGGGGTGGACAGAGTATAAGGAAAGTAAAAGACAGGATCAAGAAGAAAAATGATTCGACCTGATGGTTCCCGGTTAAGTTGTCAGACTTTTCAAATCGATCCGACCGGATCTTCGTGGCGGTCGCAGTATTCCCATCAGCACCGCCGCGACTCCGAACAGGACCCCCAGCAAAAGGAAGGCGAGGTGGTAGGATTGGGTCAGGTCGAAGATGGCGCTCATGACCAGCGGTCCGGCGGCACCGAATCCGAAGGCCACCAGGAAAGCGAGCGAACGGACCAGTCCCAGGCTGACCCGGCCAAAGTACTCGGCCCAGACCACTTCAATGATGACCGTCAGAGCGGCGATACCGAGTCCGTACAGGACGACCGCCACCCAGAGAAGAACCGGCTCTCCCGCAAATAGAAAGAGAAAAGCGGCTGTACCCTGAACGACAAAAGGAAGGACGCGCCACAACGTCTTCTGACTGCGCTCGGCGATGAAGGCCACAACCGGAAAAGCGGCCGCCATGGCCAGAGCACGAAAGGTCATAATGGCCGCCAGGGAAGTGTCGTTGTAGCCCAGGTCCTGAATGTAAGGCGCGAGGGTGATGTTCAATCCCTGCAGGGCCATGCTGTCGATTCCCATGCAAAGGGCCAGGAGCCAGAAGCTTGCCGTCGCCAGCACCTGCCGGCGAGTCCAGACCGGCTCAGAGGATGGAGCGACCCCGGCCCCGGCCTGATCCCGGTCAACCGGATCTTGAGCGTTCCGGTCAGGCTGGTCCCCGTCGGGCAACAGGCCCAGGTCCTCAGGACGGCGCCGCATCAGTAGGGTGGAGGGAATTATCACCGTCAGCCAGGTGAAGATGGCGAAGACCAGGAAGACGTTGCGCCAGCCGTGATTGGCAATGATGAAAACAACCACCGGCACGAAGATGACATTGCTGAGATTATTTCCAACGCGGGCGATGGAGAGGGCGCGCCCGCGTTTTCGCACAAACCAGTTGCTGATGGCCACGTTGGTGACCAGTGCACCCATAAGGGTGAAGCCGGCCGCCGCGGCTACCCCTCGCAGGGCGTAAAACTGCCAGAGTTCCCTGACTTGCGTTATACCCAGCATGGCCAGACCGACGATGACCGCCCCGATGGGCATCAGGAAGCGAGGCCCCTTTCGGTCGACCAGCGGACCGATCATCGGCGCGACCAGGGCCTCGGCGACCCGGGCAACGGTCTGGACTCCAGCGATGGCGCTGCGGCTCCACCCGAATTCGGCTTGAAGCGGCTTGATGAACAGACCAAGGACCGAGGTATAGTGCTCGGCGTAGGCCAGATTGGCCAGGAAGGCGGCAGCCACGATGTTCCAGCCGTAGAAATAGCGACGGCGACCGGCGAGCGGGGGGATGGTTCCAGAATCTGCGCTGCGGGGCAAACTGTTTCCTTTCTAAACTTTATCCGATTGCTTCAAAATCATATTTTGCTTTATACTTAACCAGAGAGACGTTGGTCGTTTTTTTCATCGCCAGGACTATCTCATTGTCAAAATCTTTAGCCACTATGAGGCCTCTAATGCTCCTCTCCCCGAGCTCATTTTTCAGGGAAGCCATGGAATTTAAGATTTGATCCAGAGTGCCGATAGTTGCAGTCCCTCCCTTGAGCTTAATGACCACCAGGTTGCCTTCGCTGTCCGTTGCCAGGATGTCGATTTTGGCGGCTTCGGTTGAGACATCAAGACCCTCTTGGCTAAAAAGTTTGAACCTGGGCTCAAGCCGGGCGATATCCCTTCTTAGATATTTTCGCAAATCTTTTTGAAGGGCGGGGTTTACTCCCGGACTTTTTTCTTCGATTGGGTCCGATACCACTGCTACGAGTTGTACCTTCAAGGTATTGGGCAACTGTTTAAAGGCCCCATCTTTTTCCGGATCAAAAAGCCTCACTTTCCCCGGTTCAATGGTATAGAGAAACTTCTGGAAGGTTGGATACCACTTAGTTGACTTGTGGTTGATGCTGCAGCCGATGAGGTGGGTTCTAATAGTGATCCCTTTCCATTTTCCCGGATATTTTTTCTGAATTTGGTCAACGATTTGCTTGGTAGTCAGTATTTGGTCTTTATCCTTAAATTCTTCCTTGATAGCCTGGGTACACGTGATCATGGTGACTCCAATTTTGTACGAAAATAGGTTTTGAGACTAATCGTTGATCCGGCCTATTTTTATGATTTCGTGGTGTCACGGCCTGCCTGGTGCAGGTATCACGCCACCAAAAGCGTGGCCTGACGGTTTGATCAAAACTTTGAAAAAACCCCTCAAGTATAGGCAGGTAAGGTAAACGGGTCAAGCCGATTGATCAGACCCGTCAGGACTCTATTTCTTCTCCGGCTTTTCGAGTAAAAGGCCAAAGAGATTGAAGTCCCTGCTTTGTTTTGTCGGCCAAGGCGCTCCCGGCGGAAACAATCTTTTTTCCGGCCGCCTTGGTAATGACCCGGCTGATAGTTTGGGTTCCTTCAACGACAATCCCGCCTAAAAGTTTGGCAGCGCGGCCGGCAGCCAGCCTGCGGACCGGTTTCTTTTCCAGGCGGGTCAGGGGGACACAGTACTGGGAAGCGATCAGTCCTATCCTTAAGGTTAAAAAAGCGTTGGCTGTCCCATCCATTATCGCCGATACCAGCCGCGAAACCATGGCGCCCAAAACAGGAAAGGCACTTAAGCCGCCCATGGCCGATTCAATCATGGGTTCTATTTGTTCGGCGAGATCTATTTCCTCTAAGGCGTAAGACAAAAAAGCGGTCCCGGCGACGTTGGAGTAGAGATAGAGAAAATC
>JACQYK010000152.1 GCA_016208255.1 Deltaproteobacteria bacterium | reverse complement strand
TCAAGGGTTTGTCTTCCACGTTTTTCACTTCACTCCTTGAGACCTCAGCATTTAATTCACACACCTCTTCGTCTTTCAAATCCCCCCCGGCCCTGAAGCCGATCAAATCTTCGGCCCGGCCCAGATTACAGGCAATTTCCAGATAGCCACCACTGCCGATCAGGGCCAGTAAACGACGGGGTTGGCTCTCTCTATAGCTTTGATGTATTCCGGAAATCTCATGAGTCCCGATGAAGATCCGCAATCCCGGAGCGGACCTGAAGGGAAGGAGCATTTTTTCACTGATATTGGTTATCAGGTTGCCGAAATGATCGGTCCAGAGAACCTGTCCGATAATACCATTTTTTTTAATCTCCGGTTCGGGGATAGCCAGTAATACGGGATCGGAAAAGGCTTCTCCCATCCCCAAAAGGGAAAGGCCCAGACTGAGGTGGGCCGCTACCGGGGCCAAAATGTCCCGGCCGTGAAAAGTAGGGGAAACCGTTTCCAAATAATAAGCCTGATTTTTCAGGTGAAACAGTCCGGCTTCGGGGTGGTTTTTGAGAACCAGGGAAAAAAGACCGTTATCCGGGCCGATCCAGATGCCATCCTCATCCTGAATAGCCATGAGCCGCCGATCTCCGCCCACACCCGGGTCCACCACCGCCAGATGGATGGTCCCCCGGGGGAAATAGGGAAAGGCCGAATTCAGGATGAAGGCCGCCTCCAGGAGGTATTGAGGAGATAAGGCATGGGTCAGGTCCACCAGACGAACCTCAGGATTGATTCCCAGAATAACTCCTTTCATCACCCCGACATAGGGATCTTCCAATCCGAAATCCGTGCTTAAGGTGATAATAGGATGACTGGTTCTAACCAGGTTTTCCATGTTAGGCCCTTATGTCCCTCTTACGGTATCGCACCAACTCCGAACTTATTATCGTATTAACCCTTGCTCTCTCGCCCGCTTCGCTTGAGCCCACAGAGATCACTGAGAAAGGATTGATTTTTTTCATTGCGGTTGAGAGGACTGCAATGAAAAACCAGTCCCCGCGCTGCCACGCCTCTTGCCGGAGGCTGAGTCCGTAGTCTGAATCCCCCTCTCAGGGATTCAGACCTGTAAATGGTCTCTCTGGGTTCTCTGCGCTCTCGAGCGAAGCGGGCGAGAGATAACCGTCTTTGAACTTTTATCTATTTTCGAACTAAAGCTCCCTTCCGGCGGCTTTGGCGAATGGGCGCAATTCCTTCATCAGCCGGGCAAACTGTTCGGGATAGAGGGATTGCTGCCCGTCGGAAAGGGCCTCCTTGGGATTGTTGTGAACCTCGATTAAAAGGCCGTCCGCACCACAGGCCGCCGCCGCCTTGGCCATGGGCGTCACGAAGTCCCGGATCCCTGTGCCATGCGAGGGATCGACGATGACGGGCAGGTGGCTGGTCTGTTTCAGAAAAGGAATGGCGTTTAAATCCAAGGTGTTGCGGGTCGCCGTTTCAAAAGTGCGAATACCTCTTTCGCAGAGGATCACATTGGGGTTTCCTTCGGAAACAATGTACTCGGCGGCCAGAAGCAGGTCTTCCACGGTAGCGGCCATACCGCGTTTCAGGATCACCGGTTTACGGCAGCGGCCCAGCTTGGTCAGGAGGCGAAAGTTCTGCATATTGCGAGCCCCGACCTGGAAGGCATCGGCAAAACGTTCCACCGTGGGGACATCTCCGGCCTCGACCACCTCGGTGGTGGTTGAAAGTCCGGTCTTCCGGCCGGCTTCCTGGAGAATACGCAAGCCCTTGATGCCCAGGCCCTGGAAACTGTAGGGGCTTGATCGCGGTTTGAAGGCCCCGCCCCGCAGACAGTGAGCCCCGGCGTCCTTAACCGCCCGGGCGGTGGCCGTCATTTGGTCGTGGCTCTCAATGGCACAGGGACCGGCAATGACCACAAACAACTTCCCCCCGATCGGGACCCGGCCGATCTTAACCACCGTATTTTCGGGGTGGATATCCCGGCTTACCATTTTATAGGGGGTCAGGATCGGGGTGACGCGCTCGACCAGGGGATGACTTTCCAAGTGCAGACCGGCCAGGACCCTTTCGTCGCCGATAGCCCCCAGAACCGTCCGTTCCGTCCCCGGCATATAGAGCGGCTTCAGACCCAGGTCCGCGATCCTGGCGATGATTTCATCGGCGTCCTGTTTGGTGGCTTTTGGTTTTAATATGATGATCATGAAAAGACTCCTCTTCACCCAACGGGCGCGGTTCTTAAAACCGGAGCCCGGAGAAATATCCTTTACAGGTTAGGACTATGGTCCAGGCCGGACAACCGACTGGGTGGCCCCGGCCAAAGCCCGTTATTGGCTGCATCCCCGGAGATCGATCGGCCAGACGCCGACGACGTCATTTCCCCTGATGAGGTAGAATTGATTAAACAGATTGATGGTCGGATCGCAATGGGAGGTCACCAGTTCCAGGACGGTTCCGATTGGGGGAAGCCCGACAGGGTCCGGGCAGATGACCATCCCGTACTCATCACCAAACCAGGTATAGGTCATTCCGGACTCTGATCCGATTATTTTCGGTGTGCCTCCATCCCGGTAAAGGGACTTCAACCCGGCGTCGACCGTGACAAAACCCTTTTGGTTGGTGCTGACTACCGTAGTGAGCAGACGCAAGGCCGGACCAAAGGAGGTAAATTGCCGGTCGTTTTCCGCGGAACCGATATCAAGATACTCGGCATCCATGCAGGCATAGGATCCGACCTGCAGTTCAGTGACTTCGGGAACGGCGAGGTCAATATCAAACGTCCCGGTACCGGAAGAGCTGAAGATGGTGCATGTTTCCGCCTTCTTCTCTAACTCGCGAAACAGGGGAACCGCTTCCTGCAGGGATTGGTGTGAGGCTGTTTTTCTGTCGTCGTAGGACCGGATGTGCTGCACCTGGCCGGCGTAGGCCTGAATTCCCCTGAGACGCAGCCTTTCGCGGGAAAGAATATAATCGGCCAGCTCCAGGGCCTCGGCCGGTTTCACCCCGGTCCGATGCAAACCGACATCCACATCCAGGAGCACGTCCATCGACAGGCCTCTCTCACTCAAAGCCGCGTCGAGCAGGTTAACCCCCTCCCGGTGGTCGACCACCACCATCAGGGAAGGATCCACGGCCAGGATTTCGACCAGCCTCTTTATCTTTCCCGGCGTCGGCACCGGCCCGGTGACCAGAATTCCACCCAGACCGGCCTTGACCAGGGCCTCGGCTTCAGAGACCTTGGCGGCACAGATACCGATGGCCCCGGCCTCCCTTTGCTTTTGGGCCAGGGGTGAACATTTATGAGTTTTGGCGTGGGGGCGCAAATTCTTTCCTGCCCGGTTGACCGCGTCCTGCATCTTCCGGAGATTTGTCTCCAGAAGGTCCAGATCAAGCACCAGGCAGGGGGTATCGAGATCAAACTTGTTTTTCCCTGAGGTTTTCATTTCAACTCCTTAAGGAGAAAATACGTTAGGCGTTAAGCGTAAGGCGTAAGGCGAAATATTTTTTATGATTCTTGATGCCACGCCCCTGGCGGGGCATGGCGGTTTATTTCCAGCCCGGCCCATCAGCGGCCGCGTCTCCGCCGCAGCCTATCTGAATCGTTCGATCGGCCGCATGCATCTCGAATGGTGAATGCCCATTTTTCAGGACCATACGGATTCGCCAGGATCAATCCCTCCGGATGGGCCTTCCGGCCTCCAGGCCGGTCGGTTTACCCTGTTCGACTCCGAGGATACCATTGACCAGCACGTACTCGACCCCCTTGGGGTAGCGATGGGGATCCAGGTAAGTGGCCTCATCCGAAAGCCGGTCAAGATTCAAAATGGTCAGGTCCGCATAATTTCCCTCGGAAATCTGTCCCCGCTTTTTGATTTTGAATTTCTCCGCCGGCAGCGAAGTCATGGACCGGATGGCCGCTCCCAGGCTGAGTACCTTTTCATCCAGACTGTATGTTTTGATCTTTCTGATGAAATTCCCATAACAGCGGGGGTGGGGTTTCAGATGGTCTTTTTGACAGGTCCATCCGTCGGAGGCGGTGAAGACATAGCTGTGGGGCATTATTTCACGCATGATGTCCGGATCCTGGGAAAAAAACACGGCCAAGGGAGGCCGTTCGGCCGAGACCAGGTCTACAAAAACATCCCCAGGATCTTCGGAAATGCTTTCCGAAATCTCTTTCAGGTTCAACCCCTCGAAGTCCCGGTGAGACTGGCACTCGCTGATCATTATTTTTTCCGGCGGCAGCCAGGAGAACAGGACAGCCGCCGAGCGACGGATCTCCCGCCGGCCTTCCCTGGTCTTGAATTCCTCTTTGACCCCGCCGTATTTCAGGAACTGGGCTGGAGCCAGAAGGGTCAGGGGAGCGGATCCGGCGGCGTAGGGATATTGGTCGGCGGTGACATCCAACCCCTCCGCTCTGGCGCTTTCCAGAAGATCAAGAACCTCCCCCGCTCTTGCTCCTTCAAAGGGAGCCGCTATTTTCAGATGCGAGATATGGATCGGCAGTTCCGCCCGGCGGCCGATTTCGAGCGCTTCCTTGAGCGCTTTCAAAACCCCCCGGTCCTGATCTTCCGAAACCCGGCCGGATTCATCCCGAATATGGGAGACGTAAAGTCCTCCACATCGAGCGGCTACCCTGGCCATCTCCACGATTTCATAGGTCTGGGCATGAAACCCGGGGGCATAGACCAGTCCGGTAGACAGTCCTACAGCCCCCATCTCCATAATCTCGACCGTCCTGGCCTTCAAGTCTTCCAGTTGGGCGGCCGTGGGGACGCAGGGCTGATTTTCCCCGAATAAGGAGGCCCTGATCTGTCCGTGGGGGGCCAGATGAAGGACATTCGTGCCGAATTTCAGTTTCTCCAGAAAGTCGAACCAATGATTCATATCGGCAAAGCCTTCGCCGCAATTGCCGGTAATGACCGTGGTAACGCCCTGAAGGAGGTAATTCCAGTTTCCCTTGACCGAGGGAAGATTCGGCGCCTGTTCCCGCAATCGACGGCTCATCAGAAAAGGGGAATCGGAGTGGGTGTGCACATCGATAAAGCCCGGCATCACCGCCAGTCCCCCGGCATCTATTATCTTTGCAGCCGTTTCTGGCAAGTCGCCGATCCGGGTGATCTTATCTTTGACAATGCCCACGTCAACCAGGCGCGGATTTTCAGAAACACCGTCATAGACACTGCCGCCCTTGATCAAAACGTCATAGACTTCGCTCATCCGAATCCTCCTTTGGCCGGTTATCGGTTGGTGCCGGTGGACCAGATGGGGTATTCCGGGACATAAATGACTACGTTCCCGTCATCCTGGACGGCCAGATAGGCTCCTGGATTGCCTTGGGTGTTGGATGCCCAAACCACCTCATCCGAGTATCCGTATAGGACAAGATTACCGTCATTCTGCATGACACAGGACCTGACCGCCCTGCCGCCTGTTCCGGCGGACCATAAGGGCTGTCCTTTGCGATAGAGCACCAAATTTCCATCTTTCTGACAGGCCAGCCAGAAATCTCCGCCGGGGGCTGCGATGGATTGACCTGACCGAAGACGATCTCCGGAAGGTAGTATCCTCCTGGGAACCGGGCCGCCTGGTCCGGGGGCGCCCCTATGGGGGCCTTTGCTGAAAGCGGCAATAGCGGGAGGATCTATATGTCCGGGAGTAAAATAAAACAGAGAGACCAAAACGAGGGCTGAAATGACAAAGATCCGCATCGGTTTGCTCCTTTTTTTCTCAGTTTCCTTCCGAAAATGGTCCTTTTTCGTCCTGGCTGTCTCAATCTGCGGGACTGTTTGTGCGGTGGTCCTTGGTACGCTTCCGGGCAATTCCCTGATTTCCTTGGCCGGACAAAAAGTTCTCGGTTTCGGGTTGAAAACCGATAGTTTCAAACCCGATATTTCCAGATGGACCTTTATTTTTGATATCGAAAGTGTTCCAATAGCCCTTTATGCTATCGTCTTTCAGCGGATTGGTCAAAAGGAAAATCAAGAGTCCGGTACGGTCCTCAGTCTCCTCAACGACCGACCCGCGGCTCCCGATCCCGACGTTGTTGACCAGGACGTCGAGCCGATCGAGACGGTGCGCTCCGCAGGCTCGAGCTTCAGATCGACGACCAGGACACGGGCGCCGGCCCTGGCCAGGAGGATCGCCGCCGCCCTCCCGTTTCCGATCCCGTCCCCTCCCGCGCCCCCCCCCGGGTGACGATCGCCACCTGGCCCTCAAGGCCCTGGTCTTCCGCTTTTTTCATGGGATCCTCCTCAAATCAACCCGGGGCCCGGTTCTTCCCGGCCCAGGGATTTTTTTCGTTTCTTTTTAATGGAGATTTTTTACGGTAAACTAATATCCTGATGTTGCCAGTATTATATAACTTTTACCGGCAGCAGGGTCAAAATAAAAATGGATGAACCCATTCCTTCAGCTCCCTTGAAATATACCTTCCTCGCTTTATTGACTTTTTACCTGATAACTGTAACTATCCTGGTTGTAATAATAATTGGATTAAACGTCCCAACTGATGAATTCGCAAAGAGGCACCAAATGGACGGCAGAGCAAAAAGCTCCTGCCGGCCTCTCTTTAGGAGAAAATATAAGCGGCTATACTTAATCACTGGAGTACGATTTTCAGAACCTGAAAGATCCGACTCAGGAAAGGAGGTGACCACGATGTGTTATAACTGCGGGTGCGAAATGCCGGATGACGAAATGGGAAATCCGAAAGCCATCACTAACAAAACATTCGAGGAAGCGGCTAAAGGAGCAGGGCAGACTCCGGAGGAGGCCAAGAAAAATACCCTGAATCTTCTCAAAAAAGTTTTAAAGGAAAAATAAGGAAACCGGCGTGAACACCATCCGAGACGAGGACCGATCGCTTCGCAGACCGGAGCTTATGGCCCGGCTCAGGTCCTTTTCCTCGCCCCCGATCCTCCTGGGGATCACAGGCGGTATCGCCACCGGAAAGTCTACCGTGGCCGGCCTGCTGGAGGAAATGGGAGCCCGGACCATCGACTTTGATGTCCTGAGCCGGGTGGTCGTAAAACCCGGGAGACCGGCCTATCAGGATATCGTTTCCTTTTTTGGCGGACAGGTCCTCTCGGCTGATAAAAACCTCGACCGGAAGAAGCTGAAAGAAATCGTCTTTCAGGACCCGGAAAAACTTAGAAAGCTGGAAAGTTTTACCCATCCGAGAATCTGGGATGAATTTTTGCTGCAAGTCGAAGGCTATTCCCGGGAAAAAGGACCGGTCATCCTCCAGGTCGTAGTCGCCCTTCTCCTGGAAACCAATATGCAGTCCCTGTTCGATCATTTGCTGATGGTTTATGCCCCGGAGGAAGTGCAGTTAAAACGTCTGATCAAACGGGATGGGATCCCTGAGGCATTGGCCAGGGACCTCATCCGTTCACAAATGTCGGTGGAGGAAAAAAAGGGATATTGCGACCTGATGGTGGATAACTCCGGATCCCCGGAGCGAACCCGCCGGCAGGTGGAGGAGATCTGGAGGAAACTAACCCAAAGTCTGAAGGACCGCACCAAGTTAAGGATGTGAATTATGAGCGATCAAATAACCTCCCCGGAGCATAAAATAAAACCGGATTTTGTCTCCGGCTTTACCGCCGAGTTTGACCGGGAAATAATGATCAGTGACCGCAAGCGGGCCTT
>JACQYK010000136.1 GCA_016208255.1 Deltaproteobacteria bacterium | reverse complement strand
ATATTTACAGGTATTTTCTTACTCAGAGGACCTATGGTGATTTATTTACCATATTGGCCCTGGAAAAGCAATTTGTAAATTTTTTTTCTGTTTTTAAAAGCGGCCCAATTTATAAAGTAAGTATTCCGTCCATCCTCCGGGAACCGAAATCAAATTCAGGTGAAAAACAAGCGGGAAAAAATCACTTGGAAATTTTCCCCGGGAAGATTATAATACCACCTATTGTAGAATTAATATATATTCTCCCCATGTATTGTATTTGAACCGGATCTGAGAGAGAACTCTCTATCTCCCTTTAAACGAAAATAGTTCTGAGTCCCAACTTGCCTATTTTCATGTCTCGGCCTTTTTGGAGGCCGCTTCTAAAAGGTCAGCGAAGCTGACCGTATCGTGGTGTCACGTCCCTGACGGGACATGACGGGTTAAAAAACAATAAATAAAAGAATTAAAAAAAAGGAAATCAGGTCATGACCGCTCAAACTTCCCCCCTGGTATTGACTCCCAATGCTAAAATCGTTTTGGATAGGCGCTATTTAAAGAAAGATGCCCAAGGGCAGGTCATTGAAAAACCCGAGGATATGTTCCGGCGGGTTGCCCGGGTGGTTGCTTCGGCCGATGCCCTTTACGGGAGGGAAGATCAAATACCAAATTCCGAAGAATTATTTTTTCAGGTCATGACCCAATTGGAATTTTTACCCAATTCTCCTACCCTGATGAACGCCGGCCGCTCTTTGGGTCAGCTCTCGGCCTGTTTTGTACTGCCGGTCGAGGATTCCATCGACAGCATTTTTGAGGCCATTAAACAAACCGCCATTATTCACAAAAGTGGCGGGGGAACCGGCTTTTCATTTTCCAGAATCAGGCCTGAGAAGGATATGGTTAAATCCACCCACGGTATTTCCAGCGGGCCGATCTCTTTCATGACCGTCTTCGATGTGGCCACGGAGACCATCAAACAGGGTGGGACCCGGCGGGGGGCCAATATGGGCCTGCTTCGCGTGGACCACCCGGACATCGAAAAATTTATTGAAGCAAAATTACAGACCGACCGTTTGAATAATTTTAATATTTCGGTTTTAATCCCGGACTTATTTATGGAAGCTCTTGAAAACAAGCAAGAATACTACCTGATCAATCCGCACAGCGGTCTGAAGACCCGGTCGGTATCCGCCCAGGCCATTTTTAACAAGATTGTCGATTCCGCCTGGAGGAGCGGGGAGCCTGGGGTGGTTTTTATTGACCGGATCAATCGGGACAATCCTACGCCTCACCTTGGCCCCATTGAAGCCACCAATCCTTGCGGTGAACAACCATTGCTCCCGTATGAATCCTGCAATCTGGGTTCGATCAATCTGGCTCGGATGATTAAGAAAGGGGAGATCGATTATAAACGACTCATAAACCTGATACACACCGCCATCCATTTTTTAGACAATGTCATCGATGTCAATAAGTATCCCCTGCCCAAGATTGAAAAAATGAGCAAGGGGAACAGGAAAATCGGCCTGGGAGTTATGGGATTCGCCGATATGTTGATCCAATTGAATATTCCTTACGATTCGCCGCAGGCGGTGGAAATTGCAGAAAAGGTGATGAGTACCATTGAAGACGAATCCCGGCGAGCGTCTGAAAAACTGGCCGGAGAAAGAGGCAATTTCCCCAATTTCGAAGGGAGTGTTTTTGATCAACCGGACCAAAAAATTTCCGGAATGCGTAACGCCACCACCACAACGATAGCCCCTACCGGGACGATCAGCATCATTGCCGGGGCCTCCAGCGGAATTGAACCTTTGTTCGCCGTGTCCTATTACCGGACGGTTTTAGATGGGACCCAAATGGTCGAGGTCAATCCTTTTTTTAAAAAAATGGCCAAAGAAAGAGGATTCTATTCCCCGCAACTCATGGAACAGATTGCCCGGGAAGGTTCGATCCGGAACATCCCGGAAATTCCCGAGGACGTCAAAGTCCTTTTTGCCACTTCCCATGATATCAGCCCGTCCAGCCACATTAAAATTCAATCCGCTTTTCAAAAACATACGGACAACGCGGTTTCTAAAACCATCAACTTTCCCCATGAGGCCACCCCGGAAGATATCGAGAAAGCCTATCTGATGGCCTATCATCAGGGATGCAAGGGGGTGACCATTTATCGATACGGCAGCCGGGAGACGCAGGTCCTGAACCTTACTAAAAGCACCGATAGTTCCAAGATCAGTCCCCGGTCACGTCCGACCCGGACCCTGGGGATCACGGAAAGGATCTCCACCGGTTGCGGCAAACTCTATGTGACTATTAATTCCGATGAAAAAGGGATTTGCGAAGTCTTTGCCCAGATGGGCAAAACCGGAGGATGCGCCTCATCCCAGATTGAGGCCACCGGACGTTTGATTTCTTTGGCCTTGAGATCCGGGGTCAGCCTGCCTTCCATCCTGAAACAGATCTCCGGGATCCGCTGCCCCTCTCCCACCTGGGGGAACGGCCATCAGGTCCTTTCCTGCTCGGATGCCATCGCCCGGGTGATCATCAATTACACCCAAACCAAGATCGAGGATGAAGAACGGGTCATGGGCTCCTGTCCGGATTGCGGGGGGCAGGTGGTCCATGAAAATGGATGTCTGACCTGTCATTCCTGCGGTTTTTCCAGATGCAGTTAAAATAAAGCCGTTACGGGTTACCAGTTGCCGGTTATGAATCTGGGAAATTTCTTCCTGCACGATAACTCGCAACCCGGAACCTGCAACCAGAAACAAGCTGATGCACATCCCCATTATTGATACCCATGTCCATCTGGATGAGATCTCCGATCCGGAAGGAGCCATCCTGGAAGCCCGAAAGTCAGGTCTGTCCGCTATAATAGCCGTGGGGTCGGATAGGGCCTCCAATGAAAAAAACCTCGCTTTTTCCAAACAATATGGGGGGGTCATCTTTCCGGCTTTGGGATATCATCCCTGGAATATCACTGTTTCCGGCGTCCGGGACAACCTGGATTTTATCGAAAAACACTTGCCTGAGGCGGTCGCCATCGGAGAAATAGGATTGGATTTTAAAATTCCCCTGGCCAGAGAAATCCAACAGGGTGTTTTTGAGGAGATATTGGGGCTGGCCTGGAAAAATGATAAGCCGGTCATTGTCCATTCCCGCCTGTCCTATCTGGAGACCTATGAATCGGTTCGAAAACACAACGTAAAAAAGGCGGTTTTTCATTGGTATAGCGGTCCGATTGATGTATTAAAAGATTTGCTGTTAATGGGCTATTATATCTCGGCTACTCCGGCCCTTATTTACAGTCCCAAACACCGGGAGGCGGTAATCGCCGCCCCAATAAAACAAATCCTGATCGAAACGGATGCCCCGACCCCCTATCAGGGGAAGGTTTCAACTCCGGCCCAGGTACTGCAGACGCTTACGGAACTTTCCAAAATAAAAGGGATGGCCATAGAGGAGGCGGTCCGGAAAACCACCCAAAACGCCCGGGATTTTTTCAACCTTGTTTAATGCGAAATAGTTTCCTAATCACCCCCACCTCAATCCTCCCCCCTCAAGGGGGAGGAAGCTCCCTCTCCCCGCCGGGGGAGAGGGTTGGGTGAGGGGGAATGCATATTTTCATGTTTGGTAGTGTCACACCCAAAAAGTGAGGCATGAGGGTTTGATATGGCTGGTCCCTATCCCACTAAACCCCATCTTGATTTAAAGGCGGTAACCATCCTTCTCTTCCTCTGCTTTTTATGGGGTGGAAATATGGCCGCCATCAAATTCAGTATCCGAGGGGTGGAACCGATCTTTGCCGCCGGACTTCGTTCTCTCATTGCTGCCGGATTAATGCTGTTATGGATGAGGTATCAAAGGGAAGCCCTCTTTCCCCGTTCGTTTAAAAAGATTCATGCCCTGGTCGTTGGCTTCCTTTTTGGAGTGGAATTCTGTTTTATCTATCTGGCCATGCGTTTCACCTTGGCCGGCCGCGCTTATGTCTTTCTATATACGGCCCCTTTCTGGGTGGCCCTGGGGGCTCACCTTCTGCTGACCGGGGATCGACTCACCTGGCGTCGCCTGGGGGGGTTATCCGTGGCTTTCCTGGGTCTGGTCATTGTTTTTTCCGAAGGGCTTTTCCATTATTCGACCCAGGTCTTGTTCGGAGATTTTCTGATGATCTTGGCCGCTCTGGGCTGGGCGGCCACCACTGTTTATATCAAACGTTATTTCACCCAGGAATGTACCCCCTTTCAAACCCTTTTGTATCAACTCCTTTTTTCAGCTCCCATCCTCTTCCTGTTGAGTGTTTTCCTGGAAAAGGACCCGATTCGCCTTATCGATCTGACGGTTTTTCTTTCGCTTTTTTATCAGACCGTCATTGTCGCTTTTCTGAGTTACTGGGCCTGGTTTTACTTGATCCACATCTATCCGGTAACCACCTTGTCGGCCTTTTCTTTTTTCACCCCCATTTTTGGTGTGTTTCTTAGTAGTTTATTGCTGAAGGAGCCCTTGAGTCTCTGGCTGCTGATCGCCTTAGGGCTGGTTTCCCTGGGGATTTATTGGGTCAATAAAAGATAGAAAGGATTTCAAAAATGGAAAGAGATACGATCATCATTACCTGCCCCAATTGCGGAGCTAAAAATCGTATTCCTAAAAACCGGTTAAAGGATAAGCCTGTTTGCGGTAAATGCCGTGCCCCTCTTTCGGCCCAGGCCGCCTTGGACCATCCGCTGGAAGTCACTGATCAGACCTTCCAACGGGAAGTCCTGGGCTTTCCGGGAGCGGTGGTCCTGGACTGCTGGGCCCCGTGGTGCGGGCCCTGCCGGATGGTGGGCCCGATCATTGATCAGTTGGCCAAAGAATATGCCGGCCGGATTAAATTCGCTAAATTAAATACCGATGAAAACCAGCGTACTTCCGGACAATTCTCCATTCAGAGCATTCCCACCTTGCTTTTTTTCAAAGGGGGAAAACTGATCAACCGCCAGGTCGGGGCCCTGCCCAAAGGGGAGATTGAAAAACAACTAAGATCTATTCTGTAGTGAACCAGATCGCCCCATTAACTTTCATTGGGATTACCTAAATTAAATTGGATATAAAACTATAAATGTATTGACACTGTATATTACTTTGCTATACTGAATGGTAATGGATATCCGTTCGTTTAAATGGGATGAGGAAAATATTGATCATGTGGCTCATCATCGGGTCAGCCCTGATGAAGTGGAAGAGATTGCTTTTGAAGATGCCCCGTATATTCGAAAGGGAAGAAATGACCGCCGCTATCTTTATGGGCAAACGACCGGGGGACGTTATCTTTTTGTGGTCTATATTATTCTTCGATCCGGAGAAGCAAAAGTGATTACCGCCCGCACTATGGATAATAAGGAAAAGAAACTTTATTTAAGACGGGGAAGGTAAAAATGCCTAAGATACCGGAGTTTAAAACTAAAAAAGAGGAAAGAGAATTCTGGGCCACCCATTCTTCATCTGATTTTTGGGAGGATATGGAGGAAACCGATGACACGTTCATCAGGCCTAAATTGAAATCAATATCGTTAAAACTGGATCCCGGGTTATTAGGGAGGATACGAGTTGTCGCTCAGAAACGAGGCTTGTCATATAACGCCATGATGCGGTATCTACTTTCTAAAGGGATCGACAGAGAAATTAAAGAACTTTAAACAATACGGACAGCAAACATATTCTCCTCCATATCGGCGTTTTGAGACTTGACTTTGGTCCAGGTGAGAATAAAAAAAGCTTTAAAATTTCACCTGCCCATGTTACTAAAAATACCCCCCTTTTTTATAGCGGAGTTAAGATTTCCAGCAGCAGCCGAAACTTTTTCCTGCGCCATCAATGCCCCGATCACCCAAGAAGACACCCCTTTTCTTTATCAGTTGCTGCGCCGTACCTTGTCCGATGCGGGTCTCTCCACCTACAACGCCAAGAATGCCTATAAACGAACCCGTCCTTTTGTTTTGAACAAGGAGGCCAGTTGTACCCCGGACGCGGAAAAAAGACTTGCGGTGGACGGCTCTTATCCTTCCGGCCATTCTTCACTGGGATGGGCCTGGGCCCTCGTCCTCGCCGAGGTCGATCCGGAAAATGCCAATGCCATATTAGCCCGAGGCCGCGCGTTCAGCGAAAGCCGGGTGGTTTGCGGGGTCCATTGGCAGAGTGACATTGTAGAAGGGCGGCACATAGGAGCGAGTACTGTGGCTAGGTTGCATGCCGATCCAACCTTCCGAGCCGATCTCGAAAGGGCCAAGGCCGAGCTGGCAGCCGTCCGGGCCAAGGGTCTCAAACCGACACGGGATTGCCAGGCGGAAGCAGCGGCGTTGACCTTCCAACCGCCCCCGGCCAAGTAGCCTTTTCCTTTCTTTAAAAGGGGGGGGAGGGATATTCTTGGAGGCTTTCGGCAGGGGTTTACCGGAAGCCTCCAAAAGGAAAACCTGCTGAACCGCAGGTCAAGGAAATTGACAAAAAGGTTTTAAAGACAGGTTCGATCTTTTTAATCGAGGTTCTTTATTGGGAACTTCTTTAAGCCGTTAGAAGCCCATCGATTCTTGCTCGGGTTTCTTCATTTAAAAAATCCCAGAGGCCTATCCTTTTCAAAGTTTCGATCTTGGGGATTCCGGAATCGGTCCAGCCCCGTTCCTGATAATAGATCTGAATTAATTTGCGGAGCTGTTCCTTTCGGTAATTCATCAGAATTTTCCGTTTGTCCCTGATCGGCATAACCGAGATGTCCGAAAGGGGTTTCTCCAAAATCCGGCTTACTTCGTTATCATTATATTCCATTTCCGCCGCATAGATTTGATCATCGGTCGGTCCTATGGCCCGGTCGGGTATCCAATCATGATCCCCGGTGGTTTTTCCATAGGTCATTATGTTCATAATCCGCTGTAGGTTGATGTCCCGATCGGTTTGCTCGAAGATTTTTTCCCAGGGCATGTTGGTGCCCAGCATCCCGTTATAAAATTCGGCATAGATTTCCTGGGAGGCGGGATTGATGTATTTGTCCCCATCCCGGGTCTTTTCCGATTCGGGATTGAAGACATCCACCCAGGGAAGTTTGCACAAACCCAGATTGTCGTTCCCCAGGCGCACACGGGGATAAGTAATCAAAGCCTTGGCCTTGGCTTCAAAGGTGGGAAAGGCGCCGAGCAGGTCCACCTTAATCAGCCAGGCGGCGGCATGATGAGCGCCGATATCGCTGGCCGCGGCATAGGAGCCCTGCATGGACAGAGACCGGTGGGTCCGGTAGAGAGAGAAGGGGAGCCCCTTGGTGTGCATGGCAAAACGCTCGATTTCTTTGACCGGGGACGGTTTCCCGGTTCTCAGGGCGTATTTCCCGCCTATCCAGTCGATCAGCTCGATCATGCCCCTTCCTGCGGTTTGGGCCAGTTCGGTTTCCTGACGGGCGATCTGGTGAATGAAGGCCAAGGCCGCCTTTTCATCGCCCCAATTCAGTTGAAAACCCTCCGTATCCTCTTCGGTCAGGTATCCCCGCTGAAAGCATTCCATAATCAAGGCCATGATTACGGCGGCGCTGATAGTGTCGATGCCGTAATTATCGCAGTGCCAATTGGCCTCCATGATAAACTCGGGATTCCACATGCCGAGATTGGATCCGAATCCGGCGGCGGTTTCATATTCCGGGCCATCCACCCAGACCCGTTCTTTTCGCGGGCCTGTGGTCAGGGTTACACAGCCCCCTTTGGTGCACCGCAAATTGCAGCCGGGAAAACAACCATCCATACCGCGATGTTCGAATAAACGCTCGGCATAAGTGGTTCCGCAGATTTGCCCAGCCTGGGGGTCTGATCCAAACTGATAATTTTTGACCGGCAGGGATTGATAAGCCTCCTGATTCATGAAAGAGATCAGGCCGGCCGAGCCTTTACGGGACATCTGTAATGAGTTGGGATCGACTTCCTTGACCACATTATGAAGCCGAACCCCCGCTTTTTTAACCCGTTCCCAATCATGGGCTCCATAGGGATTTTCTCCTTTGGGATACTCGGCCAGGACGACTACGGCCCGGATATGTTTATCCATCATCACCGTTCCCAACCCGGTTCTCCCGGCCTGCTTGGTCCTGAACAGACCTCGAGTTCCGTCCACCGGCTTGGTGGGATCAAAGTAGTGACTATTGATACAGCCGTAGGTCGTATTGGCGGCCCCGATACCGGTGGAGGTAAAGACGATGTCTTTTTTACCGTAACCTTGACTCAAAAACTGATCGACCAGTTTTTTTTCCAGATCAAAAACCTGATCAATGGCCGGTGCCGGGGAAAGAGAGATCTCGTTTTTAAAACCATCAATGACCAGAAGGGTGTCCCCGGAGGCCTTGCCGGTAATCTCCAGGGCGTCGAATCCGGCGTATTTGAGGTAGGCCCCGAAATGCCCTCCAAAATTGGAAACACCCGGGATATGGGTAATGGGAGAAAGCGATATGGCCATGCACTTGCTGGTCCCCGGGAATTGAGGAATACCCCCCAGCGGTCCCGGAGAAAAGATCAGGGGATTTTCCGGATCAAAGGCCGATGTTCTTGAGGTTATTCTTTTATGTAGGAAATATAAGCCCAACCCCCGGCCTCCTATAAAAAAGTCCCTAATTTTCGGATCGAGTTTATGAATCTGGATGTCGCCGGTCCCCATATCGACAGCCAGGGTTTGGTTGGCATAACCGTGGACCAGGTGAGATTTCGTATACCGTATCATTTTTGACAAAAAACTCCTTTTCTTGATATGATGCTAAACAGTCATGTCCCGTCAGGGACGTGACACCACCCAATATGAAAAAAGGCACTTTGAGTCAAGCATCCTATTTTCGTCTTAAACCGCCAGGCCCCGCCTTTTGGGGCGTGGCACCACGAGCCGGTCGGCTCTGCCGACCTAATACAGGAGGCCTCCCGAGGAGGCCGGGACATGAAAATAGGCTGTTAGGCTCGGAACCTATTTTCAGACTTATTAATGGTCTCATAGTAATCTTGACATGAAACAGATGAGCTTGCTTAACAGAGAGGACCGAGGGGGTTTTTCTTGGGGTTGTCCGACCTGAATCTGGGAGTTTCTTTGCCGGGCAAATTGTTTAACTAAATCCAGGGACAGGCCTTCACCAAAGCCCGAAACGGGCTATAGTGTATGCCCTGCCTCGAATCAAACTTTGCT
>JACQYK010000099.1 GCA_016208255.1 Deltaproteobacteria bacterium | reverse complement strand
GTTATCCTACGTGTGCCATTTGGTGAAGTCCAAGGGAAAGCCGGATGCGGGAAATCCGCACGTCCGGTTTGACGAGGGGGAGGGGTTCGCCCCTCCCTACTCTACTGGTGAACCTGATTTTGAAAAAGGTTCCTAATGGTCAATAACTCAGGAAAACTTCTTCCCCCCGGAGTTGATAACCCCCTCCACCTTCGATGACATCCCGTCCAATGGCCTTGAAGCCTAATAGTCCTTTTATATTTTCAATAAAACTACTAACAACAGCAATGCTTTCCGTCCATTCGGCTTGACGCGTTTGCGATTCTTCTCTCAGGTATTCCTCAATCCATCCTCTGTGAATTTCCCTTAGCTTCTCATAGGTCCCGGTTCCAAACTATCCCTGCAATCTTTCATAATCGATTATTACATTTTTCTTACGAGGTTTTTGAATCTCGTTATACCCACAAAAAGGCCAGGAAGACGGATGGCCGACCACCCCAGCACGCACCATATTCAGGTCAATATAAGCCATACATCGTGCCAAATGATCACCACTTTCCACCGCTGTGGCATGATACCATTCTTCCCAATAGGCTCCTTTTCGATTCTTTCTCTGATTGTATTCCTGCCCCGTTCTTCCAGCCACCAATTGCATTGAATTGGGAAGGACATCTCTTTCTCCATCATCGGCAACGAGCAAGTGAATGTGATTAAAGGTGATCCTGTAATTTAAGACCGTCAATCCATATCTCTTTCTGCCTGATATAACCACTGCAAATATCGATGGCGATCAATTAAAAATCCGAGAAAGAATTCTCGTTTATTGCATCGATGGGTGATATGCCAGATACAGCCTGGAATATAATGTCGCTTTGCCCATTCGGTTTTCCTATATCGCTCTTTTTAACTTCAAAAAACTCAATATAGGCCACTTTTAGATACCAACATTGACACAATTCTATGTTATATCAGTATATTGCCGTGGCCCGACCCCAATTTAGCCCAATTTAAAGACTCTTGATTAAAGAACCTGGCCGCATTGTTATAGAGCCACTTCCATCTTTCTCTCCTTCCTTCAAAGGTAGCTCCATTACCAGTCCGCCAACCGTTTGATTGTCCTGCCCATTAAAAGCCACGTGGATGCAAAGAGGATTTTGTCCTAAAGCACGGAATCGCCGAAACTCATTAAGGTTTCCCATCCTGAGCCAGCCATGTTGATGTATTTGGGATCAAACTGAGGCAATGTCGATATAGATATTGGAATTTCGCCTGGATACGGCTATCATCTCCGGCATCAAAGGCCATCCAGCATGCCCGGCAATAATTTTCAGCGTGGGGAAGTCCTGAGCCACGAGGTCTAAGTAAATGGGTCGTTCCAACTCCATAAACGGATCTACCTACTCTAGTCTTGCCCGTCTCCTAGATCTCGATCCGTCTTTCTTTAAGGTTCACGTCCTCCATAACTGTATTGAGCAGTTCTCCGATCCTCATACCTGTCTGGAGTAATGTCAGAATCATAGCCCGGTCCCTGACTTCTTAGAGTACGGCCACAAGTTGCCGGACATCATCCGGGTCCATGGCAGCACCAGAAGCTCCTACTACCTTCCACAGGTTCGTAAAGCCCCTTTGCCGGTGCAAAGATGAGGAAGAAGGGGCCCTGCCTCGGGCAGGGCCCTTTTAAGATACCAACTGATTAAACAAGGCCCACGGCCCTATGCCTTGGGCTTCCATTTTTGAAACGCCAAGCCCTCCTCCTCAAGCATATCATTTATATCCCGTTGATAGGTTTCCCAATCGAATGCGACGTCCCACGCATAGCCCAGATCCATCAACGTACCGGGACTCTGGGCGGTGACCAAAACCTCGAGGGCATCTTTCAAGATACGGGTCTGCAATTCCCTGTCATCCGGTTTACCGCAGGGATGCCCCAGGGGAAAGTTGATAAACGCGCTTCGCGGGGCACACACCCGGGCCATCATGTCCCTGCAGGATCCCAGATAGAGCGTTGGGAGTCCGGCCTCCTCGATGCTTCTTGCGATCAGACCGACCGACTGGTGGTCTAAAGGTCAGGCGGCCAAAAGGAGAACGGCATCGGCCCCTTCTTCCTTTAAAATCTGGACGATTTTTGGCACGGTCTCCTGCATAAGCGCGGTGCGCTTGTAGAGTCGTCCCATACCGAGGGTCATGGCCTTTGAAGCCAGGCGGCCAATCACCCCGGACCGCTCCAGTTCTTTGAGGCGATGGATGGGGAAGACGCAATTTAGATCCTTTACCGCATCCCTGTGATCAAAATAGTTGTGGTTCAGCCTGAGCCGCTCAAAAGGGGTGTCGACGGGGATCTCGCGGAAGCTCAAGTCGTTTACGGCCCAGGGATCAAAGGGCGTCTGGTCATCCCTGAAGATGCCTGCAGAGCTGATCAACGCAATGCAGGCCTCACTCAAACTCTTCTCTAGGGGGGTCCAGGGGCTGCAATCATATTCCGACCAGTTATAGGGCGGGAATCCCTGACTCTGATACATCTGGTCAAGACAGGCTATGTATCGGATGTGCTTCATATATTTACCTCCGCGTGGTTTCAACCAAAGCTGTTTTTCTCACAAACCCATTTCCCGGGCCACTATCTCTCGATGGAAATCGGTGTCTCCAAACATCTGCGCTGCGGCATTGGCCCGTTTAAAGTAGAGCTGCAGATCATGCTCTTCCATGAATCCGACCCCCCCCATGACCTGGTGCCCCAGCCCCACCAGGCTCCGACAGGCATCGCCCACCCATGCCTTGCAGGCGGAGGCCTCTCTGTCAAAAGGGAGGTCCGCACTGATCCGCCATGCGGCCTGATAGGTCATGAACCTCATAGTGTCCAGATAGGTCAGCATGTTGGCGCAGTGGTGCTGGACCGCCTGAAAGGCGCCCACCGGACGGCCGAATTGGACCCGCTCCTTGATCCAAGGGATCGCCAGATCCATGACCCTTTCACCAACTCCGCTCATCTCTGCACTCTTGGCCACCGCCGCCATTTTGAGGATGGGGTCGAGCACGGCCCATGCCCGGCCGGATTCTCCCAGGATCTTGTCTTTGGGAACGGCCACCTGATCAAAGACCACCTCACAGGATTTGTCGCCCGCCATGGTGTTCAGGAGCTCGATCCTAACCCCCGGGGTCTTGGCATCCACAAGAAAGAGGGTTAGTCCCCGGGAGGGATCCGTCGTGGCTTTGTCCGTCCTGGCAACGCAGATGATGGTGTCGGCCACATGGGCATCGGGGACAAAGAGCTTTGTCCCGTTCAGAATATATCGGTCGCCTTGCGGCTTTGCATCAAGGTTTATGCCTTCTGGTTGGCAGGTGCCGTCTTGTTCAACAAGGGAGAGGGTCAAAAGACGTTCTCCGGCGGCAAGCTCGGGCAAGATCTTCGTCTTCTGCTCTTGATTGCCGGCCTTTACGAGTGTCAGGCCCCCCAAGACCGCGCTTGAAAAAAATGGGCCCGGAAGACAACTGTACCCCATTTCCGACAAAAGGACCGCTAAGTCCAGAAATTGGCCTCCAAAACCCCCGTATTCTTCCGGGAGCAACAGGCCCATCCAGCCCAGGTCCGCCATCCCCTTCCAGAGTTCGGGGGTATACCCCTTTTCATCTTCGGCCATTTTACGTACAAACTCGCTGGGGCATTCCTTGCTCAGGAATTTTCGCGCGGCCTGTTTCATCATCTTCTGCTCTTCGCTTAGGTCGTAGTCCATAGTTTTTCTCCTTCTCTTTGCTACTTGGCTGGAAGCCCCAGTCCCCTGAGCGCGATGATGTTTCTCTGAATCTCAGAGGTGCCGGCATAGATAGTTTCCACAACGCTCCATCGATGGAAATGCTCCACCTGTCCTTCCAAAACGGCCCATCTTGAGCCCTTCTTGAGCTGGCCGAAGAGGCCAAGGACATCCATCCCGGTCCTTGTAATGCTTTGCGCCAATTCGGTGGCAAAAAGCTTTTGCATGGAGGCCTGGTAGTTGGGAATCTGCCCTGAATCCAGGATGTGGGCGAGCTGGTAGTAAAGGAGATCAGCGGCATCCAAGGCGATGGCCACCCCGGCCAGCTTCTGCCGGACAAGCGGATCCTTGCATAAGGCCCGGCTGTGGACCTCGGTTTCCTTGGCGTACCGGACGATGTCTTCAAAGAGCCGCCGGTAGGAACCCAATGGAAACATCCGTTCGAAATCCAGCGCAGCCATGAGATAGTAGAAGCCCTGGTTTTTCTCTCCCACAAGGTTCTCCCTGGGCACCACCACGTTATCATAGTACACCTCATTGGTCTGCCAGCCCGCCATGGTTATCAGGGGTCGAATGGTGATGCCGGGGCTTTTCAGCTCCACGATCATAATGGATACCCCCCTGTGCCTCTTGACATCGGGGTCTGTACGGCACGCCAGCCAGTGATAGTCGGCCACGTGGGAATGGGTGTTGAAGGTCTTTTGGCCGTTGAGCAGGAAATGGTCTCCTTTGTCTTTTGCAATCAGGTCCTCTGCTCGAAGATTCAGGGCAGACAGATCCGAACCGGCCTGGGGCTCAGTGTATCCCAGGGCGAATTCAATTTCTCCGCTCGAGATGCGCGGCAGCCAGGCCTTTTTCATCTCTTCGCTGGCGAAGTGCATAATGGTCGGTCCGGCCATGTGGGCGGCCACAAAGGCCGCCGGCACCCTGGCATAGGACATGGCTTCACGGATAGCAAAGGTCAGAGTGGCGGATGCGCCCAGGCCGCCGTATTCCCTGGGCCAGTTGGGCGTCAACCAACCATTGGACGCGAATTTGCGGATAAATTCCCGGCCTAATTTGCCTCCGTAACAAAAGCCGATCTGAAGAGTTTCCTC